>NZ_LSRW01000111.1:0-7005 GCF_003104955.1 Steroidobacter cummioxidans | reverse complement strand
AGTCGATGCCGCGACTTCGCCAACGGCACCGAGAGATCCACAGGCGGATCGGGAACGCCTGGCCCCAACGCTGAGTGGGGGCGCCCGCGATTGTAATGTGCCACCCATGATTTCAGCGTCTGACGCAGATGAGCCGCCGAGAGCGGAATGAGCCAGTCCAAACACTCTCGGCGAATGGTCCCGATGACGCGTTCGCAGATGGAGTTCGCTTTAGGACTGCGCGGCGGGCTCTTCAACACGCGCAGCCCCAGCCGCTGGATAGACCCATCCAACTCCGCCGAGAAGATGGCGTCGCGATCATGCAGCAGGTACTCATATTGCTCCTCGTATCCCACCGCCATCGCCCAGTTGCTGCCGCGTCCACTCCGCAGTCGGATGCGCCGTCACATTGAAGTGAATGAGCCGACGGCTGTAGTGTTCGATGACAACCAGCACGTATAGCACTCGAAACGTGCTGGTCACCGCGACAAGGAAATCACAGGCGATCACACCCCGCGCGTGGTTGCGAAGGAAGGTCGACCGCCGCTGACTTCCCCTCGGCCGACCCGGCGCCGGTCGCGGCATGTGCTTCGCTACCGCGCGAGGCGAGACTCGAAGACCGAGCTTCAGCAGCAGCTCGTTTGCGATCCGCTCTTGACCCCACACGGGATTCTCTTCCGCCATCCGTCTGATCAGTTCGCGGACCTCTTTCGGAATCGGCGGCCGCCCAGCCCGCGACTTCCATCTCCAAAAGAGCCGGAAGCCTGCCCCTGTGCCAGCCGATGAGCGTCTCCGGCCGCACCACCACCAGAGCGCTACGCCAATCGAAACAGCGCGACAGCAGCGCCAAGCTCACACGCGTTGTTGCATCCACCCTCCTTGGCTTCACCCCGCGCTCTCGGTACAACGCCAGCTGCCAACGCAGGATAAAGTATCCCCGCCTCCAATGACTGGCGCGACCGAAGCAAGAGCCCGCACCACAGGATCAGATCCCAGGTTAGTCGGACGATCATGGGGAACGGGCGCAGCACGCCATGATCATGCCACAGTTGCCCCCGCCGGCCATTTCAGAGCTACAGATCGAGTTTTTGTGGAGAACAGGACCACGAAGCGCTGTTCCGTCAAGGAGGGATTCTAAACCAGCATGTAAATGGCGATGGCGGCGAATTGCCACTGTCAGTCTTGGATCACCGACGAAAACGGAAGCCCTCTCAATCTGAAATCGTCTTGAATGCCAACTATTCTGCGGGCCGTGGTTCTTTCATCGCCATCTCGGCAGCGCGAGAGGAGAGTCGCGCCATCTCCAGCTGACTATCGAGTGCGTCGGCCACGCGCTTATACTCACCCGCCGCCTGAAGCGCTCTAAGCTTCTCGTAAAACCTAACCTGCTGCTCAGCGTCTCTGTATGTGCGCTCCAAAAGCTCCAATCCCCACTGGTTACGTGAGTAGAGCATCCCACCGTAGCCGCCCGCAGCGACGCCAATGACTAACGCGACGATAGCCGCACCGACAACGATCCTATTCACATCAATCTCCTCGAACTCGCCGCTGCGAAGCGCCGGGAACTGCTCGGCGGTGGTTGGCAGGCGCTGTTGTTTTCCGTACAGTCAAAGCACCAGCTCTTCCAATCGGCAATACATTTCCCTCTTTCCGCCAAGCTCGTAAGCCCCTGACAGAGCCCAACGAGCATGTAGTCACAAATTCGTTTGCATGTGAGCTGATCATCAGGAAAGACTGGCGGTGGCGGCGGATAGGCCTGCCCACCTTTCGGATCCGGAATCCATTCCCAGTCTTGAGGATTGAGCGGATGCGGACTCTTCGGGCTCAACCCTAGTGGATCGACCTTTCTCGCCGGATCGGCGGCAGCGTAAACATACGTGTTGAGCCCGCCTTTCAGGCCAATCGGATCGCTCTGGATGTATCGACCCGTCGCCGGGTCATAGTCCCTGAAGTAGTTGTAGTGCAACCCGATCTCGGAGTCCAAGTACTGTCCAGGAAACCGCAGACCATAAGCGAACGCTTGCGCATCCCCATCCGGATCCTGATTGGCGGTGCTAGTTCCAAACGGGTCCGAGTCCCACCGCCACACAATTACGCTGTCACTCGGTCGCGAGATCTTCCGCGGCGTGTCGAGATGATCCGTGTGGATGTAGAACGCATTCACACCGCCGCTGCCATTCGGCTTCAGCACCACGACCGGAATGTCGCCGAACCAAACCGTCTCTGCCATGAGATTTCCCGAGTTGCCGTACTCTCCGATGAGGTGACCCGCTTCATCGTAGACAAAGTAGCTCGACACATTGCTCGTGGTCTTACGCACACGCTGACCGAGGCCGTTGAGCGCATAGTTTGAGGTCACGCCCGCCTTCGTGGCCGAGACCATTCGACCCGCATCGTTGTATGTGTACGTCGCCGAACCATCGCTCGTAGTGTTACCTGCATAGTCATAGCCATAAGTTCTCGTGAGCGCGCCGCCAATGGTGCTGACGCGGTTATTTGCTGACGCGACCGTATACGTTGAGCTTTGGCTGCCGCCTTGAGTCAGGCGATTGCCGTTCGCGTCGTACGTCCAGCTCTGATTGAGGCTCGTGCCAGTGGCGCTCGTGAGTCGATCGAGCAAGTCATAGTCGTAGGCTTGACTTAGAGTTGGGTCGGTTGCATCCGTGATTCCGGTGATACGGAAGGCATCATCGTAGGCATAGGTCTTCAAGCCCGCGCTGTCCGCCAGCGTGATCTTTCCGTCTTGGTCATACTCGCGAACCGCAAGCGTACTGTTGCCCCACGTCCAGCCCGCTATCTGACCAAAAGGGCGATAGAGGACATTCGACAGCAAGGTCGTCAAACCATTCAACGTTAGGCTCACCACCTTGCCGTTCGCATATCCATATGTGATGACATTACCCGAGGGCAAGGTGAGCGTGCCCAAGCGCCCGTAGGCGTCGTAGCTGTAGCCGACGCTCTTGCTGACCGAACCCATCGTTTGCTGCCGCGAGAGCACACGGCCATGCGTATCGTAGCTCCAGCCCGTCGAGCCTGAGTTGTCCGTGAGCTGCGTGAGCCTGCCGCGCTGACCCGTGCCCGAATCGTAGGTGTAGCCGATCGCCTGATCGGCGTAGATCACGCTCGTGACCCGATTCAGCGCGTCATAGGCATACGTGCCAGTCTTGGACCTCGCATCTGTGCTTGTCGCAAGGTTTCCACCTGAGTCGTATGTGTTCGTGGTCGTCCCTGTATCAGGACTCACCTGTTGTTTCAGGTCACCTAATGCGTTGTACGTGTACGATGTGATCTTGTTGCGCGGATCAGTGACCGCAATGAGCTGATCCAATACGTTGTATGCATACTTGGTGACACCGAGAAGCGGGTCAGTGACCTGCTTCAGTCGATCGATTTCATCATACGTCCGCAACGTGTTGCGGCCGAGCGGCGCGTTGACGCTCGTCTCATTGCCATTGTCGTCGTGGCCAAATTCCGTCGTCACGCTCACCGTGCCAGCTGCGCCTATCTCCTTCCACAACTGATTGAGCGTATTGAAGACACGCGTGCGCGTCTGGGTCAGAACGCTGGTGGGATCGTAGATGTTCTCGGTCGTGCGATTGCCTTTCGCATCGAGCGTATAGACGATGCGGTTGCCTTCCGCGTCTTCGATCTCGGTAAGACGATGGGCAGCGTCATAGGTGTACTCGAGGAAGCTCTCGTCGGGGAGCGTTGCCTTTTTCAAACTTCCGGTCGGCCAATAGTCGAAGGTCGTCTGCTCTGATCCTACTGTACGTGACGTGAGGCGCTGGCGCGCATCGTACGTGAGCGTCGTCACGACACCATTCGGATCGGTGATCGTGAGCGGTTGGCCATGGGCGTTGTACGTGTTGTACGTCGTGACGTGACCGAGCGCGTTTGTGATCGTCTCAATCTGCCCGCACTGAAACCCCGTGGTGCAGTTGTAATACGTGTAGGTCGTGACATCGGAAACGTCGGTGCGCGGCCCGTCCTCCGTCAATACCTGGCCCAGACTGTTGTACGTGTAGTTCCACGTACGTGCCAGACTGGGAGTGGCGCCAAGGTCAATGAGCGTCCGAGTCAGGACATTGCCGCGAGTATCATGCGTGAAGCTCGTGCGGCGGTTGCCGAGAGTGACGGTGAGTGGTGTTCTAAAATTGGCATGCCAGGTATACGTCGTGTTCTGGACCACACTTAACCCACTAGCCTTCGACTCGCCAGCCACTAGGTTGCGGCCATCAGCGGTATAGGTCCTCTGGAATAACGTGTTGCGCGCATCTCGCCAGGCACTCAGTCGTCCACTGGTGTCGTAGGTATAACTCGCCGCCTGCCCGCACTCGCGACATGGGACGCCGCTAATGGAGGACAACTTTCTCTCGGCCTGCCTAGTGACGAGCGTATGCGTACGAACTGCGCCCAGGGCGTCTGTAATCGCAATGGTGCCGTCTACGTTGTAGACAGCATCGACGCGATCGGCACCGCCAGCATGCTCTGATCGAATCGCTCGCCCAGTCGCATCGTACTTCCAGGTTGCATAGCGTTGACTGTTCTCGTCGACGATGCCGGTTAGCGCATGCGGCAGGATGACGCCGCTCGTATTGATTGACTCGTTGTAGATGTAAGTCCTGACTGAAAGATCGGGAGCCGTAACGCTGACGAGGTTGTTGGCAGTGTCGTAGCCGTACTGATAGGCAGCGCCTCCAGGAACCGTGACTGTTTGGATCCGAGCGCTCGCGTCATATGCAAAGGACAGTTGGCGCCCGTGTGGATCAGTGACGGTCGAAAGCAATCCCGCGACATACGTCAACGTCGTCACGGCCCCCGCGCGGGTTGCGATAGAGAGCAACTTGCCTGTGTCGTCGTAGGTCTCGACAACATCATTGTCATCCGTATAAGTCCACCCCACTGGACTCGTCGTGCGAACCAAACGTGTAGAAATGTCGGTCTGTGCTTTCCAGCTGCCAGTTATGTTGTCGAACGTGAGGATGCGCCCATCAGGCCTGCGTATGCGCGCGAGCGATGTGGTCACGGACATGCCGATATGCTCGATACTTCGGCTGTAGGTGTGTGTCCAATTTGCACCCAGAGAACCATCGCCGTTGCCCCTGCTGTTGTAGTGGCGCTCGAAGACCAAAGGCACGTAGCCACTATCGCGGTAGTCGGTTTCGCATTGAAGCTTGTTTCCTGTTGCAGCATCGATCGGATTGCCCTCGCAAGGAACGCCCTGCTGTGAGCAACAATCGCGACGTTGCTTGTCCGGATCGGGCTTATCGTTCTTCAGCCGGCACCAGGGAATGGCTGGACCCGAGCCATGGGGCGGTGTGAATAGCTGGTAATTCTCGTCGTCAGCGCAGTAGTAGAAGAAGTGACGCCTTACGTCGTACCCGTTCTCGGTAGTCGATTGATTGCAATAGGGTTCGTGCGCGTAATTGTAGCGACGATCCTCGTAGTGCTGAACGCCCCATGTAAAAGGGATTCCAGAGGGCGGGCAGACCGATTGCCCGTTTGTTATGCCTTCACCATTGGGCCACGCCGTCGTCCATCCGGAAAACCTCGCGTTGCACACGTAGGTCGATCCGGCGTCATCGTAGTCGATCCGCGCCTGCGCCGCTTCAGTGTCACTGGAAAAGCAGCCCAGAGAAGGGATGTACTTGTCGAAGTAGATCCAATCGCTTTTCGACGCCGGAAGAATCGAAGAACCGAACGCGAGGGACTGAAAGAGCAGTGAGGAAAGGAACAAACAGACGAAGTGAACACGGCGGCCGAAATCCATATCGAGGTACCCCTTGCGATAACCAGTCAGGGGTAGATGCGCCGTCCCTGAGCCGAGATGATTGTTGTATCCGAATGCAGACCGAGCCTACACCGCCAATCGTGACAGGATCAATCGGGGAGAGCGCTTTTTGCAATACGTAGTCGATGTGTTCGATTACCGCACGCGACGAGAGGGACAGATTTAGTTCTTTACTCAACTCATCTGACGACGGCAGCGCGGTGCAATTATTTCTCGGGAGTGCCGGCTGCAGCGCCTTTCTTCGTATGCCGCACATCTTCGCCGCTGGCGACGAACAGAACCTGCTCGGCGATGTTCTTGGCGTGGTCGCCGATGCGCTCCAGGCCTTTGAGCGCGAACACGGTGTCGATGGTCGCGCCGAGGTATCGAGCGTCTTGCATGGCGAGCGTCAGGATCTGACGGAGCGCGGCGGCGAATTCGCTGTCGAGCTCTGAATCGCGTGCACGTACCGCGCGGGCCATGTCTGCATTCGATTCGTCGAGCGCACGAACAGCGTCGCGAAGCATGCCGGTGGTCAGCTCGGCCATGTGGCGAAGGAACCGTGCGACTGCGAGCACCGGCCCTTGTGGCTCGCCCGTGGCGACACGGCCTGCAAACTTGGCGATTTTCTTCGCTTCATCACCGGCTCGCTCCAGTTCGACAGTGATGCGTGAAGCGGCTTTGGCCATGCGCAGATCGCTGGCCATGGGTTGATGAAGCGCGATCAGACGGAACGCTTCACGATCGACGAAGCGCTCCAGCTCGTTGACCTTTGCTTCCCGCGACAACACCAGCTGAGCAATGGCGGCATCGCCATCGAGCAGCGCGTGCACGGCGGAGGACACCTGATCGATTACCAGTCCGCCCATGCCCACGATCTGCAGGCGCAGGTCGGAGAGCGCGGCATCGAATGCCTTGGCGGTGTGGCCTTCCACCGGATCGGGTCCGCCCAGGGTGCTCATGGTCGACCGGGCTTAGCCGTAACGGCCGGTGATGTAATCTTCGGTCGCCTTCTTGCTCGGGTTCGTGAAGATCTTGGCGGCCTCGTCGAACTCGATGAGCTCGCCCAGGTACATGAAGGCGGTGTAGTCCGAAACACGCGCGGCCTGTTGCATGTTGTGAGTCACGATCAGCACCGTAACCTGATCGCGCAGCGTTGAGATCAGCTCCTCGATCTTCGCGGTGGCGATGGGATCGAGCGCCGAGGTGGGCTCGTCGAACAGCAGAATTTCCGGTGTGGTCGCGAGCGCGCGGGC
>NZ_LSRW01000110.1:0-8001 GCF_003104955.1 Steroidobacter cummioxidans | reverse complement strand
TGAAACGACGTGGGCCGTTTCATGCGCGAGCACCACAGGCGCTTCATCGTCGAGAATCATGCGCACCCGACCAAAGAACGCGGTTCCGTGCGTGTTCTGCGTGGACCCGGATGCATCGACCTGAATTGCATCTCCGGCCGCCACGCCAAGCAACTCGTGAACCTGTGCGAAAATCGTGTCGGCTTGTGCGGCGAGTTCGCGTGCCGCGCCTGCATTGGCGGCGGAATAGGAAAAACGGTAGTAGCGGGTTTGCGTCTGCGCAGGCGGGGTTGGCGCAAAGAACGACTCTTCTCCGTCGCTCACATCTACAACATCCGACGCTGCTGCCTCCTCAGCTGCCTGCCTTGCCAGCAAATACATCCCGAAGCCGATAACCGCAACCGTCAGAGTCGAGACAACTGCGCTCATGACGGGTCGGGTCAACAGGTCGAGATTCAGAATCGGCTCACGGTGTGCGCGAGTGAAACCGCGCCACGCGAGCCAGCCTGCCACCACACACAACACAAGTTGTGTTTGCACGGCCGCTGCGTCGAAGCGGACACGACCGCCGTGGAGTCGCACATCAAGAAGGTCCGTCGGGTCGAGCACAGCCATCTTCGGGTAATGCTCCATTGCAAGCAGCAGTACCACCGCCAGGCTTCCGAACGCGAGCCAGGTGAGGCTCCGCAGCCGTCCGAGCGCAGCGCCGATCAGTAAACCCGCACTCATCGCGAGCGCATGCTGCACGAAGATCAGCAGCAGCAGATCGAGGTTCAGCGACTGGCCCAACGAATCGCGCGAGAGCAGATGCAACGTGATCACGAGCGTAAACTGCACCACCGGCGCAAGCATGACGAGCCCGAGCGCCACCAACATCTTTGTGAAGAAGACGCGTGATCGACTGACCGGCAAACCATCGAGAAATCCCAGTGTGCGATCGTCCTGCTCGCGCGTCGCAAGTCCTGTGCCGATTGCGAACGCAATGAACCAGAACAACACGGCACTTGGACCACCGAGAGTCGCATAGGTCTGACTGAGCGGTCCCATATCAGGCTGGCGAAGCAACGCCGCAAGGACATCGAACGCGCCAAGCACGACGCTCAGCACGCCCCATGGCAGCAGCTCGCGCAGTTCCTTTCGAAGCAGTGCGCCGCTCATTGTACTTCGAGTCTCGTTGCCGTAAGTCGGACGGGGCAGCCTAGCGCCTCATCTTCGGTTTCCACCGCAACGAGCAAGCGCGTACCGCTCGCAGGCGAGACTGGCAGCACTGCAGACGCGCCAGCCACATCGAAACGCGAATGCCCCCCCACCTCTCCTGTCCAGGGTCCGAGCGTATGGTGAAGCACCCAATACGAACGTAGGCCGTCGACGTGAGTAAGGACGCTATATCCCTGCGCCTTCGAATGCTGCAGCTCCACTCGGGCGCTCATCGGAACGCGCTGTGCGAGCGCGCCAGCATGTTCGACACGTCGCCGCGAGAGCATCGCCTCCGTACGCGCAGCAAGCGTTTTCCATTCGAGTCCGATCGCCGACAATCTATCCTCGGGAGATGCCTCCAGCAGAACACGAACATCGTCTGGCGGCTGGACATACAGCTCACGAAGCAGATCGAAGGCCCGCTCTTGCCCTACCGTATCCATCAAGGCTTCGAACGATGCAAACGCGACCGCTTGGCTCATGCAGTCGCCAAGTTGCTCGCTCGTGGTCGACCAGTTCGTCAGATGCCGCTCAGTGATTCGATCCGGGAACGCGGCCGCTCGTAACCACCATAGCGTGCGCGTTGCGTCGTCCTGCCGCACCGGCCACCAGGCCGCAAGGCCATCGAGCAGGACATGACGGTCCTCGCGCTGGGCTCGACCGAGCGTAGCGTCGATCACTAGTGAATGAACGACGAGTGCGCGCAGCATATCCTGCGGCGCATCCGGCGCGGCCTTCAGAACGATGCCGCGTGTGCCGCGCAACGACGCGCGCTGCATGTACCAGCGATCCCAACCGCTCTGCGGCACAATGAATACGCGCGGCTCCGCATCGATCGCGAACGTACGAACGAGCTCATCCAGGTCGCTTGCGAGAGTGTCAGCGAGTGCATGTGCTCGATCCGTCGGCACCGCAGGGGTCACAAGCACGCTGGCCTGTGCGCGTCCAACGGTCACATGCTCTCCATCGACGAGCTCATACGGCGGGATGTCCGGCTGTGGTTCGATCAAATCGACGACGACCAGCGTGGTCGCGATGCAGATCAGCACGAAGACCTTCTCGCGCGCGGTCATACGTTGTGCGAGCGCACTTGGCAGTGCACCGGATCCAACGGTAGTTAGAAGGATGGCGACGGCGAAGCACGTCACCGTAATTACAATCGGCGCGATGAAAGCAGACATCGGAGGTGAGCCAATACCCATCTCGACATCGCGTCCAAGCAGTCGGAACAGCGGCAGATCGGTCAACGGCAGATCAACGATTTTCGTAGCGACGAACACACCCAGTGCGGCAGCGAGCCAGATCATGTAGCGATACCGTCCGAGCACTCCCGCCATGGCTGCAAATGACCAAAGCGAGAGCGCAAACGCGACTACTACAGCAAGCACGGGCAACGCCTCGACGATCGGCATCACCTCGGTGCGGCGGATGAACCAAAGGTTTGTGTACCACGCGAGCACGATGGTTCCGACGACAACCACGCACCCGAGCGCCCACTTCGTCAGAACCACGCGCAGGCGCGACACCGGGATCGTCTCGAGAAAGAGCTGCGTCTTTCCGGCGTACTCGCGCGCGAAGAGGCGATTGGCCGCCACCATCGCGAGCAAGATGCCCATCGTCGGCGTGAACCTCATGAGAGCCAGGAATCGTCCACCGAGATCGCTCAACTGCATCAGCAGACCCGCCAACGCAAGCGCACTGATCGCGATCGCTGCAGCCACGACCACGCCGTGCTCGCGCAGCTCCTTGGAGACGAGCGCGAGACTCATGCTGCGGAAGACAAGGCGGCGTCGGTTCGTGCGTACGCGAGGAAGATCTCTTCAAGTGGAAGCGTCGCCACGACCGTCTCCGCGGACCAAGCCGCGGCGGCCCACACCTCCGGTTCCGCCTCCCAGATGTCGTCACGTACGCGATGGAACTCGGACGGCAGCGCGAAATCCGGGACCGACTTCACTCTTCGGACGCGGCTCATCAACTCACCCAACTTTCCTTCGATGCGCATGCGACCCGCCTGGATGATGCCCACACGGGTCGCGATGGATTCGACGTCATCGACCAGATGCGACGAGAAGAACGCCGTGACCCCTCGTTCCGCGACCATTGCGACGACCAAATCGTTGAACTCGCGTCGGGCAACAGGATCCAGGCCGGTCGTCGGCTCATCGAGTAACAGAAGCGGAGGCCGCGGCGCCAAGGCAAGGGCGAGTCCCAGTTTCGTTCGTGTGCCGCCACTCAACTCGGCGGCCCGACGGCGAGGTGGGATATCGAGCACCTGAAGCAAGCGTCCGTACTCCGCTTCATCCCATGTCGGATAGAAAGCACCGACGAACCGCCCCAACTGCTCGGCGTTCATCCACGGATAGAAGTTCTGTTCCTGCGATACGTATCCGATCCGACGTTTGATCGACACGGGCACGCGCTTCATCGCTTCGCCGAATAGCCGGATCTCGCCCGCGACGGGCTCGAGGACGCCCATCAATACACGCATGGTGGTCGTCTTCCCCGCGCCATTCCGGCCGAGAAACCCGTAGATCTCACCAGCCCGCGCCGTGAGCGAAAGACCGTCCAGAGCCAGAAACTTGCCGTAGCGTACAGTCACCGCACTGAGTTCGACGAGCGGCGGAGTAGCAACGTCCATGGGGTTTGCCTGCCGTTGTAGTAGTAATTCAGGCTTCTATCAGAGTTCTCGGCTGAAGAGAACCGAGTGCGACACGCGTTCTCCAGGTCGATCAAGAGCCGAGTCTGAATTGCGCAATGTTCGTTTCGACCGTCGGCCCTACCAGCGCACAGTGCGCGCATTTTGCGACGGCATGGCCCATTTGTGTGCGGATTTTCGCAGTTTCCTGCGCTAGCGCCGGCTAGTCTCGCGCCCTGCGCTGCTGGAACTGGCCCTGCGCGGGACACAACAACTCAATAATCGGGAATCTTCCATGCTTCGTAGACTTCCGGCGCGCGGCGCCGTGCTTTGTACCTTGGCGATGCTCGGCGGCTGGTCGCAGGCGCAGGCGCAGGCCGAGAACACTGGCTTCGGATTCGTGTTCGAGGGCGACCTCGAATACGGCGGTGACGAGATCGCGACGTTGGAATTCGTCGACGGCTCCTCGCAAGACGTGAAGACCGGCCAGGGCATCACGCTGGCGCTCGGCGGTCACTACCGTGCCGATGGCTCACCGTTCTCCGTGCGCGGCACGGTCGGTTATAAGTATGTGACGACCAAGGCTTCCAATGCCGACATCAGCATCGGGCGTACCGTCGTCGAGGTGGTCGGCAACTATTTGTTCGCCAACAACTGGTGGGTGGCAGCCGGCCTTACGCATCACACCGGCATCAAGTTCGATGGCGACGACTTCGCCCCGGACATCGATTTCAAGGACGCCACCGGCCCAACGGTGGAAGTGGGCTGGCGCTGGATCGCGCTCTCCTACACCAAACTCGAGTACAAAGGGAAATACGGCGGTGAAGCCGACGCGAGCAGTTTCGGGCTGACGCTCATCAGCAAGTTCTAGTGGCGCGCCGAGCAATGTGAGCGATTCGCCACGATGACCGGACTATGGAGTCCCAACCGCCTTGCCTTCCAGCTCGGTGAGATCGTCGACGAGGCGCATGAGCGCTTCGCCCCTGCGGTCGGTACGACTCGCGTCGGTCTTGTACTTTCCGTTCACCAGCAGGGTCGGCAACTTGGCGACTTGATAGTGCTTCAACAATCGCTCGGCGTTGCGCAGGCGCAGTTCGACTTCATTCGAACCGTACGCGTTCATGAACTGCTGCGCGTCGATGCCGTGCTGCCTGGCAAATTCCAGTTGCAACTGCAATGTCTGCTGCTCGTCGCTCGCGGCCAGCCTGTTGCCCTGGGCATGGATGGTGTCGAAGATGACCGCGTGGAGGTCGGTGCGGCCCAGCACCTGCAACGTATAAAACAATCGCGCGTGCGGCCGATCGTCAGGCCCCCTGGTAGTAGGAACGCGCTGAAACTCGACGTTCCGCTGCTGCTTGCGATTCCACAAAGTGATATGCGGATCCATCGTGTAGCAATGCGGGCAGCCGTACCAGAAGAATTCCACCACCGTGACGCTGCCGTTCGCGCCCGCCATCCCGGCGAGCGGCTCGAAGACTTCGTAATGCGTGCCGGCCTCCCACCGATCGTGTTTGCCGACGACGAATTCCGTAACGGGCGTGCTGTCGACCGGGGCGCGCTCACAAGCTGTCATGGCCAGGACCAGTGAAATACACAGCAGTATTCGGCGCAGTTCCATGGCTATTCCTTTAAGCCGCCGACCAGCTGTTGATCCAGGCTTCGGTGCTCAAGTGATAGACCAACAGTTCGTTAAGCTCTTCGCGCATCTGCGACCGCGGCGCGGTCAACGCCGCCTCGACTCGCCGCCGATCGAGCAGTTGCTGCTTGACCAGGTGACCGTCCAGCAGCATCGCCTTGATGTATTGCAGATTCCCTTCCCCCACCCGATGCAGATAAGAGTCCAGTCCGGCCTTCCCCCGGCGAGCCACGATGCTCTTCGGCAAGTCTTGCGCGAACGCCTGGCGTGCAACAGCGCGATCCCTGCCTCCCGCCGCCATGAAATAGGTCGGAGTACGCAGGCAGACCTCCATCAGCGGCTGCGAGAACAGCGGATGCACGCGTTCGGCCGCGACCAGGCGTTGCAGCGGATCGTAGTAAGCGAACGGGTGGGACATGGCCCCGACATGCTGCAGCTTGCCTTCGGGAACACCGTCGATCGAGCGCAGCCATGGGTGAATCCAACGCTCGTTCCCACGCACAGCGGCGACGACTTCAGGCCTCACCAGCGGCTGAGGACGCCCCATATGCGCCAGGGGATCCCCTGGACGGCGCAGCAGGCCGCGCGTCCATCCCGACTTGAGCACTGACCAGACTGAGGTTCGTTCGGCGCGCGCGACGTGTCCCGAAAGCCGCCACGCGCTCAGCAATGCTCGTGAGTACAGATAGTCACTCACAGCCAGCTCGCCCCGCCCCTGAAAGAAAACCTGATCGCCGCCGATGCCCTTGAAAACGGCCGAAGCGCCGGTCCGCACGGCCAGTTCATTCTCGAAGCTGCCCTGCTGGACGGAGTATTGGTAAACCGCCGGGCGCGGACACTTTGCCACGCCCGAGAGTGCCTCCAACTTCACCGACGACGCATCGAGCTGCCGCTCGATGAGCTTGCAATCGAAGTGGCTTGCGGCCGCCCTTGCGAACCTGCGCTCATCCGAGTCGGTCGCCGCAGCGTGAAAGTAGTGCAGGCACGTGATCGACGGTTGGGACGGTGCCGTGCGCAAGCAGCTGAGCACGATCGAGGAATCCAGCCCACCCGACAGGGAATGCACGATGCCCGGGTAACAGGATGCCCACGCCCAGATACATGCGCGCGTGGTGCCTCGCAGCTCCTGGACCGCGGCGTCGAAGCTTTCGAAGGGCTGTGAGCGGCTGATCTCCACGGGATTCCAATACAGCAGCGAGCGCGTGGCGCCGCCAAAGTGATGTTCCACGCATTCGCCCGGCGCCACCTCGGCGACTTCGTCAAGGCCGGTCTCGCGATTCTGCAACCGCCAGTTGCACAGGTACGCCGCCACGAACGACCAGTTGATCGAAAACCTCGGCAAGCCGAGGTCGAGACAATCCTCGGCGTGCGAGAAATAAATACTCACGCCCTGACTGGTGTATCGGAAACAAGGAAAATGACCGGTCGGATCTCGCAGCACGTATGTGCTGCGTGACTCGGGCTCGTGCAGAAATGCGACGTAGCGGCCCCAATAACGATCGATCAGCGCTCGCCCGCCGGAGGCGACGATGGCAGCACCGCGTTGCTGATTGAGCTCGACTCGTCCGGCGACGTGGTGCGTGGCATCCGGCTTCTGGAAAAGCCGGCCGAGTATGACCCCGCTTTGATCGGGCAATAGGTGAATCTCACCTCGGTCGTCCCGCTCACTCCTGTAGAGAATCACCGCGCGCGGTCCGATGTGGACACTGAGCCAACCGGCCGAGGCGATCAACTTCGTGATGAGCCGCCCGCTGGCCTGCACGGCGGATTCCGACCCGTCGCAAACCAATGATATGAAACGCAACATGCCCGCATTCCCTGCCTTAGGCTGCCATGATGGGCGTATACACGGACACACGGTCGAAGCTGTCATTGAGCAGCGTCTCGCCATGCTGAATCCAGGAATGCGCCATGAACGACGGCGAGCTGCGTACGCCGATCACCCATTGCGGCTGCAATCCCTCGCACAACAGGAAGTAGAGCAGCGCCAGCGAGTCGAACAAGCAGGCGCCGCGCGCGTCGTATGTATACGATCGCAGGCGATCGAACAGACGCGCCAGCTGCCGCATGGCGATCTCGTGCTGGCCTTCGCGACTGATGACCTTTGCGCGCCGACGGCAAACGTCGTCCACGATCCATTCCATCGAACGAAAGCGCAGATGGAGTCGAGCTGCCGTCAGCGCTGCGACGAACGACAGCAAATGTTTCAAACGCAGCGGCATCTCGCCTTCGTCGGCCGTATCGATCGCACTATCCGCTGGCACCGCGACCGGCGGCGGCGTCAGCTCCTTGCCCTGCGAACGCTCGCTCGTGAGCAGACCTCGCTTCAGCATACCCGCCGCTATTCGATTTCCGGCCTCGGCGTTCGGCAACAGCGCTTCCGTTGCGAGCGTGGGCCAGCCGGCAACCAGGCCGGCAAGCGAACGCGCGCGGCTCGCTTCGAGCGCCAGGTATCGATCCGCTTTGAGATCCAGCAGAACCACGCTGCTGCCGCTCAAGCAGGCAAACGCATGCTTGGATAGAAAGTAGGCCTCTTATACACATCTGACGCTGC
>NZ_LSRW01000109.1:0-4768 GCF_003104955.1 Steroidobacter cummioxidans | reverse complement strand
GCAGCGTCAGATGTGTATAAGAGACAGGCGCTACGCTGAGATCGCGTCGTTGTTGCCGACCATCTTCCTGCGGCTGATCAAGATGATCATCGCGCCGCTGGTGTTCTCGACCCTGGTGGTCGGCATCGCCAAGCTGGGCGACATCGCGATGGTGGGCAAGGTCGGCGGCAAGGCGCTGGCGTGGTTCATCGGCGCTTCGCTCATTTCATTGACGCTGGGCTTGATCCTGGTGCAGGTGTTCGAGCCGGGCAAAGCCATGCAGTTGCCGCTGCCCGAGGCCAACGCGGCGTCGGGCTTGCAGACCGATGCGCTGTCGTTGAACACCTTCATCTCGCATACCGTGCCGACCAGCGTCATCGATGCGATGGCTCGCAACGAGATCCTGCAGATCGTGGTGTTCTCATTGTTCTTCGGCACCGCCATGGCGGCGCTGGGCGAGCGCAGCAAGAACGTCATCGAAGTGTTCGATACGGTCGCGCACATCATGTTGAAGGTGACTGGCTATGTGATGTTGTTCGCGCCACTCGCGGTGTTCGGCGCACTCGCCAGCACGGTCGCCAAGGAAGGTCTGGGCATCCTCGGCGTCTATGGATTGTTCGTCAGTGAGTTCTATCTGGGCCTGGCGATACTGTGGCTGGTCCTGGTCGTGCTCGGTGGCATGGTCATCGGGCCACGCGTCGTGCAACTGGTCCGGCGCATTCGCGAGCCGGTGATCCTGGCGTTCTCTACGGCCAGCTCGGAAGCGGCGTATCCGAAGACGCTGGAAGAGCTGGAACGCTTCGGCTGCAGCAACCGCGTGGCGAGCTTCGTGTTGCCGGTGGGGTATTCGTTCAACCTCGACGGTTCGATGATGTACTGCACGTTCGCGGTGATGTTCATCGCGCAGGTGTATGGCATCGAGTTGAGCATCGGTCAGCAGATCGTCATGGTCGCTATCCTGATGCTCACGTCCAAGGGCATCGCCGGCGTGCCGCGCGCGTCGCTGGTGGTGATCGCTGCGACCTTGCCGCACTTCAATATTCCCGAGGCCGGCATGCTGCTGTTGCTGGGCATCGACCACTTCCTCGATATGGGGCGCTCGGCCACGAACGTGGTCGGCAACAGTATCGCCACGGCGGTGGTGTCCAAGTGGCAAGGCGAATTGCAGCCGACCAGCGTCGAGCCGCTGCCCGCGCACCGGGTGACCTGAAAATCTTCACACGTTTGGTCTTCTGACCGGGGCGGTCGGCATGCTCAAATCGGGCATGCGCCCCGATCCCGATCAGCTGCTGGCAGCCGTCAACGCCGAGGAGGCTCGCGCCGGGCGTGGCAAGCTGCGGATCTTTTTCGGCGGGTCGGCGGGGGTAGGCAAGACCTACGCCATGCTCGAAGCGGCGCATCGAGTGCATGAGACCGGCGCCGATCTGGTGCTTGGATATATCCAGCCGCATGGCCGCACCGAAACCGACAATCTGCGCGAAGGCCTGGAGCAGTTGCCCACATTGCCGGTGCGCTATCGCGGACTGGTCCGCCAGGAATTCGACCTCGACGCCGCGCTGAAGCGCCGCCCCGCCATCGCGCTGGTCGACGAGCTGGCCCATTCCAATCTCATCGAAGGCGAGCCGCCGCCGCGGCATGCCAAACGCTGGCAGGACATCGAAGAGCTGCTCGAAGCGGGCATCAATGTCTGGACCACGGTCAACGTCCAGCACCTGGAAAGTCTCAACGATCTGGTGGCGCAGATCACCGGCGTGCGTCAGCGCGAGACCATTCCCGATCGCATTTTCGATGAAGCCGATGAAGTCGAGCTGATCGATTTGCCGCCCGACGACCTGCTCGCGCGGCTGCAGGCGGGGCTGATTTATTTGCCGGAAGAGGCGCGGACCGCAGTCGATCGTTTCTTTCGCAAGTCCAATCTGATTGCGTTGCGCGAGCTGGCATTGCGACGCATGGCGGATCGAGTCGACGCCTCGGCGCAGGCGACCGCTTCGCTGGATAGAGCATCACGCGCGTGGATGGCGCGCGATCGCTTGCTGGTCGCGGTCGGTCCGGACGAGCAGGCCGAACAGTTGGTGCGTGCGGGCAAGCGGATGGCGGATGCGCTCGATGCCGCCTGGTCGGTCGTCTATGTAGAAACGCCCGAGCTGCTGCGATTGTCACAACATCAGCGCAATCGTCGCATCGATATTCTGCGGCTCGCGGAATCGTTGGGTGCGGAGACCGTGACGCTCGATGGTCCGACGGCGGCCGAAGCATTGAGCGGGTATGCGGAAACTCGAAATGCAACCCGCCTGATTGTCGGAACGCCGAAGCGACGCGGCTGGCGCGCGTGGTTACGCCCGTCCACAACAACGGCGCTGGCGCGAAAAGCCAAGGCCTTCGATGTCATCGTGATCGCGCCAGCGGAAACATCCAAGCGAGCCACGGCCGACCGCAATGACGCACCCGCCATCGCAGTGCCGATCCATTGGGATCGCTACGCCTGGGCACTGGCCACGACGCTGATTTGCACGCTCGTCGGCTTCGCGATGCAGGAGAGCTTCGAGGCGGCGAACATCGTCATGATTTACGTGCTGGGCGCAACCGTCGCCGGGGTGCGATTCGGTCGCGGTCCCGCAGTGCTTACGGCCATCGCCAATGTGGTTGCCTTCGATTTTTGTTTCGTGCCGCCGCACTTCACGTTTTCGGTCGCGGATGCGCAGTATGTCGTGACGTTCGTGGTGATGCTGGTCGTGACGCTGGTGATCGCCAATTTGATGGCGAGTGTGCGTCAGCAGACTCGCGTCGCCGGTGCGCGAGAACGCCGCACTTATCTACTGTATGCGATGAGCCGCGAGCTGGCGGCGACTCGTGGTATCGCCGAACTGGCGCGGGTCGCGGTTCGTCACGTTGCCGAGGTCTTTCAATGTCAGGCCGTGGTCTTGTTGCCGGATGCCTCGGGGAAGCTCAGACAACCGCACGACTTGCCGGAGTCGGGCTCGCTCAGATCGGCGGATCTGTCGATCGCGCAATGGGTGCTCGATCATGGGCGTCGTGCCGGACTCGACTCGGATACGCTGCCTGCCGCGCCTGCTTTGTATTTGCCATTGGGCAGTGAGCAGCAGAAGCTCGGGGTGCTGGCAGTGCTGCCCCAGAACCGCCGTCGTGTTCTGTTGCCCGAACAGCGGCGTCTGTTGGAAACCTTCGCGGCGCAGATCGGACTGGCGGTGGAGCGCGGCAAGCTCGCTGAGGCCGCCGAATCGTCCCGCGTCGCTGCTGAAACCGAGAGCTTGCGAAATACTTTGCTCGCTTCGATCTCACACGATTTGCGCACACCGCTTGCAGTAATCGCCGGCGCCAGCAGCACGCTGGCCGAGCACGGCGAGGGACTGGATGCAGCTGCGCGTCGCAAGCTCGCGCTGTCCATCGAGTCCAAAGCTCGTGACATGACGGATGTGGTTGCCAATGTGCTCGACCTCATGCGGTTCGAGGCCGGGCACGTCGTGTTGCGCCGGGAATGGGAGACTTTGGACGATCTGCTCGGCACCGCGCTGAGGCGGATGCAGGAGCGACTCGGCGCACATCGAGTCACATCGCAGCTGTCCGCAGATCTGCCGCCGGTTTGCGTCGACGCAAGTCTGATCGTGCAGGTGTTCATCAATCTGCTGGACAACGTGGTGAAGTACACGCCCCCCGGAACGCCGGCGGCGATCTCGGCCGTTGTTCGTGACGATGTCGTGGCGGTCACGTGTGACGATGCCGGGCCCGGGCTGCCGCCCGGAGAGAATCATCGGCTGTTCGATAAATTCCATCGAGGCAACGACGAGGGTGCGACTGTCGGCGCGGGGCTGGGGCTCGCGATCTGTCGCGCGATTGTTCGTGCTCATGGCGGCGATATCACCGCCGGTGAGCGGCCAGGCGGTGGCGCGCGGTTTGTCTTCACATTGCCGCTGAAGGAGGAGGGCTCGTGACACAAGCTCTCCATCAAGTGCTCGTCGTCGAGGATGAGCCCGACATCCGAGCCATCCTGCGCACGCTGCTCAAGACTGCGGGTTATCGAGTCATCGAAACCGAGACTGCGGCACGCGCGATCGTGGAGGCGCAAAGTCACAAACCGGATCTGTTGTTGATCGATCTGGGCCTGCCCGATGTTGACGGCATCAGGGTCATCCGTGCCGTTCGCGGGTGGTCGCCGATGCCCATCGTCGTGCTGTCGGCACGGACCATGGAGTCGCAAAAGATCGAAGCGCTCGATGCGGGGGCGGACGACTATGTCACAAAGCCCTTCAGCGCTCCGGAGTTGCTGGCCCGCGTGCGTGCAGCGTTGAGAAGAAATGTTCGTGGCGCGGAGCAGGTGCCCCATCTGGACGTCGGCTCGATCGCGATCGATCTGACCCGACGCCAGGCGGTCGGGCCGGAAGGTGCTGTGCACTTCACGCCGCTGGAGTATCGCGTGCTGGAAAGCCTGGCGCGCCAGGCCGGCATGATCGTGACGCAGCGCCAGCTCATCAGCGAGGCTTGGGGGCCGGGGAAACTCGGCGACACGAGAAGCCTGCGAGTGTGCATCAAGAACCTGCGCCAGAAGCTCGAGCCGGATCCAGCCCGGCCGCAGTACTTGCTGACCGAGGCGGGCGTGGGTTACCGGCTGTTGTTGCCAGCGGAATGATGCTGACTCAGTCGAGCTCACAGTATCCGCTTGGGTATTGAAGATAAGAGCGTCAATGGCTCGGCGGTGGCTGTCGGGGGTCTCGGGAAACTCGCGAGCGTCTTTACTGTTGGCGGGCTGTGCNTTNNACACATCTGACGCTGC
>NZ_LSRW01000108.1:0-13520 GCF_003104955.1 Steroidobacter cummioxidans | reverse complement strand
GCAGCGTCAGATGTGTATAAGAGACAGCGATCACTTCGAATCGCCGCAGCTATTCATTCAGACCGTATCAACATGCCGTGGTCAACGGCACCCTGGTGTTCTGTGACCGTCGCGGACCGGCCCAGGCGCGCGCCATCATCATCAACACTGCCGGCCGTCCCCGGATTGCGACACGAGACTCCGACAATCGCCCTTTACGCTGTCCCAACGGATAGCCATCATGCTCGCGTATGGGAGGATCAATTACGCCATTGCGCGGTCGCCATTACACGCGCGGCTTCAACATCGTCGAGATTCTTGCCGCCTTGCTGGTCATGGCGGTGGCCATCGTCGGCATCGCCGCGCTTTATTCGGATCAAACTCACATTCCAGCGGATGCGCGCCTGCCGCTGCGTGCCGCGGAGCTCGCCGAGGGAATGGCTGAGCGCATTCGCGCGACTCCCGAAGGCCGCGACGGCTTTGCGACGACAGTCGGCGTGATCTGCAGCGAAAAGGCGAAAACCCGAACGGCTCAGGACCAGGCCGCACAGATCGCAGCGTGCTGGGAGGATGAAGTCGAGAGCTCGTTGCCCAGTGGCCTGGGCTCGATCTCACGCGATACGTCGATGACGCCGGCCAGTTATGTCGTCGCTGTGAGCTGGTCCGCGCCCGGCGCAGGCGCAGCGTCGTATGTGACTCGAGTGAATATCAGATAACCGGCCGCTGTTTTTCCGGCACCGGCACTCGCAGCTCGCGCGGCAAGCTGAACACGACATTTTCGACCTGGCCTTGGACATGCTCGGGCGCCTGTCCACCCCACTCTCGCAAGCGAGCCACGACACGCTCGACCAGCACTTCTGGCGCCGACGCACCCGCCGTCACACCGACGACCCGCTTGCTGTCGAACCACTCGCGCTTCAGGTCCTCGGGACCATCGATCAAGAAACCCGGGATGCCAGCCTTCTCGGCGATCTCACGCAGCCGATTCGAGTTCGAGCTGCTGGGTGAGCCGACGACCAGGATGATGTCGCAACGCTCGACCAGGCGCTTCACCGCGTCCTGACGATTCTGCGTCGCGTAACAGATGTCCTCTTTTCGCGGCGTGGTGAGCGTCGGGAAACGACGGCGCAAGGCGTCGACGACTCGCTGCGTATCGTCGACCGACAACGTCGTCTGGGTCACGAACGCCAGGCGCTCCGGATCCTTGATATCGAGCCGATCCACATCCTCGGGCGTCTCCACCAGCACGATACGACCACCGTACTGAGTATCGAACTGCCCCATCGTGCCTTCGACTTCGGGATGCCCCTGGTGCCCGATCAGAATCACTTCGCGACCTTCGCGCGCGTAGCGCGAGACTTCCATGTGAACCTTGGTCACCAGCGGACACGTCGCATCGAACACTTTGAGATCGCGACGACGCGCTTCCTCTTGAACTACGCGGGCCACGCCATGCGCGCTGAAAATGACCGTGGCGTCGTCCGGCACTTCATCCAGCTCTTCGACGAACACCGCCCCGAGGCTGCGCAAACGCTCGACCACGTAACGGTTGTGAACCACTTCGTGCCGGACATAGATGGGCGCGCCGAACAGCTCGATCGCGCGCTCGACGATATCGATCGCTCGATCGACACCGGCACAAAAACCGCGGGGATTGGCGAGAAGAATCTGCATGAGCTTGGAAGTGACTAATGACTGGTGACTAATGACTGCTCAGAAAAAACACTTACTTGCTCGGCGTTTGCGATGTGCCGTCGGCGGGGCGGCGATCGTGACCGCTCTCGAGAAACGCATCGATGAGCAGGCACGCGGCACCGATGGAGATCGCCGTGTCAGCGATGTTGAACGCCGGGAAATCCCAGGTGCGCCAGTTGAAATAAATGAAGTCGACGACGAAGCCGTGCATGACGCGATCGATCACGTTGCCAAGCGCGCCACCGAGCACCAGCGACAAGCCGATCGCCAGAATCGTCTGATCGGAACGGATGCGCCGCAGCCAGATCATCAACGTGAGACTCACCACCACCGCCAGCGTGATGAAGAACCATCGCTGCCATCCCGACGCCTGCGCCAGAATGCTGAACGCTGCGCCGGGGTTCTCCAGATACACGACATCCAGAATGGGCAGCAGCGCAATGCTGTCCTGAAGTTTCACGGTGCTGATGACCAGCGCTTTGGTCGCCTGGTCGAGGATCACCACGAAAAAAGACAGCCACAGCCAGTTGCTGCCGCCGCGGGTGGGCGTGAACCAGACTTTCGCCAGAGGGTTGGTCATCGCATCGACCTCAAGTAAAGCGCCGCTGTTCGCCGGGCCCGTCTACGTTGGTCACGCAGCGGCCGCAAAGTTCCGGATGAGTCGGGTTCTGCCCCACATCCGGACGCTTGTGCCAGCAGCGTACGCATTTGCTCGCCGTCGTCGGCTTCACAGCGATCCAGGTCGTGTTGCCCTCGCCCTCTGCCGCTGCGACTGCATCGGCCGGCCGGGTGTCGGCAGAATGCGCGCGCGCAGCTGAAGTGATGAACACGAAGCGAAGTTCCTCGCCGAACGACTGCAAAGTCTCCAGCAAAGGCCCCTGCGTGTACACGTCCACTTCGGCATCGAGCGGCGCACCGATCGAGCCGGCGTTACGCAGCTTCTCCAGTTCGCGCGCGATGGCGCCCCGGACATTGAGAATTGCATCCCAGTCGATAGACGGCTGCTGTGTCAGCTCTTTCGGCAGCTCAAAGAAGGTGTTGAAGAACACCGACTCGCTGCGGGCGCCCGGCATGTAACGCCAGATCTCCTCCGCCGTGAAGGACAGGATCGGCGCGAGCCAGCGCGTCAGCGCTTCGGCGATATAAAACATCGCCGTCTGTGCCGAGCGGCGCGGCAGGCTGTTCTTGCCCGTCGTGTAGACGCGATCCTTGGTGATATCCAGATAGAAACCACCCAGGTCGACACTGCAGAAGTTGTGCACCTTCTGATAGATCAGGTGGAACTGATAGCTGCGATACGCCGCCATCACTTCTTCCTGCAACTGATGGGTGCGCCACACAGCCCAGCGATCGACCGCGACCATCTCCGACGCCGGCACTTTGTCCGTCGCAGGATCGAAGCCATCGAGATTGCCGAGCAGGAACCGCGCCGTGTTACGGATGCGCCGATATGACTCGGCGACGCGTTTCAAAATCTCATCCGACAGCGCCATTTCGTTGGCGTAATCGGTGGCCGCGATCCACAGACGCAGCACGTCGGCACCGAGCGTCCCGATGACCTTCTGTGGCACGACGACGTTGCCCAGGGACTTGGACATCTTCCGTCCCTTGTCGTCGATCGTGAAGCCGTGCGTCAGCACCGCTTTGTATGGCGCACGATCGTGCTGAGCGACCGAGGTCAGCAGCGAGCTGTGGAACCAGCCGCGATGCTGATCCGAGCCTTCGAGATACAAATCCGCGGGATCGGTCACGTCGGGGTGCATCTTCGGCACGCAGTGGTGAGCACTGCCCGAGTCGAACCAGACGTCCATGATGTCGGGGACTTTCTCGTAGTCGGTCGCCTCGCCGCCGAGCAGCACCGCCGGATCGAGATCGAACCACGCGTCGATGCCACCCTCTTCCACGAGCTTGGCCACGTCTTCGAGCAACTCCACGGTGCGCGGATGCAACTCGCCCGTCACCTTGTGAGTAAACAAAGCGAGCGGCACGCCCCACGTGCGCTGACGGGAGATACACCAGTCCGGACGATCCGCGATCATGCCGTTGATGCGGTTCTCACCCCAGCCCGGAACCCATTTCACTTTCGCGATCTCGCGCAGCGCGCCTTTACGCAGACCCGCCTGCTCCATGCTGATGAACCACTGCGCCGTCGCGCGGTAGATCACCGGCGTCTTGTGACGCCAGCAATGCGCATAGCGGTGATTGAGCTTCGTCTCATGCAACAGAGCGCCACGCTCTTTCAGCACTTCGATCACATGTTTGTTCGCATCGAACACGCGCTCGCCTTCGAAAATGGGCGTGCCCGTAACGAAGCGGCCGTCGCTGCCGACCGGGTTGTAGACCTCGAGCTTGTACTTCAAGCCGACTTCGAAATCCTCCGCACCGTGGCCCGGCGCGGTGTGCACAGCGCCGGTACCATCATCGATCGTGACGTGATCGCCCAGGATCACCGGCACGACGCGCTCGTAGAACGGATGCTGGAGCTTCACACCTTCGAGCTTCGTGCCATCGACTTCGGCCAGGCGCGTGACATTCTCGACGCCCGCTCGCTTCGTCACTGCATCGACGAGCGCACTCGCGAGCACCAACAACTCAGTGCCAGTGTCGACCAGCGAATAACGCAGCTCGGGACCCAACGCGACCGCCTGGTTGGCGGGCAGCGTCCACGGTGTCGTCGTCCAGATGATCACGCTGGCCGGCGACTTCAATGCAGTCACGCCGAAACGCTTCGCGAGATCCTCGGGATCTTTGACAGCGAAACGCACATCGATGGCTGGCGATACTTTGTCTTCGTACTCGACCTCCGCCTCGGCCAGCGCCGAACGACAGTCGAGACACCAGTGCACCGGCTTCAAGCCTTTGTAGACGTGACCGTTGCGCAGGATCTCGGCGAACGAGCGCAGCTGTTCGGCTTCGTACTTCGGCGCCATGGTGATGTACGGACGATCCCAGTCGCCCATCACACCCAGCCGCTTGAAGTCCTCGCGCTGGCCATTGATCTGCGACTGCGCAAATTCGCGGCACGCCTGACGGAACGCGCGCGGATCGAGCGCCTTCACTTCCTTGCCGCGAGTCTTCTCGATCTGATGTTCGATCGGCAGACCGTGACAATCCCAACCGGGCACATAGGGCGCGTCGAAGCCATCCATCGAACGCGACTTGACGACGATGTCCTTCAACACCTTGTTGATGGCGTGACCGAGGTGAATCGCGCCGTTCGCGTACGGCGGCCCGTCCTGGAGAATGAACGTCGGCCGGCCCTTCGCAATCTCGCGCAGCTTCTGGTACGTCTGGGTGTCTTCCCAACGCTTGAGAATGTCCGGCTCACGACGGGCGAGATCCGCCTTCATCGGGAAGTCGGTTTTGGGCAGGTTGATGGTTTGCTTATAGTCCATATTCGATTCACGAACCCAATATCTGCCGCGCCTGCGCGGCGTCTCGATTCATCTGCTCAATCAGCGTGTCCATGTCGGCGAACCAGCGCTCCGGCCGCAGGTACGCGATGAAGTCGACGTGCACATGCTGGCGATACAAATCGCCCTCGAAGTCGAACACATGAGCTTCCAGCAGCAGCTCCTTGCCGTTCACCGCAGGGCGCGTGCCGAGACTCGCAACACCGGGCGCATCCTTCAATCCAGCGCCTGTGACGCGAATCGCGAATATTCCGGCGAGCGGCGTCGCGCGACGAAGCGTTCGCAGGTTGGCCGTCGGGAAGCCCAGCTTGCGCCCCAGCTTCTCGCCGTGGATCACCTTGCCCGTCATCCGATACGGACGACCGAGCAGCTTCGCCGCCTTGGCCATGTCCCCGACCGCCAGCGCCTCGCGAATCCCGGAGCTGCTGACGCGCTCGCCATCGATCTCGAACGGCGGCACTTCGGTGACCTCGAAGCCCGCTGTCGCCCCAAGGGTGCGCAAACAGGCGATGTCGCCCTGATTGTCGCGCCCGAAGCGAAAGTCATGCCCTACTACGATGTGGCGGGCGCCAAGCGCTTTTACCAGTACCTCATTCACGAACTCTTCGCGACCGAGCCGGCGCATGCAGTCGTCAAACCGCAGGCAGACGAAGCGATCCACCCCGTAGCGCTCCAGCGCATCGTACTTCTCGCGAAAGCGAGTCAGCCGGGCCGGCGGCGTGCCTTTGGCGAAAAACTCGCGCGGTGTCGGCTCGAACGACAGCAAAGCAGCCGGCAGGCCGTACTGTGCGGCGCGCTCGCGCAGCACACGGATCATCTCCTGATGCCCGAGGTGGATGCCGTCGAACGCCCCGATCGTCAGCACGCAGCCGCGTTGCCCGGCACGCAGGTTATACAGGCCCCGAATGAGCTCCACCGCGGCCCTCGTGCTCCGCCATTGCAAGGAAAACCAAAATATCATTCCCCTGCTGATTCTCGGCGGCTATCGCTTCGCCCGGCGAAGCATTCCGATCAGCTGCCAACCAGCAAGGCTAGGGTAGTCGACGAATCCTAGCTTCCGTAGGTGAACCGACAGTCCAACTGAAGGTGAACATTATAGGGAAGTCGCGGGCGGCTGCAGTCGGAACTGGCCGGCGCGTACGCCCATCGCCCACAACGCCACGAAATAAACCCCGATGCCGCCGGTCACCAGCCCGGCCAGCCAGGCGATTCGGTGCAGTTTCGGGGTGACCTGCCAGGTGGCGAGATCGCCGCCGAACCACCACAGGAACGCCGCCATCAGCACGCTCGCCACGACAATCCGGATCAGCAATCCCCGCATCGCCTGCCCGCGCCGGAGCACCTGTGAGCGGACCAAGCCGGTGTAAAGCAAAGTGGCATTCATCATGGCGCCGATGCCGTTGGTCAGGGCCAGCAGCGTGTGCGCGCCGGGTGTCTTTAGATTCCCGGTAAGCCACAGGCCGGCGACCACGACGACGTTCAGAATCATCGTCAGCCCGAGCGAGCGCATCGCGATTTTCACCGGGCCCTTGGTGTTCTGCTGGGCGTAGTACCCGGTCGCCAGCACCTTGATCATGCTCCAGCCCAGCAGGGCCAGCGAGAACGCCATCAGCGCGAGGCGTGTCATTTCCGCGTCCCTGGGCTTGAACTGACCGTACTGCAGAAGCGCGACGGTCAATGGACCGGCCATCGCGAACATGGCGACCGCCGCCGGGATCACGATCAGACACACGAGCCGAACCGCCCAGGCGAGTGTCGCGGAAAATTCTTCCGGCGACTTCTTGGCATGGTGCGAGGACAGGCTCGGCAGGATCACCGTGGCCAGCGCAATGCTGAACACGCCCAACGGAAACTCGACCAACCGGTCCGCGTAGTACAGCCAGGTCATGCTTCCGTCAGCGAGCAGGGACGCGATACCCGAGCTGATCATCACGCTGAGCTGCCCCATCGACGAACCGACGATCGCCGGCCCCATCAGCCTGGCAATGCGTTTCACCGCCTCGTGCTGCCAATTCCAGCGCGGACGGCGGATCACGCCGAGCTTGATGAGCGCCGGCACTTGAATGATCAGCTGGATCACACCGCCCACGAATACACCTATCGCGAGCGCCATGACGGGCGTCTCGAAATGCGGCGACACATAGGCGGCGAACACGATCAAAACGATGTTCAGCACCACCGACGTGAATGCCGGCAACGCGAATTGCTGATAGCTGTTGAGGACGCCGCCGGCGAGCGCAGTCAGCGAGACGAACAGCAGATACGGGAACGTCCAGCGGAGCATCTCCACCGCGAGCCCGAACTGGCCCACTTCCTTCGTGGTGAAGCCGGGCGCGCAGATGGCAACGATGACGGGTGCGGCGATCACACCAATGACAGAAACGACTGCGAGAAATGCGCCCAACGTGCCCGACACCGAGTCGACCAGCTCCCGCACTTCGTCTTTCGAGCGATTCGCCTTGTACTCGGCGACCACCGGCACGAACGCCTGCGAGAACGCGCCTTCGGCAAACAATCGCCGCAACAGATTGGGAATCTGGTTGGCGAGGACGTACACCTCCAGATACACCGCCGGGATCATCACGGCCTGAACGACGTCGCGCACCAGCCCGGTGATCCGGGACAGCAGCGTGGTAATTCCGACGATGGCGGTGCTACGGAAAAAGCCGCGGCTCATAGCGGGCCGGGCTCGATCGAAGTGGGCTGGACGCAGGTCATGGGGCGGCAATGGTAGTGAAGAAGCGGACCCGCTGCCCGAAAAGGGGACAGATTTAATTCGGGTGCACATGGCTGCGAGGGGCCGGTGGAAACCATCCTGTCTGTCTCCTTTTCCCCAAGCTCGCGCCGGATTATGGCCAGACGCAGGCAATTTCCCGTCCGCCGGATGACGAAATCCGCTATTTTCCTGGCGCCCGGCCAATTTGCCCTTGCCTTACGGCGGTTCGGTCGGCAGAATTCGCGACCTCTTTTTTGGAGCCTTCACGACCGTGGCCAATATCAAGTCCGCCGAAAAGCGCGCCCGCCAGACCGTCAAGCGCCGTGCCCGTAACGTGGCTGGCCGCTCGAAGCTGCGTACTGCCATCAAGGGTGTCGTGAACGCGGTGGAAGCCGGCGACAAGGACACCGCAGTTGCCAAGCTCAAGGCCGCTGGCCCGATCATCGACTCGGCCGTGAACAAGGGCCTGATCCATCGCAACAAGGCCGCTCGCCATAAGAGCAGCCTGAATGCGCGCGTGAAGGAGCTGTCGGCTGGCTAAGCCGATCTGCTGAATGCGGATACGAAAAAGCCGGGCTCTGCCCGGCTTTTTTATTGGCGCGCGGCTCGAAGCCGCCGCGCAGGCCGACTGGCGTTAACCCGCTTCCACCTCGCGCGGTGCGTCGATCTCTTCCAGTCGCTTCATGATCAGCTCGCACAACTCCTCAGTGCCCTGACGCGCAAGACCCGAGATCCGGAACACCGGCCCCTTCCAGCGCAACCGACGGACGATGTCCTTGCAGACCTTGTCAGCCTGATCCGGCGGCAACAGGTCCACTTTGTTCAATATGAGCCAGCGCTCTTTCTCCGCCAAATCGGCGCTGAACTTCTTCAATTCCGCGATGATCGCGCGCGCATCCTGCACCGGATCGGCTTCCGGATCCGGCGGCGACACGTCGATGAGATGCAGCAGCACGCGAGTGCGCTGGAGGTGCTTCAGGAACTGAATGCCGAGCCCGGCGCCGTCGGCGGCACCTTCGATCAGCCCCGGAATGTCCGCCATGACGAAGCTGCGATGGACGCCGACGCGAACCACGCCGAGATTCGGGTGCAGCGTCGTGAACGGATAGTCGGCAACCTTCGGCTTCGCCGCGGAAACCGCGCGAATCAGCGTCGATTTACCGGCGTTCGGCAAGCCTAGCAGGCCGATGTCGGCCATGACCTTGAGCTCGAGCCGCAGGTCGCGCTTCTCGCCGGGAAGGCCCGGCATCGCCTTGCGCGGCGTGCGATTGGTGCTCGTCTTGAAGCGCGTATTGCCCCAGCCACCTTTGCCGCCCTTGGCGACCAGCAGGCGCTGCCCCGGCTCGGTCACGTCCCCCAGCGCTTCCTCGGTGTCCACATCGACAATGGTCGTCCCGATCGGCACTTCGACCTCGAGGTCCGTGCCGCCCGCGCCCGTCATGTCCTTGCTCATTCCCGCCGTGCCGTGCGGCGCACGGAAGCTGCGGTTGTAGCGGAAGTCGGCGAGCGTGTTGATGCCTGCCTTGCCGACGAGGTAGATGTCCGCGCCTTTGCCGCCATCACCGCCATCCGGGCCGCCGAACGGAATGAACTTCTCGCGACGAAAGCTCGCAGCGCCGCGCCCGCCGTTACCGGCTTGAACTTTGATCGTGGCTTCGTCGACGAAACGCATGTTGCTAGTGTGAGTGCGCGGAGGGCTTAAAAAAAGAGCCCCGGCGGGGCCGGGGCTCTCTCTGTCCTGCGAAAGCGCTGTCCCGATTACTCGGCAACGACGCTCACGAAAGTCTTCTGCTCGATGCCGCGCTTGCGGAACACCACACGGCCTTCGGCCGTGGCGAACAGCGTGTAGTCCGTGCCGCAACCGACGTTGTCGCCGGCGCGATACTGCGTGCCGCGCTGACGAACGAGAATGTTGCCGGCGATTACGCGCTCGCCGCCGAACTTCTTGATACCGAGACGCTTGCTCTCTGAGTCGCGGCCGTTCTTGGTACTGCCGCCTGCCTTTTTATGTGCCATGGCGTGTGCTCTCCAAAATCAGTAGAAAAATTAGCCGCCGACGATGCCCGTCACCTTCACTTCCGTGAACGGCTGACGGTGCGTGCCCTGACGCAGGTAGTGCTTGCGGCGACGGAATTTGACGATGACTTTCTTGTCACCCTTGCCGTGGCTCTGCACGGTGGCCGTGACCTTGCCGCCGCTCAGGAACGGCGCACCGATCTTGACCTGATCGCCCGAGCCCACCAGCAGCACCTTGTCGAATTCGACATTGGCGCCAGCCTCGGCCTCCAGCTTCTCAACGCGCACGACCTGGCCTTCGCTGACGCGATACTGCTTACCACCCGTGGAAATGACGGCGTACATGATTGACCCAAGCTCCGGGGGCCGGGAGACCCCGGCTGAAAAGGGCGTGAAGTGTACGTAGCGGACGGGTTACTCGCAACTGCTAGAACCGCATCCAGAGCAAAAACTGCGGCGAAATACCCTTCTGACGCCTGCGCCGTCGGAATTCGCCCCGCGTTCGCGGCCGAACCCGCGGGCGCGCCCGGACATTTTACGAGCGAATTTCATGCGTTTCACGGCCTCCTGAAGACCGTGAAGACAACTAAGTCTGCGACATGCGACAGCTTGCGCTCCTGATGGGCTACCATTCGCCCTCGGCTTTTTCTCCTTGGAATCCATGAGCTTCGAGTCCATTAAAGCGCTGGTCGATGACGACCTGCGACAGGTCGATGCGGTCATCCGCAACCGCCTCGCCAGCGATGTGGTCCTGGTCAACCAGATCGCCGAATACATCGTCGGCAGCGGCGGCAAACGCCTGCGTCCCTTGCTGGTCGTGGCCGTCGCCCGTGCCTGCGGCTATCGAGGCGCGCAGCATTCCGAAGCCGCGGCCATCATCGAATTCATTCACACCGCTACCCTGCTCCACGACGACGTGGTCGACGGCTCCAAACTGCGCCGCGGCCGCGACACCGCCAATGAGGTGTGGGGCAACGAGGCCAGCGTGCTGGTGGGCGATTACGTCTACTCGCGCTCGTTCGAAATGATGGTGTCCCTGGAGAGCATGCGGATCATGGCCGTGATGGCCAGCGCCACGAACAAGATCGCCGAGGGCGAAGTGCTGCAGCTCCTGAACGCCAACGACCCGGAAACCACCGAAGAGCGGTACTTCGAGGTGATTTACCGGAAGACCGCCAAGCTGTTCGAAGCCGGCGCGCAGATCGCCGCGATCCTGTCCGGCGCATCGTCTTCCGTTGAGGCCGCGATGGCCGCCTACGGCCGCCACCTCGGCACCGCCTTCCAGCTGGTCGACGACGTACTGGATTACCAGTCAAACAGCGAAGAACTCGGCAAGAACCTGGGCGACGACCTCGCCGAAGGCAAGCCGACCCTGCCTCTTATATATGCACTGCGCACCGGCACCGAGGACCAGCGGGCGCTGATCCGACACAGCATCGAACAGGGCAACATCGATCAGCTCGCACAGATCACCGCCGCAATTGAATCTACCGGGGGCCTTGCGTACACTGCGCGGCTCGCGCGGCGGGAGGCCGCCCTCGCCATCGACGCAATCGCCATATTGCCCGACTCGGCGTATAAGCAAGCCTTGCGCGAACTCGCTGATTTCGCGGTTGAGCGCACCTACTAAGCGCTCGCGGAAGATCGATCCACCGGACAGGTTGATCGACGGTCAAGCCGCAATTCGGATTTCGGGGTGTAGCTCAGCCTGGTAGAGCGCTACGTTCGGGACGTATAGGTCGCAGGTTCAAATCCTGTCACCCCGACCATTCAAAACATTCAGTTTTTTTCTAGCGTTGAGGCTGGGGTTCCGGCGTAACTCTGCTCAGGGTGCGAGTGGGGTGTTCGGCGTTTCCGCGCGATCTGCGCAAACTGGAACCCATAAGCCCGCTGCCGGCCTGGCTGCTGGTCTTATTCTGCTCCTCCAGCACGTCGACCATGCCGCATGCAAACGCGCTCGCATTTCAGTTCTGCCGAATACGGCGCGACGTCTCCATGCCCATCCGCATCACAAGACGCCATGGCGGCAGCTTCCAACGAAGCAGCATGTGACGCGACTGATAACTAGCGGCGCTTAAGACGACCGAGCTGCAAGCGCTTATCAGCGAAACAGCGGACGAGCTCACCCGTACCCCGACGGCGCCGCCCAGCCGCCGAAATGTCATCGCGACGCTCAACAACGACTGTGATGAGCCAGCGCAATCATCGTCAGCCATAGCGCCCTGCCGCCGGTTCCGGCCGGCACGAAGCATCTCCGGCCAAGTTGCCCGCTCTGCGACTTTGATCTATGACTTGAAGATCGGGGCCGGGGCATAGTCATGAAAAACCAGAACCGGAAAGAATATGGCGGAAGCAAAGGATAAGGATGATCTGCGTTACGGGCCTCTCGGGCGGCACCTACGCGCGCTTCCGCCAGCTCAGAATGGCGTCACTCTGAGCTTTGATGAGATTGAAACCATTCTCAGCGCGACGCTGCCTCCTTCTGCTTTCCGGCATCGCCAATGGTGGGCGAACCAGTCAACCGGCTCGCGCGCACCGCATTTTGGGGACGCGGCGGGTTTTCAAAATGTCGAAAACCGGGTCGATGCCAAACAACGGCTCGTACGCTTTGTGCGAAAGAACGCAACAGTAAGACCGCCGCGCGCACTTTTATTGCAGGATGTTGTCAGCGAGGTCAACGAAGGCGCGCTCACGCGGCGTATCGGCAAGGTGCAGGAGTGGCGAAAAGGACATCGCGGCTTCACGAAGCTGCCGAGTGCGACGCTGTTCTATTCAAAGGTCGAGCAAGACCGTGAATGGGCTTTCCATGTTGGCGGCCTGAGTGAGCTGCAATTCAATGTCGGTTTCGAGCCGGTCGATGAGGTGAGGACATTCCGGCACGGCGTTGCATTCTCACTCCAGCCAACGCGCGAACTGCCGGATATCGATCCGCTCGTCCCGAAGATCGCGCGGTTCAATGAATATTTCCGGATCTATCCGGATTCGTTCGATGAACTCTCGATGTGGCATTGGGCCCCGGACGGCCAGCGCAGCGCTAACTCTGCAGTCGCCCCCATTCCGGACGAACTGGTAGCGCGCGGCATGTTCATATTCATCGGCGCATTGCAACCGGCCGATGCGATCGATATTGAATGGATACTCGATGACTTTGATCGGCTGCTGCCGCTATACGAGTATGTGGAAGGCACTGAAGCTTTTCCGAAGATCGCCAGAGAACGAAAGGGGTTCGTGTGGACACCGGGCAACAAAGCGCGTGTTGCTCGCACAACGTATGAGCGCAGTGCGCAGACTATAGACAAGGCGCTGCGACACAATCTTGTTCAAGATGCGCTTTTTAAGCATCTCGAAGAAATTCATGGCAAAGACGATGTGAGCGGAGAGCAAGAGTACGGGAACGGCACGCGTGTCGATGTCTCCGTTAAAGATGGGGATAGCTATGTGTACTACGAAATCAAGACGGGGCTCTCGGCGCAGAGCTGTATCCGCGAGGCTCTCGGCCAGTTGATGGAGTATTCGTACTGGCCGGGCGCTCAACAGGCCGAGCGACTGATAGTCGTCGGAGAAGCGACTTACGACAAGGACGCGAAGGCATACATCAAAAGACTGCGGACCGAATTCTGCCTGCCGATCGAGTATCAGCAGTTCGATATGAAGTTAGGGAGACTGATCTAATGCCTGTCTCTTATACACATCTCCGAGCC
>NZ_LSRW01000107.1:0-8810 GCF_003104955.1 Steroidobacter cummioxidans | reverse complement strand
CGTCAGATGTGTATAAGAGACAGGCCCACGGAAAAATACACGAGCCCATCGCTCGCCTCCCCCAGCACGCCTTCGAGGCCATAGCCCGCCCGCAGCGACAGGTCCGCCCCGCCAACAAAGCCGCCGCCGTCTTCCAGGCCTGTGAAGCCGCCGTCCAGAGAGCGCAGGTACAGTGAGCCAGCCACGCCGATGAAAGGACCGATTTGTGCTCGGAAGCGCGGCATCGCTCCAAGCCCCTCGCTCAAGCTGGGCATCGGAGTGAGCAGCGCGACCTCCACACCCAGTTGTACGGCCTCGGGCGTCGGTTCGCGCCCCGCGTCCCATGGCCCAAGCACGTCGTTCGCGCATACGTCGAAAGTTTCGGGTTCGGCGGACGCCGCAGGCGTGTATGGGAGATTGGTTGTCCGTGAGCGCCCTGCCGCAGTGTCTAGCACTTGTTCGAGGCTCAGACGCACCACGTCGGCAGCCCGCTTAGCATCCTCGGGACGCATGTAAGCATCGCCCATCAATACGACGGTGTTCTCGCCTCCCTGCCAGATCCGCACCTCCAGACCGCTCGCGTTGTAGTAGTCGTGAGTGCCTTTACGTTGCGATACGTCGCCCCACGTTCCGGCCACGTGCCCCGCGGCGAAAACGTCTTCCAGGAAGTGAAGTGCAAACGCCTCGTCGGCCAGCATGGCGCGGGCGATGATGGAGCGCTGAGCCGCCGACAGATCCTCTCGCGCAAGCCTCGTTGCCTTCTGCAAAGCGCTCAAGTGATATCGTCCCCACACGCCGACGGCATTGATCTGGGATCCAACCTTGAGCGTATCCTCGAGGTACTCCTGCGAACTGAAATTCACTGTGGGACGGGCAAGCAGGAAATGGGCATTGTTGGATCCCGCCCGCGTCGCATAGTCCGGATCGGCTCGTTGCAAACGAAAGTCGGCAACTCGCAGCGCGTTGACGCGGTCAGCCCGCAACGCTTCGCTCTCTGCAACGCCCCGCAGCCCACCGATGAGGCCACTGCTTGGGGACGCAGCGCTTTGCGCCTTCGAGACGCGCTGCAGATCGACCTTGAGTTGCGCCGCGACTTCGGCGACAACGAGGATCGATTCCGAAGCGGTGACCATATCGAGCATCTGCTGGCTCGAGCACGAATGATCCCCGCCGATAGCGGACATTGCTGCCCAGTCAATGCACTCGGGCGTGATGCCTTGCGTAGTATAGGCGCCTTGCTCGCAGAGGCGCTTCTCGTGGCCTACCCGCGCCTGCGCCCAGAGTTGATCGAATAGCGCTTTGCGCTCGGCGTCGAGGTCTTCGATGGCAAGCACAGCGATGTCCCGATGCTCGGGGTAAACCCAGGCGAGCGCCGGCCCCGCAGGGCAGGCAAAAACGAGGGCAAGCAACGATGCTCGAATCGTCACTAACGACTCCCGATACCTCTCAATGCAGAACGCGCACTTTGAACAGCGCCGACGCTTCATTGGCCTCGACAGCGGCATCGTTGCCGTTCGCCAGATCCTCCTCGACGAAGCGCAGCAAGGCCTCGAGAAGTGCTTCGCGGGGATACGCGTTCTCGGTCACAAAGAGTTTGCCGACCGTCGAATGCGAACGCGCAACCGGCACTGCGAGAGCCCAATGGTCGGCGTTGATGTACCCGAGCAGGTCGCTGCCGGGAACCACCTGATCGTAGAAGATCACCTGACTGTCGTTGCGTGCGTCGACGCGGGCGAGTTTGCGATAGCTCGATTTCAACACAGAGGAAATGCGCTCCGGCTGCGGGAACGTGATCAGCGAGTAGTAGTGAACGTCGGTTGGCAGTGGATGCATGGCGAGCCATGCCCTGCGCACAGCGGGTCTCAGACTGACAATGGCCCCTCCATCGCCGGGCTGGCAAGTCGCGCCTGGGAAGTGGCGCAACAGGTCGGCCTGGTATTGCTTCGCGTCGTTCGCGAGCGGCGACCCGCCGACAGCTCCTGCAGCACTGATCACAGCGGCCACGCGACTGCGGATCTCCGGATACGTGACGAGCGCTTCGAGGATATCGGGCGCCCCCTTCGAATAACCGATCAGCACCAGACGCGGCGGACCTGGCTCGGTCGGCATGGCCAGCAGCGCGTCGCGAATCTGCCGAGCGTTGTTCGTCGTGCTCGAGAGACCGTCAACCTTGAGCAGCACCTGGTCGTATCCGTACTGCCGGACCTGCTCAGCAGCGGTTCCCGTCGACTCCAGCCACTGCTCGAAGCAATCGAAGCCGAGGCCCGGCACCAGCACTGCAACCAGCCCTCGCCTGGAAGCTCCGAGATCAACCAGCCGCCCTGTCCCGCTCGGCTCTTCTCCGACTCGCGTCAATGCTTCCTCGCAGCTGCGATGATCGGGCAATCCCGGTCGCGCTTCGAGGACCGCGCAGTAGACCTCGCGGAACCGCGCCCGCTTGTCGACGACGCCGGCCTGTGCAGCTGGCACGAGCGCCAGCGGTGGAGTGTCGGTGGAATATGGGACGAGTGGCTCCGTAGAGCAGGCAACCAGCACCAAGCCTACACTGGCCGCGATCATGAGCATTGACACGCGGCGGGAACGCGACCTGCGCATTCCTTTCTTTTGACCTCCTCGCACGGCCGTCTCTATACAGAAATCGTTACTCAGTGGAGCGAGGCATTGAGAGGACCTCAAGAGCATGCGGCAGTCTCTAGCCGAACGCCGGGACTCGGACATCGTGGGCCGGGGCACTCGATCGCAATTGCAGTCGCAGGGGCGCATCGCCGACCGCCACTTCGATCACCACCGTGAAAGAATTTGGAGGCGCCCAGGAACGTATCCTCGGTCAACACTGCAGACGAGGAGAAGTTACAGCAGGCTCATGAGACTCCTGAATTCGCGGCGCCCGATAACTGCGATGAGGGAATTGCCAGGAACTGTGAGGACGGTCTTGCATTGCGTTTTAGCAGCAGTGTCAAAGCGCAGTTCCAGGCAGCCCCATGAAAAAACCACTCATCCTCATCACCGGCGCGGCCGGCGATATCGGGTCTACGCTCGCGCGTACGCTTGAGTCCGACTACACCGTCATCGGGCTGGATCGCGCCGGACAGAAATCGTCAGGAGAGCTCATCGAAGTAGACTTCACCGAAGATGCGTCCGTCGCTCGAGCGCTCGAGACTTTGCGTCAGCGCCACGGTGAGCGGATCGCCGCCGTGGTCCATCTGGCTGCTTATTTTGACTTCACCGGCGATGACAATCCGTTGTACCAGGCAGTCACCGTCGACGGTACGCGCCGTCTCCTGAAAAGTCTGCAAAGCTTCACCGTCGACCGGTTCATTTACTCCAGCACGATGCTGGTTCACGCAGCCGTGAAACCCGGTGAGCGGATCGATGAGTCCGCTCCGATCGCCCCGGCCTGGGCGTATCCGAAGTCCAAGGCGGATGCAGAGCAGGTCATCCATGAATGTCACGGCCGCATTCCTTACACGGTGCTGCGGCTCGCAGGTTTATATGACGAGCACACCTGCGTGCCTACGCTCGCGAATCAGATCGCCCGTATCTACGAGCGGGATCTGCAAAGTCACGTGTATCCCGGCAAGCCTCAGTCGGGACAAGCATTCATCCATCGCGACGACATGATGCGTGCGATACGCAGCGTCATCGAGCGGCGCGATGCATTGCCTGCCACAACGGCGATTCTGGCCGGCGAGCCCGACCCGATGAGTTTCGAGGAATTGCAGGACACGCTCGGCAGGCTGATCCACGCAGAGGAGCAATGGACTACGGCGAGGGTTCCGGCACCGATCGCCAAGGCCGGTGCCTGGGTCCAGGAAAAAGCAGAACCGCTGGTACCGGACAGCATCGACAAGGGTGAGCCGCCGTTCGTGCGGCCGTTCATGGTCGATATCGCAGAGGATCACTACGCGCTCGACATCTCGCGTGCACGCGAGCTGCTCGACTGGCAGCCTCAGCATGACCTGCGCCGCACACTGCCAGCGATCGTCGCTGCGCTGAAAAAAGATCCCGTCGGATGGTACCAGGCAAATCATGTCACGCCGCCCTCATGGCTCGAGAGCGCGAAGGACGCTGGCGAAGACCCGGAAGCCATCCGCAAACGCTACGAGCGCCGCTATCGCGAGGCTCATCGAAGCAACCTCTGGGCACCATGCATCAACATGGCCCTCGCCACCTGGCTGATCACCGCGCCGCCGCTGCTAGGCTACGAGTCCCGTGCGATGGCACTCAGCGATGTCATCAGCGGCATCGCGCTATTGGTGTTCAGCGCAGTGTCGCTGCACTGGCGTGCCAGCTGGGCTCGATGGACCTGCGCGGTGATCGGTACCTGGTTGCTGGCCGCCCCGCTGCTCTTCTGGGCGCCCACAGTGGCAGAATATTTCAACGGCACGCTCATAGGCATGCTGGTCATCGGCTTCGCGGTACTGGTGAAGCCCTCGCCGGGCGTGAGTCCGATCGCCGCGGAATCCGGACCGACGATTCCGCCCGGGTGGGATTACTCCCCATCGAGCTGGCTGCAACGACTGCCCGTGGTGCTGCTCGCCTTCATCGGACTGCACATTTCGCGCTATCTCACGGCCTATCAGCTCGGACACATCGACGGTGTCTGGGACCCCTTCTTTCTTGGCAGCCTCGAAGACCCCAAGAACGGCACGGAGGAAATCATCACATCGAGCGTCTCGCAGGCGTGGCCTGTGCCGGACGCAGGACTGGGTGCGCTCACCTACGCGCTGGAGATTCTCACCGGCATCATCGGATCATCGCGGCGCTGGCGCACCATGCCCTGGCTCGTGATGCTGTTCGGGCTGATGATCGTGCCGCTCGGACTCGTGTCTCTGATCTTTATCATCATCCAACCCATCGTCATCGGCACGTGGTGCACGCTGTGCCTGATCGCGGCAGCGGCGATGCTACTGCAGATTCCATACTCGCTCGACGAGCTGGTCGCGACAGCCCAGTTCCTGAAGCGCCGCAAGCGCGCTGGTCAATCGCTGCTGCGTGTGTTCTTCGTGGGCGATACCGATGAGATGCCGCGTGGGCGCCCCGAGAAACAGACGGATGAGCTTGCTCAGCCGCTGCCGGCAATCGTGCAGGATGCAGTCAGCGGCGGCGTCGGGCTGCCGGCGAATCTTGTTGCGTGTATCGCGATCGGTGTCTGGCTGATGTTCACGCGACTGACCGTCGGCGCCGAGGGTGCGATGGCCAACGCGGACCATCTGATCGGTGCGCTCATCATCACCACCTCCGTGGTCGCGCTAGCCGAAGTCGCGCGGGTGGTCCGGTTCGTGAACATCGCCTTCGGGGTGGCCCTGTTGATCACACCGTTCCTGCTCGATGCCGGCAACGCCGGCATGATCTCCAGCGTGGTGTGCGGCGTGGCGTTGATCGCCCTGAGCATCCGACGCGGAGCGGTTCACTCCCACTACGGCCGCTGGACAGAGGCAATCGTCTGACGCCCATGCTTCACGCTTCACACAACGGGGATCTCCGCAGGCAATGGGATCTTCCTGATCCGCGTTCCAGTGGCCGCGTAGATTGCATTGAGCACCGCCGGCACTGCCAGCGGTGCAGACATTTCTCCGAGCCCCTGCGGCCGATCGTCCGGACTGCGCACCAGATGCACGTCGATCGGCGGGCACTCGTTCATGCGCAACAGACGATTCTGGTGAAAGTTCGCGTGTACGGCGCGGCCGTTCTTGATCGGCGCACCTCCATACAGCAACGCAGTCAGGCTCCAGACGATGCCGCCGACCAACTGCTGATCCGCACCGGACGGGTTGATCACGCGTCCACAATCCACCGCCAACGTGATCCGATCGATCTGGAGTTTGCGCTCACGTACAGTCACTTCTGCGATGGCGCAGGTGTAAGTCGAGGCGTACGGCGCAAGCGCGATACCCATGCCACGGCCGCGCTCCATGGACTTGCCCCACCCCGCCTTCTGCGCCGCCAGCATGAGCACGCCACGCATGCGGTCCGAGGAAATGGAGTAGTCGCTCGAGATTGGAGCCGTCCTCCCCGGCGTGAGCAACGAGAGGCGGAACTGATACGGATCGATCTTCAACTCGGCGGCAATCTCATCGATGAAACATTCGCTCAGTGCCTTGCCGTGGTTCACGACGCCGCGCCACGCCGACGACTGCAGCAGCTCGTACGGGCCGAGGTCTTCAAAATCATAACGAATATTGGGAATGTCATAGGCCATGGACGGCAGCGTCGGATCCTGATACCGCGCGGCCCAGGTATAGGTGCGTAACTCCTTCTCATACCACGCATACAGCTTGCGCTGCTTGTCGAGCGCCGCCTGATATTCCATATGCTGGAAATGATGCGCTAAGTTGCATTGCTGATCGTCCTCTCGCGTCCAAAGCATTTTGACTGGCACGTTGCCGGCTTCTCGCGAGATGTAAGCCGCTTCCACCGCCATGTCCGTGTAGTAGCGGCGGCCGAAGCCACCGCCCGACGGTAGCAAATGCAGCTTGATCGAGCTCTGTTCGAGCCGCAGCAGCTTCTGCAGTTCCTCGATGACCAGATTCGGCGCCTGCGATCCAAGCCAGACCTCGCAGCCCTCGGGACGCACGTGCGCCGTGCAATTCAACGGCTCCATACAGGAATGCAATTGTTGAGGATATACATAGGAGGCACGTAGAACCTTGCCGACGCGACTCAGGTCCGCAGATGCGTTCTCGTCGCCGAGGTAACCAGTGGGATCGTCACGGACCAGCGCTCGCTCGGCGGCGAAGCGCTCGAAATCTTCACTGCTGCGCTGAGCATTCGCACCCTCGTCCCACTCGATCTGCAGTGCGTTGCGCCCCTGGAGAGCCGCCCAGAAGGAATCCGCGACCACTACCACGCCTTCGCGAATATCGTGTGGAACGAAGGAGACGGGCTGTGGGCCGGCGATTGCGCGTGTATCAAAGACCTTGCGCACGCCAGGCACTTTTAGCGCGGCCGATGCGTCGAATCGTTTGAGCTTGCCTTTGAACACCGGGCACCGCGCGATCACGGCATACAGCATACCCGGCACGCGCACGTCGATGCCGAACTGCAGGCGACCGGTCACTATCTCTGGAATCAACTTGGCAGCCTTGGAGCGACCGATCAGCACAAACCGCTGCGGATCCTTCAACTCCACGTTCGCGGGCATCGGTAGCGCCGCCGCTGCGGTCGCCAGGTCGCCGAACGCGAGCTTACGACCGCTGCTGCGATGAATGACCCAATGATTGTCAGCGATGCAATCACGCGTTGGAACTTGCCACTGCTGTGCCGCTGCCGCGACCAGCATCTGTCGCGCGGTGGCGCCGGCTTTGCGTAGCAAATCGTACTGATAAATGATCGTGCAGCTGCCGCCGGTGTCGAGACCGCCGTTGCGATCATTCTGATAGCGCGGCAGGTCTGCGATTGGGAAATCGATCTGCACTCGCTCCCAATCGGCACACAGCTCCTCGCACAGGATCTGTGCCATGGAGGTAGCGACGCCCTGTCCCATCTCGTGCTTTACGAACTGGAACAGCACGTCTCCAGATGGAGTGATTCGAATAAAATCTCCCAGCTCGCGTGCCGTTGCCGCTCCGGGGGCCAAAGTGACTTCTCGAGCGAGCGTGTCGAGGCACAACGTCAATCCACCGACGGCGAGCGCTGCCGATCGCATGAAGTCTCTGCGATTCATCGTCATCATGACTGTGACATCCCTGCTGCACGCTTGATGGCCCGGTGGATGCGCGAATACGTGCCGCAACGACACAGATTTCCCGACATGGCTTGGGTAATGGCATCGTCGCTGGGCGCAGCTTGCTGCGCGAGGAACGCAGCCGCGGTCATGATCTGGCCAGCCTGGCAGTACCCACATTGCGGGACATCGAGCTCTTGCCAGGCAAGTTGCAACGGGTGGCGGCCGTCCGGCGAAAGCCCTTCGATGGTAGTTACAGACTGTGAGCCGACCGCAGACACGGGAGTCACACAGGATCGGACTGCCTTGCCATCCAAGTGCACCGTGCAAGCCCCACATTGGGCCATTCCGCATCCATACTTTGTGCCGGTTAGTTCCAGCACGTCCCGCAATACCCATAACAGGGGCATCGAAGCATCGACATCGACGGTATGCGCTCGTGAATTCACCTGGAGTCTGTATTGCGTCATGCCTGCCCCGCTGGTGTGAGAGGAGCTGCAAGGATGCGCATCCCAGCGCTGATGTCTTGTAAAAATTCGGCTGCCATCGAGCCCACCGCTGCTACTATCGGCGGGTGAATCCAACCCTCGTCCAGCCAAACATGCGTTACTGGCGGATGCAGCCCGATCCGCGCCTGCAGCCGTGGATCCTCTGTTATTTCCTGGTCGAGCCCGGCGACGCAACGGCACCGGAGGACAGTGACCAAACGGAGCAACTGTTGCTTCCGGATGGTCACGCAGAGATCGTCTTCAATCTGGGCAACGGTTATGACCGTTGGCAGATGGGCCACAGTGGGACACGCGACCTCATGCGAAGCAGCTATCTGATCGGCGGACGATCGAAATCTGTATTCACACGCAACCGCGGCCCCGTGCATCTGGCGGGCGTGAAGCTCGATCCACGTTTACTACGGCGATTGATCCGGACCTCGCTGAGCGAATTCAGCGACGGCATCCTGTCGCTTCGAGATCTGAACGATACTGCGCTACTCAATCTTGAAGATGCCGTGGCCTGCGCCGGATCTGCCGCTTCCGTGCAACGGCTGCTCGACGTATTTTTTCCTGCGCGCGCTCGCGAACGTGCCGTTGCGCGATCCGCTCATCGATCGGCTGGTGCGAGATATTCGGACGCGACGTGGCCTGTCTCTTATACACATCTCCGAGCC
>NZ_LSRW01000106.1:0-17902 GCF_003104955.1 Steroidobacter cummioxidans | reverse complement strand
ATTACCCTACCAACTAGCTAATCCGACTTGGGCTCATCTGTTAGCGCCAGGCCTTGCGGTCCCCGGCTTTCCACCGTAGTGCGTATGCGGTATTAGCCCGAGTTTCCCCGGGTTGTCCCCCACTAACAGGCAGATTCCCAAGCGTTACTCACCCGTCCGCCGCTCGTCAGCATGTATTGCTACACCTGCTACCGCTCGACTTGCATGTGTTAGGCACGCCGCCAGCGTTCAATCTGAGCCAGGATCAAACTCTTCACTTAAAGGCTTTGAGACCTATCAAGTTGAACGAAGAGATTATCCAAACAAGCTCTACTGGCTAATTTGGTAACTCATCGTCGAAGTTGGCTTCGCCAACGAACCGACGCGAGTCCCCACACAAATTATCTGTTTCAGTTTTTAAAGAGCATCACCGGTGCGCTGTGGCTTTCGGTGCCTGCCGCTGCACTTTCGTGCCAGGCAGAAGCGGAGCTTTAAGCTTGGTCGTCAAGCCCTTCGAATTTTTTATTCTCGAAGCGTTGCCGAACAGTCGAATCAGCTTCTTCGCAGCCCGCCTTTCATGCGGCGCCCGCTGCGAAGGGGGCGCATCTTACTGTCTCCTTTCTGGCCGTCAAGCCCTTCGAATTCTTTATTTTCGAAGCCGGTTGCGAAGCTGATCGGATCGGAGGGGTTGACGAAACGAAAAAAGCAGCGAGGCAAGCTACTGGCGATTCAGTTCGTGGACTTTGCGCAGGGAATGCGACCCTCTCCCTTGGAAGGACTTCTTGGCCTGGCTGCGGCAAGGCTCCGCGCTCAATGCGAGAAACCGACCTGTTACGCGGCCAGCCGTAGCTTGGGCTGCAGCCCGGCTCTTGCTGCTAAACGAATCAACAAGTCCAGGCTGAACTGATTAATCTTGCCGCGCTTGATGTCCGACACCCGCGCCTGGGTGATGCCCAACACCTCAGCGGCCTTCGCTTGAGTCATGCCGCTGCTCGCGAGCCAGTGTTCCAGCCCTCGCAGCAGAGTAGAACGGATCTCAAGTTCCGCCGCCTCTTCGGCGGGAAACAGATCGCGAAACACGCTGCGGCCTGCTGGCGTCTTGGCCTTCGGGCCATGTTCATTCGGCGTAGAGCGCTTCTTCGCTTTCATCGAAACTCCTCAAGTTGCGGTCGACACCGCCTTCAATCGAGCCTTTGCCAAAGCCAAGTCCTGGCGGCTCGTCTGCTGGCTTTTCTTCTGGAAGCAGTGCAGGACGTAGATCGCTTCAGGGCGCGTAGCTAGATACATGACGCGGAATGCGCCCGACGGTTCCCGGATACGAATTTCACGCACGCCTGGTCCGACACTCGGCATCGGTTTCCAATCCTGCGGTTCTTCACCACGCTGCACGCTTTCGAGCTGATAACCCGCTTCCCGCCTTGCATCCGCGGGAAAGGCAATCAGGTCATTTTTGCTGCTACCCATCCAGACAGCTGCCTTCAATGTGCTCATTATGCTTGTTCTCGCATATCTATGCAATTCTTCGCATATCCGCCAATCTCGCCACTGATTGGCAAATTAATGAGGTGCCCCCGGCCTCTGGGCACCGCTGCAGTCGCAGAGGCCCGATCGGATCAGGGGACGATCTGCGCCTCGTCGTCTACGTTTTTTCTGGAGTTGTACCTTCATTGATCGCCTTCAATTCGGTCCCTCACCCTCAAATTGCGCCCTTCATCCTTGTAAGACGACGCGCCGATGCGCGGGGCAGCCGCGGCAATGAGCGCGCGCTCCTCAGCGAAAGCATCGGCGCGATTTGCCGTGACTTCGTTCTCGCACTCCGTCCCGCGAGCAACTGCCTCTGCTTTCTGTACTTCCCTGACTTTCGCGCGGTGTGCGCGGCCCTCCTAGGAACCGAACGATGCGGGGGAACTTTGGGGTTGGCGGCCTAGGTGATTGACAATAAATCGAGTGACTTCCAGATTTACTTCTTGAGCCCTATCCGGCTTGAGCACGAGATCTGCTCCACCTGGCCACTTGCTAACGTCACCGGCGATGCTGGGCTATTCGAGGCCGTCGATGCGATCGCTGCTGAGCAGAAACTCCAGCCGCTGGAAACAAGCACGCCCAGAAAACTGAATGCGCCCGACCACATGACAGCGAAGTTCGGTGTCAGCGAATGCGTGTAGATAACGGTCGCTACCGCGTTGGCGGTGTCGTGAAACCCATTGACGAACTCGAAACCCAGCGCGATGAGCAGTGAGATCCCGAGTAGAACGAAGGGCAGATAGGTCGTCGTTTGAACGCCAGACTGTACGACATCGCGCGTCAGGCTGTAGGCAGCGAACGCCAGCCCACCTGCCAATGCGGTGAGAAACACAACGACGGTGAGATAACCGGGTCGTTCATCCAGCTGCGGACGGTTCTCGGAAGCGCTCGAAGGGAGGATCGTGACAGCGGTCATCGTGCTAAACCGTCGCGCTCGGGACGCTGGGACGAGCGCAATTTATCGCGCATGACTCATCGCCATACACCCCTCGCAGCGTTGTCACCGTTGACGGAGCTATGATGCGCGTGGGCGCTGATAAAGGAACAGGCGCCACTTTTCGGGCGCTGCATCCTCACCGGCGCACACGCTCCCAAGTTTCCTACATGCTCTGGAAATCACCGCACGATGAGGTCGCGTATGCCAGCGCAACGTTATGCCCCCATCGAAGATCACGGCATCATCGGCGACCTTCACACAGTCGCGCTCGTGGCAAAGAACGGTTCGATCGACTATCTGTGCCTGCCCTCCTTTGACTCACCGTCTGTCTTTGCCGCTCTGCTCGACGCCGAGCGCGGCGGTTGCTTCCAGATCGCACCACACCTGGACGACGCAGTAACCCGGCAGCTCTACCTGCCGGACACCAACGTGCTGCTGACCCGGTTCTTGTCCGACAGCGGCGTCGCAGAGATCTCCGACTTCATGCCGGTGGAGGACGCTGGCGTCGCACACAATGTGGTACGTCGCGCCAAGACGATCCGCGGCGAGGTTTGTTTCGACATGCACTGCGATCCACGCTTCGATTACGCACGCGCCATTCATTCCGTCGTGCCGCGCGGCGACCGGGAAGTGTTGTTCATAGGCAGTTCGGCCAGTCGAGAACTCGTCTTGCGGCTCCGCTCGTCCGTACCCATGCACGTCGAGAACGGGGCGGCGCTGTGCCGATTCACGCTCGGGGCCGAACAGTCTGCCTGGTTCGTGCTGGAGGTGGTCGGAGCGCAGGACGAGTCACCCTGCGGCCATCCGGACTACGTCAGTGAAGCGTTCAAGCAAACCGTAAATTTCTGGCGCCGCTGGATCAGCCGCAGCACCTACAAGAACCGCTGGCGCGAGACGGTGAATCGTTCGGCACTTGCCCTCAAGCTGCTTACCTCGAGAGAGCACGGCTCGATCGTGGCTGCACCCACCTTCGGGCTGCCCGAGCACATCGGTGGTGTGCGCAACTGGGATTACCGCTACTGCTGGATCCGCGATTCGTCTTTCACCTTGTATGGAATGATGCGGCTCGGCTTTACGACGGAGGCCGCGGCGTTCATGCGCTGGATGATGGCGCGCAGCGAAGAGTTGGAACCGGACGGCTCGCTCCAGATCATGTACTCACTCGACGGCAGCCGCGCGCCACGCGAGGAACCGTTGCAGCACTTGGAGGGCTACATGGGCTCACGTCCGGTGAGCATCGGCAATGCCGCCAACGTGCACCTTCAGTTGGATATCTACGGTGAGCTGATGGACTCGCTCTACCTGTACGATAAGTACGGCTCGCCCATTCCTCACGACGGGTGGGTGAACGTGGTGCGGCTCGTCGACTGGGTCTGCGCCAACTGGCGGCAGAAGGACGAGAGCATCTGGGAGGTGCGCGGCGGACGTCGGGAGTTCCTCTATTCGAGGGTCATGTGCTGGGTCGCGATCGATCGAGCCATTCGCCTGGCCACGAGACGTTCCTTTCCAGCTCCGCTGCCGCGCTGGTACGAAGCACGGGACGCCATCTATATGGATGTGTACGAGCGCTTCTGGAGCGCGGCACGCGGTGGCTTCGTCCAGCATCCGGACGCTGCCACATTCGATGCTGCCGCCCTGCTCATGCCGCTGGTGAGATTCATCTCCCCGACGGATCCGCGCTGGATCGCGACGCTGCGCGGGATCGAGCAGGAGCTGGTGAGCGACTCGCTCGTTTACCGTTATCGTTCGAGCGAGGCATTCTCGGACGGCCTCACCGGACAGGAAGGCACGTTCTCCATGTGCTCGTTCTGGTATGTCGAATGCCTTTCGCGCATGGGAGATCTGCGTAAGGCGCGATTCTTCTTCGAGAAGATGCTCGGTTACGCAAACCATGTGGGGCTGTACGGAGAAGAGCTCGGCCCACGCGCTCAGCATCTCGGCAACTTTCCGCAGGCTTTCACCCATCTGGCGCTGATCAGCGCGGCCTACGATCTCGACAGGCGCCTCTCGACCGCTGGCTTCGACAGCTGAGGAATGTCTGGATCGACTCGCCGAGCTCGTCGGCGTAAGACACGCCCTGGCGCGTTGAAACAACAGCCGCAACGAGCAACCCCGCCTCCGACATGACTGCGGAGGAAAGATGACAGCGACGCGGATTTCTACGACGACAGCGGAGAATTTATGTCGCAGAGCGTTGCGGCGAAGATCTGCCGAAGTCCTGCTGATCGCTCTAATTTCGACTGGACTGAGCGCTTGCGCACTGCAAGGCGCACCCTCCTTTGCGCTGTTTGGTGCCTATTTCCCGGACTGGATGCTGGTTGCAGCGCTCGGCATCCTCGCTGCTGGCGCGGCCCGCGTCGTGATGGTGGCGACGGGACTCGCTGAAGTTATTCCGTTCCAGCTTCTGACCTGCGTGTCCGTTGGCGTGACGATTTCCATTCTGGTCTGGCTGATCTGGTTCGCAAGATGAAAGCCGCGGCTACCCAACAGCGTACGACTCGCGGCAAGCTGATAGCGCTCGCGTTCGCTGTGATCGCCATCGCAGCGGGCGTCTACGCCTGGCACCGCACGGTAATTCACCCGTCGACGGATGATGCGACGATCGACGCGGACATCGTGCATGTTGCGCCTGCCGTTGGCGGCCGAATCATCGAGCTGGCGGTCGCCGAGAATGAAGAGGTGGCGCAGGGCGATCTGCTCTTCCAGATCGATCCGCTGCCCTATCGTCTCGCCGTGGCACAGGCGGAAGCGGATCTGGCGATCGCCGAGGCCGAGCTGGAAACTCGTCGGCGAGTGCTATCGACGGAGCAATCCAACGTGTCGATCGCCGGCGATCAGGCCCGGCGTGCGCAGGCGAACAGCGCGCTCTCCGCGCGTACGGTCGAGCGTCTGAGGCCACTTGCGAGCCGAGGTTACGTGCCGAAGCAAGCACTCGATCAGGCGGAGGTCACGCACCGCGACTCGATGACCTCGCTACGCCAGGCACAAGAGCAGCAGGCAGCAGCGCTTCGTGCAGTTGGAACCGAAGAGGGAGCAGAAGCCGCCATCCGCGCGCGCCAGGCTGCACTCGCCATTGCGCGGCGTGCGCTCGAGGACACGACTGTACGAGCGCCACATCCTGGGCGTGTGGTCGGCCTGAAGGTGTTGTCTGGTGAGATGGTGATCCCATCGCAATCCCTGTTCACGCTCGTCAACAGCACGATCTGGTACGCGGTCGGCAACTTTCGCGAAACCGTCTTGCAACAGATCGCTGTCGGCGACTGCGTGACCGCCTACTCGATGATCGATCGCCAGCAGCCCATCGAGGGCATCGTAGAAGGCATCGGATGGGGTGTGATCGATGAGGAGCGCATCAATCTGCCCCGCTCCGTGCCGTACGTACAGCGGTCATTGAATTGGGTGCGGGTGGAGCAGCGCTTTCCGGTGCGCATTCGGCTCGAGAATCCCCCGCAACAATTGATGAGGCTCGGCGCGAGCGCAGTGGTCGAGGTCAAGCATGGCGCCGCATGCAAGTGATCTCTCGGGAATGAAGCATTCACGCACGCAATCACACGACCGCTCTGTCGGCAGGCTCAGCGATGGACGAGCGAGCTTCATTGCGCGGCTCGGGCAGCTGCTGAGCCCAGTTCCGGGCCGGCTGCAGTATGCCGCCCGATTGGCGTTGATCTGCACACTGACGGCACTGATCGTCGAAATCTACGAGACTCCCAGCGCAGCCCTGTCGGTGTACGTCGCATTCTTTCTGAACAAGCCTGATCGCACAGAAAGTCTGTTGGTGGACACCGCCTTTCTGATGCTGATCTCGCTGATCATCGGCTTCACTACGCTCGTCGCCATGGTCGTCGTCGATGCGCCGCTGTGGCGCCTCATCGCCATGACGGTGATCTCGGTTGCCTTCCTTTTCCTTGCCTCGGCAAGCAAGCTCCGTCCGCTCGGTGCCATCATCGCGATGATCATCGCGTATGGACTCGACGTGCTCGGGACGGTTCACGGTGGCGAACTTGCCACCCGCGGGCTGCTGTATGCCTGGCTCTTTGTGAGCACTCCGGCAGGCGTGTCTATCGTCGTCAACTTTCTGTTCGCCCCCCCGCCCCGCCTGCTCGCGGAGCGTGCCATCGCCAGGCGATTGCGATTGACGGCTGAGATGCTGCGAGCACCTGATGAGGCGATTCGTCGCGCGTTCATGGAATCCATACGCGAGGGCGTGGACGAAATTCACGGCTGGCTGAAACTTGCCGGGATGGAGCGCACCGCCCAAGCCAGCGACCTCGCGGCTCTTAAGCAGGCGACCCGCTCCACGGCGGAGTTCATGTTGTGGGTCGAGGCAGCGCACCGTTTTCCTGCGGACAAGCTGCCCGATGCACTGCGTACACGCGTGGCAACGACGCTGGAGGAGATGTCGGCGATCCTGTTGCGCGGCTCATATCCGATCGACATCGCGATCGACGATCCAGGCCCCGATGCTTCCCTGTCGGTGCGGTCCGCCGGGATCTGGTCGAATATAAAACATCTATTGGAACATTTTGCCGAGCCCCCTTCTGCCGAGCAGCGCGATGCGCAGTCGGCACAGGCAAAGAAACGAGGCGGCGGGTTCCTGCTGCCCGATGCCTTCACCAACCCAAATCATGTTCAGTACGCGCTCAAGACCACCGCGGCAGCCATTTTCTGCTACGTGCTGTACTCACTGCTCGATTGGCCGGGAATCCATACCTGCTTCATCACCTGTTACATCGTCTCGCTCGCGACCGCCGGGGAAACCATCGAAAAGCTGACGCTGCGAATACTAGGATGTCTGGTCGGCGCCGCTGCCGGACTTGCAGCGATCGTTTTTCTGCTGCCATCGCTGACATCCATCCAGGAGCTGCTCGCCGTCGTTTTCGTGGGCGCGCTGGCCTCTGCATGGATTGCCGCCGGCAGCCCGCGCATCTCGTACGCTGGATTTCAGGTTGCCTTCGCGTTCTTCCTCTGTGTGATCCAGGGCCCTGCGCCCGCGTTTGATCTCACGGTCGCACGCGACCGCATCATCGGCGTTCTCATCGGGAATCTCGTCGTCTATTTTGTTTTCACCAGACTCTGGCCGGTCAGTGTGGGACCGCGCGTCGACGCCGCAATTACCGACGTCTTACGACATCTGAGCGCGATGTCCAAGGCGGTGAGCTCCGTCGCGAGAGGTGCGCTCGCGGTAAAAGCACAGGCGGTGCTAGAAACGATCGAAGGTGATCTCCAGATCGCCAGGTACGAACCGGCTTCGATTCGTCCGACTGAAGGCTGGCTACAGGCCCGCCGGCAGGCCGCAGCCGAGATTGATGCACTCGCCGCCCCGCTGCTCGTATTGAGCAGCCGCGCCCCCCCGAATGAGGATGCAGCGTTCGCAGGCGATGTTGCCCGTCGACTCGAGGGTCTAGCCGATGGCGCAAGCGCCATGAGCACACCGCTCCCGCCTCATCCGCTTGCCGGTCTGATCGATACACATCTTCGCAAGCTGGACGCAGTGTTGATGCAGCAACCGGCGGGCGCGACGGTGGTAACCGGCCATGCACCGACGTAGTGGCGCACTCGCGCTCACGCTCGAAGCGGTCCTGCTTGCAGGATGCGCGACGTCCGCGCTCGACATGGCGCCGGCTCGCCCAGATCAACCCTGGTCACCTGAGGTTGGCGCCACAGGTGAAATCATTCCTGGAGCAAAACCGTTGCCAACACCAGTTGGCGAAGCGACATACGAGTTGCCGGTCAATTCCAATCTTGCAACCATCCCAGCGCCGCCGCCGGATCTCGACCATGACCGGCCTTACACGTTGCCCGAGCTGATCGACATCGCCCAAACCAGTAATCCCCTGACTCGCACGGCGTGGAACCGCGCCCGCGAAGCTGCACTCGCCGCAGGAATCGCGCGCAGCGCGTATCTTCCCAACCTCACAGCCAGCGCCGTCCTCGTCTATCAGAGGCTCGACCGCAACACGTTCGATGGCACGATCTCGACCCTGGCACTGCAATGGCTGCTGTTCGATTTCGGGCAACGCAAGGCGCTCAACAATGTGGCGAAGCAAGCCTCCATCATCTCGAACATCGCGTTCACCGCCGTCCATCAGCAAGTGATCTATGACGTGAGCCTTGCGTTCTATGCTCACGGTGCCGCGCGAGCACGTGTAACTACGGCAGCGCAATCTCTGAAAAACGCGCGCGACGTCCAGACCGCCGCAGAAGAGCGCTATGCCAATGGCATTGGCACCGTGGTCGAAGTCGCACAAGCCCGCCAGGCCACGGCACAGGCGCAATTGCTCCAGGTTCAGGCCGACGGCGCAGCGCGCGACGCTTATCTTTCACTGCTCACCGCGATGGGCATTTCACCGCTGACGCAGATCCGGATCGCCGATACTTCGGATCGTAAGCTTCCGGTAGCCGCGAGGGCTTCGATTGAGCAGATCGTCGCAGAGGCACTCGGCCGCCGTCCGGACGTGCTGACGGCATATGCCATGCAAGTGGCGAGCGCGGAGAGTGCGCGCGCGGCGAAGGCGGAGTTCCTACCGAAATTCTTTCTGGCGGGCTCGGCCGCTTACAACCAGGGAAATCTGCAGGTCACAGCCGTTCCAGGAATCGGCCAGCAGGCAGCGACCGTCAACGTCTCCGAGAATGTGCGTAACTTCACTCTCTTCGCCGGGTTCACGATTCCGCTTTACGATGCCGGCACGCGAGTGGCCGCTCTCAGACAGGCACAAGCGAGAACCGACAGCGCTGCACTCGCGCTCGCTCACACGAAGGAGGAAGCTGTGCGCCAGATCGTGGCCGCCGAGAACGCGCTGCGCACCAGCCTCGCGGCCCATGACGCATCCTCTTCGCTCGTTTCAGCAGCACAGACGACTTTCGACGCAGCCCTCGGAGCCTATCGAAGCGACGTCGGATCGATTACGGACGTTACGCTCGCTCACACTCAACTGCTGCAGGCAATAAACGCTTCGACGGATGCACACAGCGCCGCTCTTTCCGCGGCCGCCACACTCGCGCTGGCCGCAGGAGCCCTCGGATCTGCGCCACGATAGCCGATCAGTGTTGCGTGTTCGCCGGTCGGGACGACTTGCTGGCCGGTTCGGTCACGGTCGGCGCGCGCGGCCGCGTCCAACACTTATGAGACCCGCGAATGCTCTCCCACACACCCTCGTCCCAAAGATAGATGCCGCCTGTAATGCCCGTGTCATTGGAAGCGGTGCGGACATTTCTCGGCAACTCGACTTCGAGGTGGTGGACGTTGCCGCCACCCAAATAGAGCACGTCGTAGTGAAACAGACTCTCGACGACGCCGATCATCTCGAGCACGCGCATGTTCCATTTCTTGCTGCCGTGTCGATTGAGCGCCTCCTTACCGACGTACTCCTTGTAGGTCTTGCCGGCGAGGAGCGGATGTTGCGCCAACTCGAGGTGGGGGGCCAGCCAGCCATCGCGTAAGACGGCACTGCCGATCCCGGTTCCAAGCGTGAGTACGACTTCCAGCCCGTTACCGGTGACGATACCGAGCGCTTGCACCTCTGCATCGTTGAGCAGACGGACGGGTCGGTCAAAGCGCTCTGCGATTGCGAATTCGAGTGGGTAGTCCCGCCATGGCTTGGTGGGGAAGTGCGGCGCAGTGATCACACGACCGTCGCGAACGACGCCTGGAAACCCGACCGAGATCCGGTCGAAGGCCGGCAGCGAAGCGGCGAGCTCTGCCAGCGCATCGAGCAGCGTCTTCGGTGGGCAGGGATCTGGGGTCGATACACGGACTCGTTCCACGACCATTCGGCCGGAGGAGTCGAGAACCGACGCCTTGAGTCCTGTGCCGCCAATGTCGATGCCGAGCGTGCGCACTTCTGCGCGGCCGGAGGGTACCCGACGATGTTGCTTCCTCGGCTCGTTGCGCGCGCTCATTGAACCGAGCCAGCCGCGGCGCGGTCCAGAAAGAACCGCGCCGGGCCCGTGACGGGATGCAGTCTCGCAGCGGGCAGGTCCTGGTCTCCCGCGAATAGTCTCTTCAGGATGGGTCCCTTCTCGGCGCCAGCGATGAGGAATGCAACCTCCCCACTGCTTTCGAGTGCCGGATACGTCAGCGTGATGCGCGGCTCGGGCTTAACGCCGATCACCGCACCCACCCATCGTGTGCGCTCCTCGAGCATCGCGCTATCAGGAAACAGCGACGCGATGTGCCCTTCAGGACCGATGCCCAGGAAAGTGACATCGAAAAGAGGCTGTTCCTGGCTGAGTGTCGACGAGCCGTAAAAGCTTTTCAGCGCTTCCTCGTACGAAACAGCCGACGCCTCAGGCGTGAGGCCCTCAGTTGGCACCGGGTGAATGTTTCCTGACGGCACCGGGACGTGTGCAAGCAAAGCCTCTCGGACCATGCGGTAGTTGCTTTGCGGATGGTCCGGCGGCACGAACCGTTCATCCCCCCAGAAGAAGTGGGTGCGCGCCCATGGAAAGCGTTCACGATAGGGCGCACTAGCCAGAAGCTGATAGAGCCGCCGCGGAGTCGACCCGCCAGACAGAGCCAGCGAAAACGACCCGCTCTTTGCGGAGGCTGTCGTTGTCAGCCAATCCGCGACGTGATGCGCCAGCGCCTCGGCATCGGCAAGGACTTCAACTCGGGCCTTCGACAAGCTGCTCATCTTCGGTCGCACCCGCACGGCAAGCGCGCGACAGAACTCTCATGCACGGAGCAATAACGTGCGTGCTCCGAACTGGTTCGACGCGCCTCCAAATATGTTGTCGCGAGCAATCGCTGCGCCATCACCCCGCCCGCTTCTCGACATGTCCGCCGAAGTGAAAGCGCATAGCCGAGAGCACCTTGTCCTGGAACTCCGCTTCCCCTCGTGAGCTGAAGCGCTCGTAGAGGGCCGTCGACAGAACAGGCACTGGGACGGCCTCATCGATGGCCGCTTTGATCGTCCATCGCCCTTCGCCCGAATCCGAAACTCGCCCTGCGAATTTCGACAGGCCCTGATCCTGAACCAAGGCTGCTGCGGTCAGATCGAGGAGCCAGGAGGCGATGACGCTGCCGCGTCGCCACACTTCTGCAACATCGCGCAGATTGAAGTCGTACTGGTACAGCTTCGGGTCGCGGAGCGGACTTGTTTCTGCATCGACTGCATGCTGCCGCTTCCCGACATTCGCCTGCTGCAGAACGTCCAGGCCCTCGGCATAGGCTGCCATGATCCCGTACTCGATTCCGTTGTGGACCATCTTGACGAAGTGACCGGCGCCGTGCGGGCCGCAGTGGAGATAGCCAAGCTCTGCGGTCCCATCGAGCTTCTCCCGGCCCGGCGTGCGAGAAATTTCTCCCCGGCCCGGCGCCAGCGTCTTGAAGACAGGATCGAGGCGACGCACCGCCTCCTGCGGTCCACCAATCATCATGCAGTAGCCGCGCTCGAGCCCCCACACTCCGCCGCTCGTTCCCACATCGACGTAATCGATGCCTCGCGAAGCAAGCTCATCGGCGCGCCGGATGTCGTCGACGTAGTAGGAATTCCCGCCGTCGATGATGATGTCGCCAGACTCGAGATGAGGCACGAGGTCAGCAATCGTCTCGTCGACTGCTGCAGCGGGGACCATCAGCCAGACGGCCCGCGGCTTGTTGAGCTTGCTCGCCAGATCGGCAAGCGAAGTTGTTTCGACCGCTCCGTCGCGAGTCAGGTCCTGCACCGCTTTCGGCGACCTATCGAACACCAGACACTCGTGCCCGCCCTTGATGAGGCGACGCGCCATGTTGCCTCCCATCCGGCCCAATCCAATGATCGCGAGTTGCATAACAGTCTCCGTCACGGTTGCATGCCTTTCATCTGGCGATAGCGGCGGATGAGATTGTTCGTCGAGCTGTCGTGATGAAGCCTGGGTTCGTCCTTGCTCTGGAGCTCGGGAATGATCCGTTGCGCCAGGACCTTGCCGAGTTCGACGCCCCACTGGTCGAACGAGTCGATGTGCCAGATGACACCCTGCGTGAAGACATTGTGCTCGTACAGCGCCACGAGCTTGCCGAGTGCCGCCGGCGTCAGCCGATCCATCAGGATCATGTTCGATGGGCGGTTCCCTTCACAGATGCGATGGGGCACGAGCCACTCGGGCGTACCCTCGGCCTCAACCTGCTCTCGCGTCTTGCCGAAGCCGAGCGCTTCTGCCTGCGCGAACACGTTGGCCAGCAGCATGTCATGGTGCCGGCCGACTGGATTGAGCGCGTCGGCAAACGCGATGAAGTCGCACGGGATGAGGCGCGTGCCTTGATGGATGAGCTGATAGAACGAGTGCTGGCCGTTGGTCCCGGGCTCGCCCCAATAGATCGGGCCGGTGGCGTACTCGACGCGAGCGCCGTCGAGCTTCACGTGCTTGCCATTGCTCTCCATCGTGAGCTGCTGGAGATAGGCTGGAAAGCGCTTCAGGTACTGCTCATAGGGCAGCACCGCAACCGTTTCCGAGCCGAAGAAGTCGTTGTACCAGACGGCAAGGAGCCCCATGAGCACCGGCAGGTTCCGCTCGAAGGGCGCAGTTCGGAAATGCTCGTCCATCTCATGAAAGCCATCGAGCATGGCGCGGAAATTCTCCGGGCCGATGGCGAGCATCGTCGACAGACCAATGGCCGAATCCATCGAATAGCGACCGCCGACCCAATCCCAGAATTCGAACATGTTGGCGGTATCGATGCCGAATTCGGCAACCTTCTCGGCATTGGTCGAGACTGCAACGAAATGCCGGGCCACAGCCTTCGCGTCCGAGCCGAGGCCCAGCTGCATCCATTCGCGCGCGTCGCGAGCGTTGGTCATCGTCTCGAGCGTCGTGAAGGTCTTCGACGAGACGATGAAGAGCGTTTCGGCCGGATCGAGGTCGCGCGTCGCCTCGACGAGATCCGTTGCGTCGACGTTGGAGACGAAGCGGAAGGTCATCGACCGGTCGCTGTAGAACTTGAGCGCCTCGTAGGCCATGACAGGACCGAGGTCCGACCCACCGATGCCGATATTGATCACGTTTCGAATGCGCTTCCCCGTGTGTCCCTGCCACTCACCGTTGCGCACGTGCTCAGCGAAGCGAGCCATCTTGTCGAGTACAGCGTGGACATCCGACAGGACGTTGTGCCCGTCCACGACAATCGAGCCGCCGCCTGGTGCGCGCAGCGCTACGTGTAGAACAGAGCGGTTTTCAGTCGCGTTGATGCGATCGCCACGAAACATTGCATCGATGCGATCCTTGAGGCCGCACTGCTGCGCCAGGTCGATCAGCAAGCGGAGCGTCTCGTCGGTAATGCGGTTCTTGGAGTAGTCGAGGAATACGCCGGCAGCCTGCGCCGCCATCCGTTCACCGCGCTTCGCATCTTCGGCGAAGAGAGTGCGCAAATGCAGGGTTCCAATCTGCTTCTGGTGCTGAATGAGAGCCTGCCATGCCGCATTTTTGGCCGCTGTCTCTTTCTTCAGTGTCTCTGCGCTCGCTGTCATGATCCATTCCCTCTTGATAGGCCTGGACTCGGACGTCAGCTCGCTTTCGCGAGGGCTGCGCATTTGTTGCTGATGACGTCCATCAAATCGTTCCACGACTTGATGAAGGATTGCGCTCCCTCCTCCTGCAGCCGGACGGCCAGTGCGTCGATGTCGATCCCGGCCTTGCCGAAATGCGCCAGAACCTCCTCGCAATCGCCGCCATCGGGCGGCAGCGTCTCGCCGACTTCACCATGTTCCGCCAGCGCCTGGAGCGTGGCTTCGGGCATCGTATTGACGGTGAACGGAGCCGCGAGCGCCTTGATGTAGATAACGTCTGACGCCTTGGGGTCCTTGGTTCCGGTGCTCGCCCAAAGCAGCCGCTGCGGACGCGCGCCGGCATTCGCGGCACGCTGCAAGCGCGATGAATCCAGCAACTCGCGATAGGTCTTGTAGGTGCGTTTGGCGACTGCGATGGCGAGTCGGTCTCTGAGTTCGTCGGGAACCTGATCGGCCACGGCCACGTCCCAGCGGCTCACGAAGACAGAAGCCACCGATCCCACATCGGGCGAGAGATCCGCCCGGATGCGCCGCTCGATGCCGCGCATATAAGCTTCTGCGGCAGCCAAGTACTGTTCGCGCGAGAACAGCAAGGTAACGTTGACAGGCACGCCGGCGAAGATCGATTCCTCGATGGCCGGCAGCCCCTCCCTGGTTCCAGGAATCTTGATCAGAAGATTCGGTCGGGCAGCCTTGGCATGCAACTCCTTCGCTACGGAGATTGTTTTGTCGGTGTCGTGAGCTAGCAGCGGAGAGACCTCGAGCGATACCCATCCATCCACGCCATCGGTGTGCTCATGGATGGACCGGAACAGGTCGGCAGCCTCTGCTAGGTCCTCAAGCGCCACATCGAAGAAGAGCGCCTCACCCGTTTTCCCCTCTTCCACCTTGCGCCGGATGCTGTCGTCGTAGTCGGCGCTGTTCTTCATGGCGTGGTCGAAGATGGTGGGGTTCGACGTGAGTCCGGTGACTGATAGCTCGTCGATGTAACGCTGCAGCGTCCCGCTCGCGAGCAAGCCGCGAGTGATGTGATCGAGCCAGAGACTCTGACCGAGGTCGTGCAGCCTTTGCGTCGCTTTCATAGTGTGACCTCACGCATGGGCTACACGGCCCAGGATGAAGCGCTCGACGGCATTCGCGAAACCTTCATTGTCATAGGAGTCCGTGACCGCGTCAGCCTGACGCTTCACGTCGTCACTCGAGTTGCCCATGGCAATGCTGAGGCCGGAGCGCTTGAACATCAGAACGTCGTTGGGCTGATCGCCAATGGTGGCGATCTCCGCGAAAGGAATTTGGAGCGAGCGTGCCAGCACCTCGGCGACGAAACCCTTGTTGGCATCGTGATGTGTCACATCGAGGTAATAAGGCTGCGAACGCGCGGCACTGGCGCGGCTGCCCAGTGCCCGCTGGGCATCGGCTTCGCAGCGCTTGACGAGTTCCAGATCGTCGCTGACACCGACGATCTTCACCGCCCGCTGCAGAGCGCTGCCAAAATCCTTCACGACCTTCGGCGGGAACTTCACGGTCCAAGCCTCGCGATCGACGTGTGGCACCTTCGGATCACGTACCAGCCAGTCGTTGCCGGCGTAGACCCAAACGTCCAGGCCATGATCGTGCATTAGCGCGACAGTCTGTGCTGCGACATCAGAGTCGAGCGTGCGCTCCTCGATGATGGAAAGATCGGGATGCACGCATAGACCGCCGTTGAAGCCGGCAATCGGCGTTTCGATGGCAAGCGGCGCAATCAGCATGGCCATGCCCTTGGGAGGCCGGCCACTGGTGATCGCAAAGCGGATGCCGACTTCGCGCATGCGATGCACAGCCCTTTGCGCGCGTTCGGTGAGGATCTTGTCGTGCGTAACGAGGGTGCCGTCGACATCGGCAAGCAGCAGCGAAAGCTTGCGAACCTCCTTCATTCGACGTTTCTCCTCGGTAGCCCGGCTCCGATCGGGCGCCACGCATGTCCATCGCGCTGAAGCAGCCGGTCCGCTGCTTCCGGCCCGGGGCTGCCGGCCGCGTAGTTGGGAAAATCACGCGGCGGCTGCGCTGCCCAGGCATCGAGGACCGGCTGCACGGCCCACCAAGCTGCCTCGACCGTATCGGCACGCTGAAACAGCGTCGCATCGCCGATGAAGCAATCGTAGATCAGCGTCTCATAGCCGACGCTCGACAGCGGCTCGAAATAGTCGCTATAGCAGAAGTCCATGGCCACGCCGTCGATCTCGATCTCGGGGCCGGGCCGCTTTGCACTGAAGCTCACATACAAGCCCTCGGCGGGCTGGATCCTGAGCGTCATGATGTTCGGAGGTAGCCGCTCGACAGGTGTATCGCGGAACAAGGCATAGGGCGCCTGGCGGAAATGCAGAGCGATTTCCGTGCAACGGGTCGAGAGATACTTTCCCGTGCGCAGATAGAACGGCACACCGGCCCAGCGCCAGTTGTCGATGCCGACCTTGAGCGCCACGTAAGTTTCCGTCTGAGAATCAGGCTCGACGTCGGGCTCACGCCGGTAATCGCGCACAGGCTGGTCCCGCACCCGGCCTGCGCTGTATTGCCCACGCACGGCATCGTCGGGTGAGATCGGACGAATCGCGGAGAAGAGCTCGGTCTTCTTCGCGCGCACGGCGTCGGGATTGAACGAGACCGGCGGCTCCATCGCGATCATGGCGAGCAGCTGAAACAAGTGATTCGGCACCATGTCCCGCAGCGCGCCGGTCTTTTCATAGAACCGGCCGCGCGCCTCCACGCCAACAGTCTCTGCCGCGGTAATCTGGACGTGGCTGATACCATTGCGATTCCACTGCGGCTCGAATATCCCATTGGCAAAGCGCAGCACCAGGATGTTCTGGACCGTTTCCTTGCCCAGGAAGTGATCGATCCGATAAATCTGGTCTTCCGTCAGGACGTTCAGTATCTGCGCATTGAGCGCTCGTGCCGAAGAGAGGTCATGGCCGAAAGGCTTTTCAATGATTACGCGACGCCACGCGCCATTCGACTCGCGCGTAAGGCCCGCGCGTCCGAGTTGCTCGACGATCTGTCCGAAGAATCTCTCTGCGACCGCAAGGTAGAACAGCACATTGCCAACGTTGTCCGAGGCTCCACCGCGCTTTGCGAGCAGATGCGCGAGCCTTCCATAGGTCTCGCTATCGGTGAAATCTCCTTGCAGATAGGACATGCGTTGCGCAAGCCAATTCCAGTCCGTTGGATCAATCTCGCTGGCATGAAACTCGTCGCCGCCGTGACGAACGAAGAACTCCATCATGTCCGAGAGCTGCTTGCGCCAGCTCTCGGCGGTAAGACTGGCGGAATCGACTCCTATGATGGAGAAGCCGTCCGCAAGCCGGCGTGCACGCACCAAGTTGTACAGCGCGGGCACGACCAGGCGCTTCGTCAGGTCGCCGGCAGCGCCAAAAATGACGAGTGTTGCCGGCGGAGCCTGCCGATCCTGTGCTGTTGACTGGGCAACCGACGAAGCTGACGACTCGGTGTTCATCGTGGGCGCTACTTCGCTCCGACGAGCGTGTCCTCATGCGCCCGCGCCAGCTGCTCGCGTGCCGCTTCGGCCACGCGGTCGGGCGTGAAGCCGAACTTGTTGAGCAGCGCCTTGAGCGGGGCAGAAGCACCGAAGGTATGCATGCCGATTTTCGCGCCGTACCTGCCGACGTAGCGCTCCCAGCCAATGGTCGCGGCCTGCTCGACGGAGACGCGCGCTTCAATCTCTGGCGGCAGCACTTCGGCTTGGTAGGTCTCATCCTGCAGCTCGAAAAGCTCCCAACTCGGCATGGAAACAACCCGCACCTTGATGCCTTCTGTGGCGAGATCCTTGGCGGCTTGAAGGCACAGGCTCACCTCGCTGCCGGTACCGATCAGAATGACTTCGGGTTTGCCCTGCGGCGGATCCGACAGGACATAGGCTCCGCGCGCCACCCCGCTTGCCGACGCAAGCTGGCTGCGGTCGAGTGTGGGCAGCGGCTGCCGC
>NZ_LSRW01000105.1:0-5322 GCF_003104955.1 Steroidobacter cummioxidans | reverse complement strand
GGCTCGGAGATGTGTATAAGAGACAGGTTCCCCAGCCTCGCGACGCGCGAACGCCCAGACACGACCGGGGCTGGAACTTGCGTGATGCTGCCGCGCTCTCTGTACCGACCGGCGCGTGCGTGTCCTCGGGTATCGCAATTGCACCGCCGTAGCTGTTGCCATCGCCGTTGCAGGGGCTGGCATCGAAGCGGCAGTGACAGGAGTAGTCGGCGTCGATGCCGGTGCTGGCGGCGCGGCCTGGCGCGAAGCCTCTTCGAGATAGCCGATGAAAGCGTCTTCCAGATTCTTTGCCTTGCGCTCCACGACCAGATCGGCGGGGCGCCCCTGCGCTAGCACCTTGCCCGCATGCATCATCGACATGCGATCGCAGCGTTCCGCCTCATTCATGAAATGAGTGGACAGAAATATCGTCACACCGTTGTCGCGCGACAGCCGGATGAGCAACTCCCAGAAGCCGTCGCGGGCGACCGGGTCCACGCCGGAAGTCGGTTCGTCGAGAATGAGCATGTCCGGCTCGTGGATCACGGCGACCGCCAGCGACAGGCGTTGCCGGATGCCGAGCGGCAGACTTTCTGCAAGCGTGTCGGCGACATCTTCGAGCCCGAAGCTCTTGATGAGATCTTCGACCCGTTGGCGTCCGGCTTCGGTCGGAAGATCGAACAGGCGCGCGTGCAAGATCATGTTCTGGCGCACGGTGAGCTCGGTGTAGAGCGAGAACGCCTGCGTCATGAAGCCGACGCGACGGCGCGATTCCACATCGCCGCCTTTCACCGGCTTGCCGAAGAGCAGGGCGGTGCCTTCCGTGGGCGGCAGCAGGCCCGTCAGCATTTTCATCGTCGTGGTCTTGCCGCAGCCATTGGAGCCGAGAAAGCCGAAGATCTCGCCGCGCTCGATCCGGAAGCTGACGTGATCCACAGCGGTGAATGTTCCGAATCTCTGCGTGAGTCCTTGCGCCTCGATCGCGGGCGGTCCGCCGCTGGAAACGTAGGGCGTGATCTGCGGCTCTTTGTGTCCGCGCCGCACTTCTTCCGGCAGCAGCTCGATGAAAGCCTTCTCCAGGGTTGGCTGGTTCGAATTGCGCCGCAATTCCTCGGGCGTGCCGGTCGAGAGCACCTTGCCCGCGTCCATCGCGACCAGCCAGTCGAAGCCTTCGGCCTCATCCATGTAGGCCGTGGCCACCAGCACGCTCATGTTCGGGCGCCGGATGCGGATGCGCGCGATCAGTTCCCAGAATTGTCGGCGTGCGAGCGGATCGACGCCGGTGGTCGGCTCATCGAGGATCAGCAGGTCCGGGTCGTGGATCAGCGAGCAACACAGGCCGAGCTTTTGCTTCATGCCGCCGGACAGCTTGCCCGCGGGACGATCGCGAAACGGCGTGAGATCGGTGCTCGCGAACAGATCGGCGATGCGCCACTCGCGCTCCTCCTTGGATTGACCGAACAGGCGGCCGAAGAAATCGATGTTCTCGAAGATCGACAGCGTGGGATAGAGATTCTTGCCGAGGCCTTGCGGCAGGTAGGCCACTCGCGACGAGATCGACTCGCGAAATTTCACGTCCGCAATGTTGCCGCCGAGTACCTGGGCCGTGCCGCTTTGCATACGACGCACGCCGGCGACGATGCCGAGCAGCGTCGACTTGCCGACGCCGTCGGGGCCGATCAGACCGATCATCTTCTGGCTGGGAATCTCGATGTCGATGGCATCCAGCGCGATCGCCTCGCCGTAGCGCTGGCTGACATTTTCCAGTCTGACTACAGGTTCGCCGTGGAGGGAGTCCATCTACTCACCTGCTGAGCTACTCCGACCGCGAAGTGTCGCCAGCCGCGGCCCAACGCGTTTGGTCGACGGGCTTCGGTTGTAGAGCCACGGGCCAGACGGCGCTGTTGTCATAGCGCACATACCCCATGCCCGGAATACCCACTTTCACGAGCCGTTCGTAAGCACGCAGTCGTTGTTTGTCGAGTTGCAACTTCACACGAAATGACAGGTCGCGTCGCTCTTCGGCGGTCTCCACGGTTTTGGGGGTGAACTGCGCGGTTGGCGACACGTAGGAGACCACGGCCCTGATCGGATAATCCGGAATCGCATCGAGAACGATGCGTGCCTCGGACCCCAGCGCAACCTTGCCGGCGTTGGTCGCCGGCAGGAACACATACATATATACGTCGCTCAAGTCAGTCACCGAGAGCACGCGGCCGCCGGCACCGAGCACTTCACCTGGCTCTGCCATGCGTGCCTGAACTCGCGCGCGAACCGGCGATCTCAGCGTGTTGTCCTTGATCTCGGCCTTGAGTCGTTCGGCGGTTGCCGTTGCAGCGTCGATTGCCGACTGGGCGCGGACCTCTTGCGCCTGCGCGCCAATCAACGCGGCGCGAGTTGCCTCCATCCTGGAGAAGTCGACATCTCTTTCCTGCGTGCTCACCGCGCCGGTTTTCACCAGTTCGCTGGAGCGCTTGTACTGCGACGATGCGAAGTTGAGTTCGGATTGCTTGACCGCCACATCGGCAGCGGCGGTGCGATGGTTGTCCTGCGCGCCCGAGATCTGCGCTTCGGCCTCGCGCAACTGGGCCTCCAACGGCTCCGTGTCGATGACGGCGACGACTTGTCCGGCGTTGACCGTATCGCCTTCATCGGCGAGCACTTCCTTGATGCGGCCGGGGTACTTGGTCGCGATGGTGATCTCTTTCGCTTCCAGACGGCCGTTGCCGCCGGCGAATCCTGGCGGCAGGCCGGGCTGGGAGAGCAGCCACCAGGCAATGCCGCCTCCGACTGCCGCTACCAGCACAAGCGATATGAGCAGCGTTTTTTTCGACATCTCATCCGTCCTCGCCGGACGCGGAGCGCGTCGTGGAGCCGAATGCAGGCAATCACAACGCATCCTGTTACGACGAATGCGCACAGGTAATGGGACCATGGTCGCATTGAACGGACGGATTTCTTCGCGGCGGTTACGCGGGGTGGCTGGCGACCAGCACGACGACCGAGCGCGCCTGGGCTGAATAGGTCGTACCGGTAAGTGCCTGGGCAGCTGTCAATGAAACGATGTCAGCCGGTGACTCGAGGGCCGTATCGATCCAACGAGACCAGTTCCCGGTGTGACCGTCGACGGCCGGCAGCTCGAAGTCGAGCGCTTCCCAGTAGGCGTTCAATATGAAGTGTATTTGCAGCGCGCCGCCGCGCAGGCCGGCGCTGAATGCCAATGTGTGGGAGTTCTCGCTCCAGTCGGGCTGCCGCAGCTTCGTTCCATGCCAGACCAGGTCGGCCCGCCGGATAACGTCGATCAACGTGGCGCCCTCATTTTCGTACTCGACATCTCGCCGGCGGCGCTGCTCGTTCAGCAATGTTACAAACCGGTGCAGGTCCGCGTGCTTCATCAGCAGCGTCCAGTCGAACCAGCTGGTCTCGTCGTCGCAGCAATAGGCGTTGTTGTTGCCACGTTGCGTGCGTCGCACTTCGTCTCCCATCAGGATCATCGGCATGCCGACGGACAACAAAGTCGCGGTGAGGAAGTTCTTGACCTGGCGGTTGCGTAAGTGCTCCACGCCAGGATCGTCGGTGGGACCTTCGACGCCGCAGTTCCAGCTGCGATTGTCGTTCGCGCCATCGCGATTGCCTTCGCCATTCGCCTCGTTGTGCTTGTGGTTGTAAGAGGTCAGATCGTTGAGCGTGAAGCCGTCGTGACAGGTCGCGAAGTTGACGCTCTGCTCGGCTTCGCGGTGTTCGTGCCCGTAGATATTCGGGCTGCCGATCATACGATCCGCGAGTCGCGCCGCCGAGCCTGAGTCGGCACGGAAGAAGCTGCGCACCTCGTCGCGAAAGTGGCCGTTCCATTCTTTCCAGCGATCGCCGACGAAACTGCCCACCTGATACAGCCCCGCGGCGTCCCAGGCTTCGGCGATCAGCTTGGTTCCGGCCAGCACCGGATCGGATTCGATATCCCACAGGACCGGCGGGTTCTGCAGCGGCCGGCCCTGTTCATCGCGCGACAGGATCGAGGCCAGATCGAAGCGAAAGCCATCGACATGCATGTGCTCGACCCAATAGCGCAGGCTGTCGACGATCATCCGCCGCACGATGGGATGATTGGCGTTCAGCGTGTTGCCGGTGCCGGTGTAGTTCGCGTAGTGGCTCCGATCGTGCTCCAGGATGTAGTAGGCGGTGTTGTCCCAGCCCCGATAACAGAAGGTCGGTCCATCGGCACCGTCCTCCGCAGTGTGGTTGTACACCACGTCGAGGATCACCTCGATGCCGGCCCGGTGCAGCGCTTTGACCATGTCACGGAATTCATCGATCGGCCCGAGCGGGGCTGTAAGCGAGCTGAATGCGGCATGCGGAGCGAAGAACGAAACCGGCGCATAGCCCCAGTAATTGGGGCGGCCTGGCGGAGCGCTCTGGGCGTCGAACTGAAAGACCGGCAAGAGCTCGACCGCGGTGATCCCCAGCTGCTGCAAATAGGGAATCTTCTGGATCAGGCCGGCGTAGGTGCCGCGCAACTCCTCTGAGACTCCGGAGCTGGGATGCCGAGTGAATCCTCGCACGTGCATCTCATAGATGATCGTTCGCGCCGAGGCTCGACAGATCGGCGCGTCTCCTTCCCAGTCGTAGCCGCCCGAGTCCACCACGACGCTCTTCATTGCCGTTGCGGCATCATCGTGCCCGTGCACGGTATCTCGCGTGTAGTTGCGGGGTACGACGACGCCTCGACCATACGGATCGAGCAGTACTTTGCAGCGATCGAAACGCAGCCCACGCGCCGGATCCCAGGGACCGTCGACCCGAAAACCGTAGCGCTGACCGGGACGCACATCCGGCACGAAGACGTGCCAGTAGTGATAGGTGCGATTGATCGCGGGGTCGAGGCTGATCGTGCGCGCGGCGCGCGAATCATCCTCGCCATCGAATAGCAACAACTCGACGCCGGTGGCGTGTTTCGAGTACGCGCTGAAGTTGACACCGCCGGGCACGAGGGTTGCACCCAGCGGCGCGCTCTTACCTGCCGCGTCTGCCTTCAAACGTTATCGCCCTCGGTGGACGTGGATGTTTGCTGGCCGGCGGCCTTGCTCGCAGCGCCCCAGCGCCACCCGGTGACTTCCGGCAGGTCGTCGCCGTGCTTGGCGATGTAGTGCTTGTGCTCNTANCAGCNTNTNCNNGNNGGCTTGCAGGGCGTAAGCCGCGCGCGAGCCTAGCTGCTCGATGCGCTCGATCACGTCACTCACGAGGTGGAAGCGATCGATGCGAATTTTCAAACACGGCCATGTCGAAGGGCGTGGTCGTCGTACCTTCCTCCAGATAGCCGCGCACGTGGATGTTGCCGTGATTGGT
>NZ_LSRW01000104.1:0-63274 GCF_003104955.1 Steroidobacter cummioxidans | reverse complement strand
GGCTCGGAGATGTGTATAAGAGACAGGTGTGTTGAACGCGCCGGGCGACTCGGAAGGATTTTCCACCAACTACAGCGGTGCGGGTTTCTCGGGCATGAAATTCAAGGTGCGCGGTGTGAGCGACACCGAGTTTCAACGCTGGGTGACGACGGCGCGGGCCGCCCAACAATCGCTGACCCGTGACGCTTATTTGCAATTGGCGAAGCCGTCGGAACGCGAGCCGGTGCGCTATTTCTCCACGGTGGACAAACAACTCTACGACCTGATCGTCGGCATGTGCGTCGAGCCCGGCAAGATGTGCATGCACGACATGATGGCGCTCGACCAGCGGGGCGGGCTGGGNGCCTTGGCGGGGAACTTTTAACAAACGTGGCCCGGCATTTCGGGGCGATCAGCCGCGCGCCGTGTTCGGCGCGGACCAGTCGCATGTCATCGGCATCTGCGCGGCGCCTACGGTCCGTACTTTCGAAGACGACTTGTTGCCACAGGTCGATCGTTCGCCGTTGCGAGGCGCGGGGCTGCCCCGGCCTGCGTCCGGCCGGTCCGGTTCATTGCTCGCGGACAGCGTCGATCCACGAGCTCGCGGTAATTGATGATGTCCCAAGCAGAGTTGCCAGTGTTGGATCCGATCTTTGGCCGATTGAGTCTTGCAGCGCTGCCGTTGCATGAGCCCATTCTGGTCGCGACCTTCGTTGCCGTAGCGATCGGTGGCATCGCGTTGCTCGCCGGCGTGACGCGCTATCAGTTGTGGGGCTATCTGTGGCGCGAGTGGATCACCACGATCGATCACAAGCGCATCGGCATCATGTACATGATCCTCGGCATCGTCATGCTGCTGCGTGGCTTCGCCGACGCCATCATGATGAGATTGCAGCAGGCGATCGCGTTCGGCGGCTCCGAGGGCTATCTCAACGCGCATCACTACGATCAGATCTTCACTGCGCACGGCGTGATAATGATCTTTTTCGTGGCCATGCCGCTGGTCACGGGCTTGATGAACTACATCGTGCCGCTGCAGATCGGCGCGCGCGACGTGGCGTTCCCGTTCCTCAACAACTTCAGTTTCTGGATGACCACGGCAGGTGCGATCCTGGTCATGTTCTCGCTGTTCGTCGGTGAGTTCGCACGCACGGGCTGGCTCGCGTATCCGCCGCTCTCAGGCATTCAATACAGTCCCGACGTTGGTGTCGACTACTACATATGGGCGCTACAGATAGCAGGCGTAGGAACACTGCTATCAGGCGTCAACTTGCTTGCAACCATCATCAAGATGCGTGCGCCCGGCATGACTTTGATGAAGATGCCGGTGTTCACCTGGACGTCGTTGTGCACGAACGTGCTGATCGTCGCGGCCTTCCCGGTGCTGACGGCGGTGCTGGTGCTGCTGTCGCTGGATCGTTACGTGGGCACGAACTTCTTCACCAACGATTTCGGCGGCAATCCGATGATGTACGTCAACCTCATCTGGATCTGGGGCCATCCGGAGGTGTACATCCTGATCCTGCCGCTGTTCGGCGTGTTCTCCGAAGTCACCTCGACGTTCAGCGGCAAGCGACTGTTCGGCTACAGCTCCATGGTGTACGCGACGGTCGTCATCACCATCCTGTCGTACATCGTGTGGCTGCATCACTTCTTCACGATGGGCTCGGGCGCGAGCGTGAACTCGTTCTTCGGCATCACGACCATGATCATCTCGATTCCGACGGGAGCGAAGCTCTTCAACTGGATCTTCACGATGTATCGCGGGCGCATCCGTTTCGAGCTGCCGATGATGTGGACCGTGGCCTTCATGCTCACGTTCGTGATCGGTGGCATGACGGGCGTGCTGCTGGCGGTGCCGCCGGCCGACTTCGTGCTCCACAACAGCCTGTTCCTGATCGCGCACTTCCACAACGTCATCATCGGTGGCGTGCTGTTCGGCTTGTTCGCCGGCATCAACTACTGGTTCCCGAAGGCGTTCGGCTTCAAGCTGGATCGGTTCTGGGGCCTGGTGTCGTTCTGGTTCTGGGTGATCGGGTTCTGGGTGGCGTTCATGCCGTTGTACGTGCTCGGTCTGATGGGCGTGACCCGTCGGCTGCGCTACTTCGAGGATCCGTCGTTGCAGATCTGGTTCCAGATCGCGGCGGTGGGCGCGGTTCTCATCGCGATCGGCATCGGTGCGATGGTGGTGCAGTTCTATGTGAGCTTCCGCAAGCGCAACGAGTTGCTCGACACGACCGGCGATCCGTGGGATGGACGCACGCTGGAGTGGGCTACCTCGTCGCCGCCGCCTGTTTATAACTTCGCGTTCACGCCGGTCATTCATGACGGCGACGCCTGGTGGGACATGAAACAGCGCGGCTATCAGCGCCCGTTGTCGGGCTTCAGGGCGATTCTCATGCCGGCGAACACCGGCGCGGGCTTCATCCTCGCGGTGCTGAGCACGGTGTTCGGCTTCGCCATGGTCTGGTACATGTGGTGGCTGGCGATTGCGAGCTTCATCGGCCTGGTCGGCTTCACGATCTATCACACCTTCAACTACAAGCGGGAATATCACTTGAGCCTGGAAGACGTGGTCCGCGCCGAAGACGAGCGCACGCGGCTGCTGGCGGCGGTGCGGAGCTGAGCGAATGGGACACGCACTGACCAGCGAACAAGCGGCGGCTCGCACGCTGTTCCATCTGCAAGACGAGCACGATCACGAAGCCGGCGGCAGCACGCTGCTGGGTTTCTGGATCTATCTGATGAGCGACTGCCTCATCTTCGCGGTGCTGTTCGCCACCTATGGCGTGCTGGGCGGCAACTTGGCGGCGGGGCCGGGGCCGAAAGATCTGTTCGATCTGTCCTTGGTCGCGCTCAATACCGCGATGCTGCTGATCTCTTCGATCACGTTTGGCTTCGCCATGCTGGCGTCCTACCGGAAGAATGTGGCGGCGACGCGAGCGTGGCTGGTCGTCACCGGACTGTTCGGCGCCGCCTTCCTGGGCATCGAGCTGTACGAGTTCGCGCACATGATTCATCAGGGCGCGACGCCTCAGCGCAGCGCGTTCCTGTCGGCGTTCTTCACGCTGGTCGGCACGCACGGGTTGCACGTGGCCGTAGGCCTGGTGTGGCTGATCACGCTGATGGTGCAGATCGGCAAGCACGGGCTGAACAAAGCGAACGCACGGCGGCTGGCCTGTTTGAGCCTGTTCTGGCACTTCCTGGACGTGATCTGGATCGGCGTCTTCACCTTCGTCTATCTGATGGGCATGCTGCGATGAGCGCTCACGAACACGCATCCGAGCCGCACGGCACGCTCAAGGAATACGTCACCGGGTTCATTCTGTCGGTCATCCTGACCGCGATCCCGTTCTACCTGGTGATGGGCGATGTGTCCTTGAGCAAGACCACCATCGCCTTCGTCATCATGGCGTTCGCCGCCGTGCAGATGGTGGTGCACATGGTCTACTTCCTGCACATGACGCCCAAGAGCGAGGACGGCTGGACGCTGACCTCGTTGGTCTTTACGCTGATCCTGGTCGTCATCACGCTCGCCGGTTCGCTATGGGTGATGTATCACATGGACACCAACATGATGCCCAAGCACGAGGCCAGTCAGCCGCTCTGAGCATCTCGGCTCGTCCGCCGCTGTCGCCGTTCCAGCTTGCGATCGTACTGATCGCGGCGTTGGCCGGTATTGGCGTGCTGATCGGCCTGGGCGTCTGGCAGGTGCACCGGCTGGCCTGGAAGCGGGACCTGATCGAGCGCGTCGAGCAGCGGGTCCACGCACCGCCCGTTGCGGCGCCGGGCCGTGAGCAGTGGCCCAATGTCGATCGGGCCAGCAGCGAATATCGCCGCGTTGCCGTGCAAGGCCACTATCGGAACGATCGGGAAACGCTGGTGCAGGCCGTGACCGAACTCGGCGGCGGGTTCTGGGTGCTGACGCCGCTCGTGACCGACGCCGGCTACACCGTCCTGATCAATCGCGGCTTCGTGCCATTCCCGTATCGCGATCCTGCCAGTCGACCGCAAGGTCAGATCGAGGGCGAGACCCGCGTGACGGGACTGCTGCGTCTGAGCGAGCCGGGCGGAGGGTATCTGCGAGCCAATGAGCCGGCGAGCGATCGCTGGTACTCGCGCGACGTAACGGCAATCGCGGCTGCGCGAGGCCTGAGCGACGTGGCGCCTTATTTCATCGATGCCGAGGCGCTGCACCCCGAAATCCCCGGCGCCCCCATCGGCGGCCTCACCGTGATCGCATTTTCCAACAGCCACCTGCAGTATGCGCTCACCTGGTTCGGGCTGGCATTGATGTTGATCGCCGGCACCGGCCTGGTGATCCGCCACGAGTGGCGCTTGCGAAGGCCCCAGATAACGTGAATTCCCTTGCCCTGACCGAGTCCCAGGCTCCGTCCCACATCGATACCGCGAATCGCAAGAATCTGGCGCTGCTGATCCAGTTGCGCTGGATCGCCGTGCTGGGGCAGGTGGTGACGATCGCGGTCGTGCACTATGGGCTGCGCATTTCCTTGCCGCTGGCGGAGATGGCGATGGTCCTCGCCGCGTTGCTGGCGCTCAACGCGCTCAGTCACGTGTGGCTGCGGCAGCATCTGCACATCAGCAGTCAGGCGCTGTTTGCCGCCTTGCTGCTGGATGTGGCTGCGCTCACGATTCAGCTGTACTTCAGTGGCGGCGCCACCAATCCGTTCACGGCACTTTATCTATTGCAGATCGCGCTGGCGGCGGTGTTGTTGCCGGGCCTCGGCGCGTGGCTCATCGTCGTGGTGACCTGCGTCGCCTTTGTGGCATTGATCGGCATCAATCAGCCACTGGAAGTGCAGCCCTCGACCAGCCTGTTGAGGCTGCACATCCTCGGCATGTTTGTTTGTTTCGTGCTGGGCGCCGTGTTGCTCGTGGTCTTCATCAGCCGCATGTGGCGCAATCTGCAGGAGCGCGATACCTATCTGGTCGAGTTGAAGCGGCGCGCCGAAGAGGAGGACCACATCGTGCGACTGGGTCTGCTGGCCTCGGGCGCCGCTCATGAATTGGGCACACCGCTGGCCTCGGTGTCGGTGATCCTGGGCGACTGGCGGCGCATGCCGGAGATTGCCCAGCATCCGGACATGCTGCAGGAACTGCTGGAAATGCAGGCTGCGATCGGTCGTTGCAAAAGCATTCTCAGTGGCATCCTGCTGTCGGCAGGCGAGGCGCGTGGCGAGGCGCCGGTCGTGACTTCGCTGCATCGATTCCTCGACGAGATCGCCCGCGACTGGTCCGACGGCCGACCGAGCGGAACACTCCAATATCATGCGGGCGTGGGCGCGTTGGGCGAGGACATGAGGATCGTGTCGGATCCGACGCTCAAGCAGGTGGTGACCAATCTGCTCGACAACGCTTTCGAGGTTTCGCCGGGCTGGATCCGATTGAACGTCGAACGGCGGGGTGACATGCTGCGGATCGAAGTGCTCGATCTGGGGCCGGGCTTCACGCCGCAGATGCTGGAGAATTTCGGCAAGCCCTACAACTCGACCAAGGGACGGCGCGGCGGCGGGCTTGGCCTGTTCCTGGTCGTCAATGTCATTCGCAAGCTCGGCGGCAGCGTGTCGGCGCACAATCGTCAGCCGGGCGGCGCCACGGTGACGGTCGAGTTGCCGCTGGCCGCGTTGGCGTATCGAGAGAGAGAGCGGGGCTGAGACTCATCATGACCGAGCCGGGCGCTGAAAAATTGTTGCTGATCGTCGAGGACGACGAAGCGCTGGCGCGTACGCTGAAGCGCTCGTTCGAGCGTCGCGAGTATCGTGTGTTGACCGCGTCGAGCCACGACGATGTGGTCGAGCTGCTGAAGACGGAAGCGCCGGGCTTTGCGGTCGTCGATTTAAAGTTGAATGGTGCCTCTGGCCTGGCGTGCGTGCAGACATTGCATGCGCACGATGAGGAAATGAACATCGTCGTCCTCACCGGCTTCGCCAGCATCGCCACTGCGGTGGAGGCGATCAAGCTCGGCGCTCGTCACTATCTGGCCAAGCCGTCCAACACCGACGATATCGAAAAGGCGTTCGGCAAAACGCAGGGCGACACGGATGTAGAGCTCGGCACGCGGCCCTCGACCATCAAGACGCTCGAATGGGAGCGCATCCAGCAGACGCTGGCCGACGCCGATTTCAATATTTCCGAAGCAGCTCGCCGCCTCGGCATTCACCGCCGCACGTTGGCGCGAAAGCTGCTGAAGCGTCAGGTCAAGTAGCGCGGATGGTTACGGGCTAAGCCTGTCGTCGATACAGAGCCAAGGACCCTGCCAGGGTGAGCAGTACTCCGCCACACACGCGATCGAGCCACAGCGCGCCTTGTTCTCGAAGCAGTCTGATCGCCTGCATTCCGGCCGCGGCATATGCGAGCATTATCATGAAGTCGATAGTCACGAACGCGCATGCCAAGGCGGTGTACTGCGGCAACTGGGGCTCTGCAGGAACGATGAACTGCGGCAGAAAAGCGGAAAAGAACAAATAGCCCTTGGGGTTGGTCACGGCGACCAGGAAACTACGGGCAAACAGCGCCGCCGCCGACGCCGGTGGACCCGGTGTGACGCCGACCTGCACTGACAACGTTCCCTTGGAGCGAAGCAGGCGGATGCCAATGTACGCAAGATAGGAAACACCCGCCCACTTGACGACGCCGAACCAGAACGCGGACGTGGCCAGCAAGGTGCCCAGCCCGATCGCTACGGCCGCGATCAGCACGAAATCCGAAAGCATCGCCCCCGCCATGCCGGCCAGCGAAGCCCGGACGCCGTAACGTGACCCGTTGGTCAGGGCCTGCAACACTGTCGGTCCGGGCGTGGCAATGCCAATGAAGGCGACCAGGGAGAAAACCAGCAATGTTTCGAAGGTCATGGGGCACGAGGTCGTTGTTCTCGAATCGAGTCTACTACGGACGCGCCATTTCGTGCGCACGGACGGCTGCGGCCATTGAAGTCCTTGCGCTGGTCACTGGCCGCGGGCAGATTACCGGCCATGCGTAAAACCCTGCTCGCCAGTGCGGTACTGGCTGTATGCAATCTGTGGTCGGTAGCGTCGGTCGCTGAGAACCTGCCCAATCCGGAGCAACTCGCCTCGATGGCGGCGCGCTTTGCGCCGGTCGAGGTGCAGGTCGATCTGACCAATCTGCCGCCGCAGGAACGAGCGGCGCTGGCCAAGTTGGTGGAGGCATCGCGTTATGTCGATGCTTTGTTCATGCGCCAGCGGTTCGCGGGCAACGATGCATTGCTCTTGCAGTTGCTGTCGGACCGCAGCGCTTTGGGCCGTGCGAGGGTCGACTATTTCCTGCTCAACAAGGGCCCGTGGTCCGAGCTCGATCAGGATCGTCCGTTCCTGCCGGGCGTGGGCGCCAAGCCGCAGGGCGCGAATTTCTATCCGGCCGACGCGACCCGCGAGCAGCTCGACCGTTGGATGCAAGGTCTGCCGCAAGCCGAGAAGGCCGAAGCCACGGGCTTCTTTACGACCATTCGTCGCGGCGCCGATGGCAAGTTCATGGCCGTGCCTTATTCGCTCGAATACCAGGGCGAGCTGATGGAGATGGCGCGTCTGCTGCGCGAGGCGGCGGCGCTCACTCAGCAGCCGACCTTGAAAGCATTTCTGGAGAAGCGCGCCGAGGCGTTTGTTGCCAACGATTACTACGCCAGCGACGTGGCCTGGATGGAGCTGGACGCTTCGATCGAGCCTACCATCGGGCCCTATGAGGTTTACGAAGACGAGTGGTTCAACTTCAAAGCAGCCTTCGAATCCTTCATCACCCTGACCGACGCGGCGGAGACGGACAAGCTCAAGCGCTTCAGCTCGCAGCTGCAGGATCTGGAAGATCATCTGCCCATCGACAAGAAATTCCGCAAGCCGAAGCTCGGCGGTTACTCACCGATCAAGGTCGTGAATGTCGTGTTCGCGGCGGGTGACGGCAATCACGGCGTGCAGACCGCTGCGTTCAACTTGCCGAACGACGAGCGTGTGGTTGCGGAGAAGGGCTCGAAGCGGGTGCTGTTGAAGAACTTCCAGCAGGCGAAGTTCGACAAGGTGTTGACGCCGATCGCGGCCATTGCGCTCGTGCCACAGGATCGGTCGCTGCTGTCGTTCGATGCATTCTTCACTCACATTCTGATGCACGAGCTGATGCACGGTCTCGGCCCGCAGACCATCGAAGTGGGCGGCCGGCAGACCACAGTGCGGCAAGAGCTGAAGGAACTGAACGGTCCGCTGGAGGAGGCCAAGGCCGATGTCTCCGGGCTCTGGGCGCTGCAGTACCTGATGGACAAGGGCTTCCTCGACAAGAAGCAGGAACGCAACATGTATGTAACGTTCCTGGCCTCGACCTTCCGCACGCTGCGTTTTGGTTTGAACGCCGCGCACGCGAAGGGCATGGCGTTACAGGTGAATCATCTGCTCGACGCCGGTGCCGTCCGCATCGACTCGGAAGGTCGCTTCTCGCTCGATGTTCCCAAGACCAAGCGAGCGGTCACGGCGTTGACGAGCCAGATCATGACGCTGCAGGCGCATGGCGACTACGCCGGCGTCAAACGTCTGATGGATCGCATGTCCGTCATCCGGCCCGAAGTGCAGCGGGTGCTGGATCAGCTGGGACAGGTGCCCGTCGATATCGCTCCCCAGTTCGTTACCGCGAGCACTCTGGCGCAGTAATACGGGATCACTCGAATAGCCAGGGATCGCGCCAGCTGAGCGCCGCGACCGTCGTCGCGGCGCTCACGCTGCGCTGTTCGAGTTCATTTGAATTGAGCAGTTGCAGCTGCACGTCGCGGCGGGTCAGTTCGGCAAGCTCGTTTGCCCATTGCGAGCTTTTGGCGAGCCACACGGGCAGGGCGTCGTCGCCGTCCGAAGTTGGCTCGAGCGCAATGAATACCACGATGAGCGAGTCGCGATCCTCGACAGCCCACAGGCGGCGAATCGATTCATTCGCGGCGTACCACTCGGTGAAACAGTCCGACATGCCGGCGCTCTGCCGTGGGTCGGTCGGGAATCGATTGACGATGGGTTCCATGGCACCTCCGGCTCAGGCATGCGCGGGGTAGTGTGCAACTAAATGAGCCGCAGAACACACCTGAAGTGTCAGAGTCTGCCAGCCAGCCACAACGCCATGTTGCGAACGTAATGATGGACCGAGGCCATCGCCGGTGAATTCGGCAGGTCATAGACCGGTGTTTCGCTGACGAAGTCGGGGCTGCCGCGGTGGGGATCCCAGTTGTAGTCGGCGAAGTGATGAAAGGTGGATTCTGCGATTGCGGGGCCGTCGGTTCCGCTGCGTTCGAAGGCTACAGCGATGTTGAATTGTTGGCCGCTCGACAGGCTGTGGCCTGTCGCGATCACTCTGGCATGCGCAGCGGAAGCGGGGGCGATCACTGCGCCTTCATGGGGGTGCGCGGGCAGAAACCTGATCGTGCCAGTGTCGGATTCCATGTCGTGCATGACAGGATGCACTGGCGGCACAGCAGTGATTCGCTGAGCCGCACCGTTCGCGCCCGAGTGAAAGTTGGGCCACTGGATTTGTGGTGTATCTGTGTCGTCCGGCGGTGGAATGCTCGGACCTGCATTGTGCGAATGGAACACGTGAGCCGCACCGATGTCGCCGAGGTCGCAGATCGAGCAACCCAGATCCATGTGATCGCGAGTGATCATGAGCCCGCCGCCCCGAGCGCGGAAGCGCAGAATTCCGGCGCGGTCCACATCGTCGAGGCCATTGCCCTCATCGACAGCAAACAGCCATAGCTCGTCATAGTCGGAGCGGTCGAGCGCAGACAGCACCGAATCCGGCGCGCCGAGCGGGTCTCGATCGCGCGCAGTGACATTGAACATGGGAGCACCATCGGGCGTGCTCAATGAAGCGAGATAGTCACGCAGCATCGAGAAGCGGCCGATGTGCCAGTCGTTCTCGGTGGGCTCGATGGTCGTTTGCAGCAGGATATTGATCGGCTGGTTCATAGCGCGTGCTCCTACTCCCGCGGGGACTGATTCCACACGGCACCGTAATCGTAGCAGGCGCAACTGAGAGCCGGCATCCTCCCACTGCGTCAGCGCAGCGGCCTGAAGAACTTGCGAATGTCCTCGGCGAGCAGTTGCGGCTGCTCCCAAGCGGCGAAGTGACCGCCGCGAGGCAGGTTTGACCAGTGCACGACATTGAACGCGCGCTCGGCCCAACTGCGCGGAGGCATGGGGAGTTCCTTGGGCAGGTGGACGATGCCGCAGGGCGGCGTGATTTTCTGCCCGGCCGCCAGATGAAAAGGATGTTCACGCGATTCGCTGTAGAAACGCAGGGCGGAATGGACGGTGCCGGTGAGCCAGTAGAGCATGATGTCGGTGATCATCTCGTCCTTGGTGAGCGCTTCGTCGGGCTCGGCCCGACAGTCGCTCCAACTGCGAAATTTCTCGACATGCCATGCCGCCAGGCCCGCGGGTGAGTCGGTAAGCGCGTAGCTCAGCGTCAGAGGTTTGGTGCCCTGGATCGCGATGTAAGCACCTTCGGCGTCGGCCCACTTCGCCACCCGCGCCAGATAATCCTCCTCGGCAGCACTCAGCGGTGGATCGCTGGGGCTCAACGCGGGGCGGGAGCGCGTCGAGAGATAATTGAGATGCAGGCCGAGGATTCGGTCCGGATGTCGCAGTGCCGTGGCGGCGCTGATCCACGATCCCCAATCGCCGCCTTGCACGCCAAAGCGCGAATAGTTCAAGCCGCTCATCAGCTTTGCCCACAGATCGGCAACGACGAAAACGTTTGTTCCTCGCTGCGCCGGGCGACTCGAAAAACCATAGCCGGGAATCGAAGGCGCGATCACAGTAAAGGCATCGGCAGGATCGCCGCCATGGGCGGCTGGATCGGTCAGCAGCGGAATGATCTTGAGCATCTCCACGACGCTGCCTGGCCAGCCGTGCGTCAGCACCAGCGGGAGGGGCGCTGGCCCTTGGCCAACTTGATGGATGAAGTGAATGCGATGCTCGTCGATCTGCGCGGTGAACTGAGGAAACGAATTCAAGTGTGCTTCGTGACGCCGCCAGTCATATTCATTGAGCCAGTAGTCGACGAAGCCCTGCATATACGCCAGCGGCGGGCCGTAACGCCAGGGCTCGGCATCGATCTCATCTGGCCAGAGTGAGCGGCGCAGTCGCTGCTGCAGATCGTCCAGTGCCAGCGATGATGCCTCGAAGCGAAAGCGGTCGATCTTCAGACTCGTCATGGATCCTCCTGTCGCGCGCCGAGTCTACAAGCGGTGCGACGGGGACAAATCCAATTAAAAGGGCCGCCGATCTATGAGCCGAAGTTATATCAGCCGGCAGTGACTGAGTGTTTGCGCCTGGGCAGGAAGTGCAGGATGGCAACGATCACACCGCCTACCACGAGCCCGACGACAGCCGCGCCCGCTGCGAACGTCAACCACGCGGCGACTGCGCCGAGCACCGGTGCACGATGAGCTTTCTCAGCGAGTGCTTCGATAGCAAGGGGCACTGTGTCCAGGTGAAAGTGTTCGAGTCCGTGCACGAGAATTCCGCCGCCTACCCACAGCATCGCGGCGACACCGATGACGCTGAGTGCTTCCATGAGATGAGGCATCGACTTCACCAGTCCTCGTCCGACGCTACGTCGCAGCGCCGAGCCGCGTCTGGCGAGGTGCACGCCGATATCATCCATCTTCACGATCAAGCCAACGACGCCATAGACGCCAATCGTGAGCGCGAGGCTCACGAGCGCGAGCGCACCGGCTTGGATTGCAAACGGACGATCCGCCACGGTGGCCAGAGCAATCGCCATGATCTCGCCTGAGAGAATCAGATCGGTGCGAATGGCGCCCGCCACCTTCTGCGCTTCGATCTCGGCGGAGCTCTGCGCGAGCTGCTCGACCTTGGGCGGCTGATCCGCATCGTGCGGGCTTTTCACGATCGATTCGATGATTTTCTCGGTGGCTTCGAAACACAGATAGGCGCCGCCGAGCATCAGAATCGGCGTCACTGCCCAGGGCGCGAACACGCTCAACAGCAATGCGCCCGGCAGCAGGAACAGAAACTTGTTTCGCAGCGAGCCGAGCGAAATCTTCCAGACGATGGGCAGCTCGCGTTCGGGCGTAAAACCCATTGCATAGCCAGGGGTCACGGCCGCGTCGTCGACGACCACACCCACCGCCTTGGAGCCGGCTTTGCCAGCGGCTGCGGTTACATCGTCCAGGGACGCCGCCGCGAGTTTGGCGATCGCCGCAACGTCATCGAGGAGTGCCGCAAATCCTGAAGCCATTGCGCAAGATTGGCGTGCCCGCGTCGACAAAGCAAGGAAATGACGGGTAGCCACGGGGGTGAAAACTCGCACAGACACTTTTACATGCAGGCGAAGCAACGACGGGCCGCCAGGGCATCTGTGCCCTGGTTCAGGGCTTCTCCGATGGGATCCCATAAGGCGGACTTGTAACGTTTCTTCATCGCCCCGGCCGCTCTGCCAGACAACGAGGAACCCTTGATGACTGAACGTTCGCCGAAGTCTATTTCGAATCGTCCCGCGGCGCGCGCTGTGCGTGTCTGCTTGATCGCGGCCGCTGCTGTCACGTCCGCTGCGGCATCCTTCGCCGCTGCTGCTGTTCCTGTAATTCCGGGAGCGAAGACTTCCGGCATCAACACGTCCGCCGGCCGCGGCGGCACTGTGTATCGCGTGACCAATCTCAACTACGACGGCGCCGGCTCGCTCAAAGCATGCGTCGATGCGAGTGGTCCGCGTGTGTGCGTGTTCGAAGTCTCCGGCACGATTCCACTCAGTGACGATCTCACAGTGCGCAATCCAAACATCACGATCGCAGGACAGACTGCACCGTCGCCCGGCATCATGCTGCGAGGGGCGGGCCTGCTGGTGAAGGCATCCGACGTGCTCGTCCAGCACATTAGCGTGCGGCCCGGCGACGATCCCGCCGGCGAGCCGGCCAGCAATCGCGACGCCTTGAAGATCGAAGGCCCGGACGGCGGCGCTGCCATCACCAATATCGTGATCGATCACTGCTCGTTCACCTGGTCGCTCGACGAAATGGCGAGCGCCTGGCAGAACTGGAACAACATCAGCCTGACCAACAATATCTTCGCCGAGGCGCTGCACGAGTCCATTCATCCGGAGGGCAAGCATGGCTTCGGCGTGCTGATCGGGCCGGTGGACGGCAACGCGACCCTGGCCGGCAATCTCATGGCGAGCATGGAGTCGCGTATGCCGATGACGGCCGCGACCAAGGTCGCTCTGGTCAACAACGTGATCTACAACTGGAGCAACACCGCTACGGACCTGCAAAGTCGCGGCGCGGTGACCCAGAACTCCGTGGTCGGCAACGTGTACGTTCGCGGTCCGGATACCGCCAGCAGCAACCCGCCGATCGGTTTGCGTGCGGATGCAAGCGCTTTGCGCCCTGGCGCCAAAGTGTTCCTCGTCGACAATCAGGCCGGGACGGCGACGACCGATTACGACTGGTCGGCGGCGGGCTCGATCTATGGCTCGTTGACGCCTGCGGACTTCAGATCCAGCTCGCCGGTGTCGTGGCCGGCCGGCATGACGACGCTGCCGACTTCGGACAACGTGGTGAAGAATCACGTGCTGAAGAATGTCGGTGCTCGCCCGGCCGATCGCGACAGCGTGGATGCTCGTATCGTCGAGGGAGTGCGCAACGGCACCAATCGCATCATCAATTGCGTGGCGCCCAATGGCACTGCGCGCTGCGAGCGCAATGGCGGCGGCTGGCCGGCGATGGCTCAGAACTCGCGTCCGCTGAGCTTGCCCGCGGACCCGAACGCGGTGACCGAGAGCGGTTACACGAATCTCGAGCTGTGGTTGCACGGCATGGCTGCGGACGTGGAGGGGCGCCCACGCAAGTCGCCCTCATCGCCGGTGCTGGCCAACAATTAAATTCACCTGGGTTGTGAGTTCGCCGTCTGCGTCCCTCGTGCAACGAGGGACCCAGGCGGCTTTTTTATTCCATGCCAAGGTAGGCTGAAAACACGCAACGGCGTGCTAAAAAAACCAACCGAAGCGGCCAAAATAGCAATCCCATGCCCGCCGACTTCGCCTATAAAGCTCGCCGTTCCTGTTCAAGGCGAAGCAATGACCAACGCAACGACCGACACATTCGTCGACATACCGGCGGGGCGGATTTTTATTCGTCAGTGGCACGTTGCACGGGCCCAAGGCTCACCCCTCGTGCTGCTGCACGATTCGTTGGGCAGCGTCGAAATGTGGCGCGATTTTCCCGCACTGCTGGCCGAGGCGTTGCATCGACACGTCATTGCCTATGATCGACTCGGCTTCGGCCAATCTACGCAGCGCACGGACCGGCCCTCGATCGAGTTCATCGATGCCGAGGCGGAACGATATTTCCCTGCCGTGCGCAGCGCCCTGGGACTGGAGCGTTTTGCGCTGTTCGGTCACAGCGTAGGCGGATCGATGGCGCTGCGAATCGCAGCGTCGTTGGGCGAGGCTTGCGACGCGGTCATCACTGAGTCCGCGCAGGCCTTCGTCGAGCCACGCACCCTGGAGGGAATTCGTGCTGCACAGACGGCGTTCGAGGATCCCGTGCAGTTGCAGAAGCTCGCGAAGTGGCACGGCGATCGAGCACAGTGGGTGCTCGATGCCTGGATCAAAGTCTGGCTGTCACCCGAGTTTGCGAACTGGAGTCTCGACCCGCATCTCGGCCGCATCCGTTGCCCGGTGCTCGCGATTCATGGCGATCATGACGAGTATGGCTCGGAGGCGTTCCCGCGTCGCATTGCCGGCGGTGTGAGCGGACCGTCGCAGATGATCCTGCTCGAAGGGTGCGGCCACGTGCCGCATCGTGAGCGGCGCGAGGAAGTGCTGCAGCTGACGACCTCGTTTCTCAAAGAGGCAGCTGCGACGACTGCTTGATCTTCTGCATCGGGATCTCGGACTTGATGCTCTTCACCGCTTTGATGCGGCCCAGATGCTCGGTCTGAAAGCGCCGATAGGCATCCAGATCCGCGGTCGCCACTCGTAGCAGGAAGTCACAGTCGCCCGCCATCAAGTGGCACTCGGTGATCTGCGATAGATCCTTGATCGCCGCAATGAAGGCGTTGACGGTGTCTTCGTCCTGCCCGGTGAGCCAGACCCGCGCGAACACAGTGAAGCCCGCGCCGACCTTGCTCGGGTTGAGCAAAGCGACATAGCGCTCGATCACGCCGCTGGGGAAGCTGCCGTAAAAGCCAAGTGTCCCGGGAGCGGCGGGCGCAGTTCAAGCGAAGTTTTCGCCGCCCCCGGAGTGCGGTAGGCTCCGGGCCGAAGCCGGACTGATGCCGGGCAGGGAAGAATATGAATCGAAGCGAGCTCGATGCTTTCGTGGCTCATCATCGTCTGTCGGCCGAGGCGACCGAAGTCGCACTGGAGCTCACGTCGGCGCGGCCGTCGGGTGTCGAGCTTCGAGGGTTCCTTGTCAGAGTGCTGCAACTGGCGGGCGTGCTGTCGCTAGCGGCGGGGCTGGTGTTCTTCATCGCCGCGAACTGGCAAGACATGGGCGTGACCGGCAGATTCGCGCTGATCCAGGGCGTCATTATCGTCAGTGTCGCGCTGGCGTTGTGGAAGCCACCGCCGCACGCACTTGGCCACTACACATTGTTGATGGCCTTTATCGCAACCGGCGCATTGCTCGCGCTGTTCGGCCAGACGTATCAGACCGGCGCCGATGTTTACGAGCTGTTCCTCACTTGGGCGTTGCTCGGCGTGGGGTTCGTCGTGGCAGGGCAGTGGTCGGTGCTCAGCGCGGCATGGCTGATCGTTTTCAACATCGCGTTACTGCTTTTCTTCGGCGGGCGACCTGGAGGCGGATGGCTCTGGGCCGTCTTCTTTTCTTGGCGCGGTGGCGCATCTTTGCAGCTGCTCGTGCCGGCGCTGCTCAATCTGGCGTTGTGGGGGTTGGCAGAGTTTGGCAGGCGAGCGCGATGGAATGCCTGCGCTGCGCGCTGGGTCGCGGGGCTGGCGCTCGTGTGTGCATTCGGCTTCATGACCTGGGCCGGTATCGTTGCATTGGCACCGAACAGGATGGATGCTTCTGGCGGCCTTGCGCTGTTCGTCGTGCTGGCGGTGGAAGCAGGGTTGGTGGTCCATGCGATGCGGTTACGGAACGATGTGTTTCCGTTGGCGCTGACGGCCGCAAGTCTGATCGCGATAATCACATACGCCTTGGGCGCCCACAGCGGTTTCGATCAACTTGGCCTGGCGCTGGTGCTCGCGCTGTGGTTGACGGTGAGCTCGACAGTCAGTAGTCGCGTTCTGATGTCACTCGTCAGGCAGTGGCGCGAGGAGGTCGCATGATTTCCGCCACGGAATTGAAGGACGAACTGGTGCGGCGTCGGCTCATGCAGTCTTCCGATGACGTTCCTGCGGGGACTCACGATCGGCCGTGGTTCATCAGCATCGTGCTCGGCGCGTCGGGTTGGCTGGCCGGCGTATTTGTGCTGATCTTCGTCGCCCTGCTGTTCAAACCGGATAGCACTGGCGCGATTACGCTCGCGGGCCTGGTGCTGCTGGCGGCAGCGTTTGGTTTGTATGCTGTGGATCGCGACAGCCAATTCTTCGATCAGTTCGCGCTGGCGTTGTCGATTGCGGGGCAATTCGCCCTGGTGTGGGCTGCCTATGACGCGACTCATTCCGAAGCTGCCACGGCTGCGTTGACCTGCGCGCTGCAGATCCTGTTGTTGTTGGTAATGCCGAATTTCTTCGCAAGGATGCTCGCAGCATTCTTCGCCTGCTGTGCGTGGGCGTTGGCGATTCGGTTTGGATGGTGGGGATCGAGCAGCTACAGCGCTACTGAGCAGGCACTGGGGCCAGCGCTGATCGGATGGTTCGTCGTCTGGTTACCCATCATCGGCATCGTTCACGCACTCATCAATAATGAGAGCGGTTGGATGCGAGGTGCCGCGCAACGGCTCGCACGAGCGGCGCTGATTGGTTTGCTCGTCAGCCTGTCGCTGGCAACCTGGATCTCCGAACCCTTGGGCAGCCTGACGTTCTGGGAAGACCAGCATCGGACCAACTGGATGGCACTGTGGCCGCTACTCGGCGCGATCGGTGCGCTCTTGGCGGTGGTGTACGCGTTTCGGTTGCGGAGTCGTGCATTGATCGGCATCGCCAGCATCGGTGCGTTGTTGCACGTCGGCCAGTTCTACTATCTGCTCGGCCTGAGCCTGCTAATTAAGTCCTGCATCATGCTCGGCGTCGGCGTGCTCGCGCTGCTCGCGGCGACGTGGTTGCAGCGCCATGAATCACAGCAGAGGGCCGCGACATGATGAGCTCAAAGCTGACTCGCGCGATCATCGCGCTTGGCGCAATCCTCGTGCTGGTCGCCGTGAATCACTCGATTCGCGCCAAGGAGCGGATCATCAGCACCGGCGAGTCCATCTATATCGAGCTCGCGCCTGTCGATCCTCGCTCGCTCATGCAGGGCGACTACATGGCGTTGCGCTTCCATCTCGCCGACGCAATCGAGTCGCGTCGTGTGCAGGACTCCGATACGTACCCACGCGCACCAATTGTTCTCGACGAACGCCACGTCGCCACGCTGGCAGAGCGGGGCGTTGCTACCGATCATTTCATCCGCTATCGCTTGCGCAACGATGGCGTATGGCTGGGGACGAACGCCTGGTTCTTCGAAGAAGGCAGCGCCGACCGCTTTACCAGCGCGCGCTTTGGTGAATTCCGCTTGGACCGTACGAGCGGGGAAGCGGTGCTGGTTGGACTGCGCGATGGGAAATTGAAGGCGCTCTAGGAACGCCGCGGCTGGCGTATGCTTCGCTTGCTCCCAACGAGCGAGGCATCCCATGACGATGTTTCACCGCGGCAATCGTGAGTTGCAGCAGCATTTCGGGTCGATCGCGTTGGCAGATCGGCTGGTCGAGCGGCTGCGCCGCTCGGAATTCACGGCAGAAGACCGGGACTTCATTCATTCGGTCGAGTTTTTCTTTCTCGCCACTGCGAGTGCCGACGGTCACCCGGACTGTTCCTTCAAAGGCGGCCCACCAGGTTTTGTACGCATCGTGCGGCCCGATCTGCTGGTCTGGCCCGACTACGACGGCAACGGCATGTTCAAGAGCCTTGGCAATATCGAACTCAATCCGTTCATAGGTTTGTTGTTCATCAGCATGGGCGGGACTCCCAAGCGTCTGCGTGTGAACGGCCACGCAGAGGTGATGTTAGACGATCCGCTGATGCAGGAGTTCGTCGGCGCACAGGCGTTGGTGCGCGTGACTCCCATCGATATCTTTCCCAACTGTCCTCGTTACATCCCCGATCTGGCAGCAGGCACACCATCGCCCTATGTTCCTCGCGATGGTGAGCGGCCGCTGGAGCCGAGCTGGAAATCGAATCCGGCATGGCAGCAGGTAGTGCCGCCGCGAAAAGCGTGAAGCAAAACTGTCCCTTGATCTACTGAGTGCAAGGCAGGTCGATTGACGATGCAACGATGCGTGCTCGGGCAGCGCGCCGCGACCTTGTACTTACAAAATACTGATCGCACTTGCACCATGCCGCGCGTCCGGAACCTTTCCTGTGCATGTTCATTGGCTATGCACAGCTTCCGGAGGAGATGGAGAAGAACATGCGCATCTATCTGGCCATCATCGTTCTCATGGCGGCAGCGGGTACCGCCATGGCGCAGCGGAGCGACCAACCAGGCGATATCCCCAAGGGAAAAGCCAAAGTGGCCGAGGTGCAGGTGAGCAGTGACACGCTGCAACTCAGATATATTGCCAACGGCAAGATTGTCGGTGCGAGTAACAGTCGCTTTTCCGGCACGTTCTTTTTGAGCGAGGATCGCGACATCGTGCTGAGCTCGGGGCTGGTGTTTCCGGTGGATTACGACCTCGGCAGGCTCAGCCTGCTGATTGGACCGCAGGTGTACGCGGCGTTTCTCAGTGACCCGAACGAGGAGGTGATGGCGCTGAGCCTCGGTGCCGATCTGCGCTTTGTGCTCAACAAGAAACTCGACTTCGCGGTGTCCGGCCAGGCGTACTATGCACCCAACATTCTCACGTTTGGCTCGGCGGACGAGCTCGTCGATCTGAGCGCGCGCGCCGAGATTGCGCTGGCAAAGAATTTTCAGGCATTCGGCGGTTATCGCTGGTTCCACGTCGACCTCACGTCAACGCAGGGGAACAGCAGGAAAACGCTGCAAAACCAAGTGTTCTTCGGGCTCGCCTACCGCTTCTAACCAACTTCGAGCAAGGTGCGTGGCTCCGCAGCGGGCGCTACTGTGACCTGATTGCGCCCGAGCCGCTTGCTCTCATACAAGCCGCGATCGGCTTCATCGAGCACGTCCAACGTCGTCTGAGGCTCCGTGTTGAGGCGGTTCGATAGACTGCCGACGCCGATACTGACGGTGATATTCAGCTTGCCCGCGGTAGTGGGAAACGGTGAGCTCTCGATGGCGGCGCGCAGTCGCTCTGCGACGACGCCTGCATCTTCTCGGCTGGTGTGAGGAAGAATCGCCGCAAACTCTTCGCCACCAATCCGCGCCAGCACGTCGTACTCGCGCGGCAGATGTTCTCGCAGCGTCACTGCGAGATGGCGCAGGACCTCGTCACCGACCTGGTGGCCGTATTCGTCGTTCACTTGCTTGAAGTGGTCCGCATCGATCAGTAACACCGACACTGACTCCGCAAAGCGCCGCGCGCGCTTGAATTCGGCGTTGAGCCGGCGATCGAACGTGCGGCGATTGGGCAGATCGGTCAGCGGATCGGAAGCGGCCTGACGCGCTTTGCTTTCCAGCGTGCGGCGTAAACGTTGCTCGAGGGTGACGATGCGCTCTGCCACTCGCAAGCGTGCGCGCAGTTCCGCAGGTTGGGCGTTCTTGTGTAGGTAATCGTCGGCGCCAGCGTCGAGCGCCTCGATCACGCCGTCCTCCACATCGTGGCCAGTCATCACGATGACGTAGACATAGCCCGGCCACTTGCCGTGCCGTAACTTCCGACACAGCGACAAGCCGCCCATGCCCGGCATCTGCACGTCCGTGATAACGATCGGGCAGAACGACCTGCGCATCTCTTCGAGCGCCGCTTCGGCACTCGCGCACGGCCGTGTCTGGAAACCGTACTCTTGGGTGTAAAGGTTCACCAGCTCCTGAATCGTCTCATCGTCGTCGACGATCAGTATCGTCGGACGCGACGCTGCGTTGAGCAGCGGGATCGAGTCGGTCGGCTTCATTCGTGCGGGCGTCGTCTGCTTCAGGATCGAAGCACGATTATCGCCAGCAACGCAGGTCAACGGGATCTGTCTGTATACGCTGACAGGCAGAACCTACAGTGCGTTACGCTGAGCCGGATCTCCTCAGATCTCGCAAGAAGGCGCAATCTACCGCGGCTTGCGGCGAGCGGCCTTCGTCATAGAAGGTGCGCCACGAATCCCAGTCGATGTCCGCGTCTCGCACATCCCGCAGCACTTCGCCAAAGTCGAATTGAATGATGGCCACCACACTGGCGCGCCACTGAAACCATGAATATTGCATCGACACTCACAGTCATCGGCAGGGGACAGCCCCGCGATCAATGTAGCCCATTGCAGGGATGACGTCAGTCGCATGCAGGTTACGTGATGGTCATGATCGATGGCGCGAATCGACAGACGGTATCGCAGCCGGTAACGTTCTCGATTCATGGGCAAACGAACTGGCAGCGCTGATCTTCCCCTACACGGCGGGCATGTTCCGCAGTGGTTGTCCGCGCGCATGGCCAAGTTGGGGCGGATCATCGCCGAGACGATCGTGATCGAGTACGGCCGGGACGAGCTGCTGCGCCGGCTGGCGCATCCGTTCTGGTTTCAGTCCTTCGGCGCCGTGATGGGCATGGACTGGCATTCCTCCGGCATCACGACCAGTGTGATTGGCGCACTCAAGCGTGGACTCATGCCGGTGCAGGAGGAACTCGGTATTTATGTGTGCGGCGGTAAAGGCGCCAAGTCGCGACAGACACCGTTGGAGCTGACAGCACTCGGCGATCGCACCGGGCTCGATGCGAGCCCGCTCACCAATGCCAGTCGGCTGGTTGCGAAGGTCGATAGCGCAGCGGTGCAGGATGGTTACGATCTCTATCTGCATGCCTTCATCGTGACCACGGAAGGGCGCTGGTGCGTCGTGCAGCAGGGAATGAACGAGCAGCGGCGCGAAGCTCGGCGTTATCACTGGCTGTCGGAGAATCTGCAGAGCTTTCTCGACTCGCCGCACGCGGCGATCGAGGGGCGCAACCAGGGCTCGATCGTCAATCTCGCGGATGCGCGTGCCGAGCGGAATCGACGCGCCGGTCTCGAACTCGTGCATGCAGGCCCGGATCGGCCTGTGGCGTTGTTGAAACGCTGGCGGGATGCGGGGAATACGGCGCTCAGTTTATTTCCTGAGTCGGAGCCGGCGCCGGAAACGCTAGCGCCGCACTTGAGCTTGCCCTCTCATCATGAGGTGCGTGCATCTGACGTCGTGTTGCGACGCTTGCATGCAGCGCTCGCGGCGGCGGCGGATCGCGGCCCCAAGGATTTCGCCGATCTGCTGCTCACGCCGGGCGTGGGCGCGCGCACGGTTGCAGCTCTGGCGCTCGTGGCTGAGGTCCTGCACGGTGCGCCAGCGCGTTTCAGCGATCCAGCGCGCTTCTCGCTGGCTCATGGCGGCAAGGATGGGCATCCATTTCCGGTGCCATTGCAGGTCTACGATCAAACGATTCGTGTCCTCAAGGATGCGGTCGGCCGGGCCAAGCTCGGCAACGACGACAGACTCGCCGCGATTCGTCGGCTCGACGCTCAAGCGCGCGTGCTCGAGGGGCGGGTCAGTGGTCCAAACTTCGATGCGTTTATCGCCGATGAGCGTGCACACGCCGCCGAGTACGGTGGGCGGACGGTGTTCGACGACAGGTAGCGCTACCAGAGGCCTGGCACGAAGCGCCAGCGAACTTTCTGCGCGTACTGCGCATAGCCATTGTCGATCAGCAATAAGTGGCGCTCTTCGGTGAGGGCGCGCAGTGCATAGATTGCGGTCCAACCGAACAATGCGATGAGCGAGTAAGCGAAGGCACGCCAGTGGCCTGCGGCTAGCGTTGCTCCCAGGATGGGCAGGGCTCCCAGCCACCACGCGAGGTTCTTCGCCGCATAACCAGGATGCCGGACGAATGCGTAAGGACCGTGCGTCACGATGCCGCGATTCGTGAGATTGCTGGCTTTGAAGCCCAACGCGATAGAAGCCCAGGAGAACAGGGCGAGTGCGACGAGCACCGCGCTGTTGATGGCGAGATGCAGGAAGTCGTTGCTGAACTGCGGGAAGTCGCTGCTCTGCCATTCCAGGAAGCGTAACGTGAGATCGTTGAACGGCGGATAGCAGGCTAGACAGATGAACCAGCCGAAGAACGTCGGATCTACGGAGCGGATGCGATTGCCGAGCGCGGGCAGCTCGATGATGTAGCCGATCGTGAAGAGCAGGGTGTCGACGAACAGGATCAGCTGGAAAGCGGCCCAGAACAGCGCGGTGTCGAACAGCTCACGCGCCGACAGACTGTCGCCGCTGCCAGCGATGAGCTGGAGCAACGATCCCGTCAGGTTCGCGATGTGGATCAAGCACCAGTTGATCATCAGCGGCGCAAAGAAAAATTTCAGCAGCAACGCCAATCCCGCCTGTCGCGCCAACGATGAGAGCCGCAGGTTGCTGCGATCACGACGCAAGGCGAACCATAAACCTTGCGCAAACGTGAACGCCTTCGAGCGCATCCATGGATACGCTGCATAGTAGGGAACCAGAATCACCGCATAGATCGCGATCAGCGCGACGAACACGGCGTGCACGGTGATGACCACGTCGATGCCGAACATGCCGAGCTGCCACTGACCCTGCAGCATCGAGCGATGAAAGTTGCTGAGCGCGGTGATGATCCAGTACGACAGGCCGATGAAGGCCAGGGTCGAGAGGTAATTCGAGACGAAGCGACGGCTGCACAGCCGCGCGAGCGTGCCGTGAAAAAGGGTGGACGGGGATCCACCCTTTGCAGGGACGACGCGAACCTCGGCGTTCATGGATCGCGAGTCATGATGTCATTGTTATTGAGCACAGCTTACGGCGTGTTGCCGTAACCGATGGCGCCATTGCAATGCATCCACTCGCTATACCCGCCGCCGCCGCAACTGCCGTTGGCATACAGCCCGGTGTTATAGCTTTGGGCTTCCGATTGACGCGTCTGCCCATTCACCTGGATGTAGTCGACCTGCACGTCGCGGTTGCCGCTGTCGTTGGTGTACGCAACGGTGATGCCGCCGCTCAAGCTGGTGGTCGCGGTGAAGTTTTGCATGCTGGTCGAGAGCGTCCAGGTCGCGACATTGCTGTTATTGACGCGCAAGCTGATGGATTCACCGCCAACCGTGCCGCGTGCGCGAACGAGAATGGTTTTGTTGCCGCCGCCACCGCTGCTGCTGCTGCTGCTACTGCTACTGCTACTGCTACTGCTACTGCTGCTCGATGAGGATGAGCTGCTGCTGCCGCCATCGCTCACCGTGATGTCGGAGCTGCCGCTGCTTTGATAGCCCTCTGTCGCCATGACCATGTAGTTGAACGTGCCCATATTCAGGCCATAGCTGCGCCACGCGTCGAAATGATTGCCGGTGGTGATGTTGCCGCCGACTCGTTTCTGTTGTCGAACGCTCCAGTATTGATAAAACGTTCGAGTCCCTTCGATGGACGGCTGATTGACCCGCTGCGTGCGATAGACATCGTACGTGCCGCCATCGCTGGTGACGGTGCCGAGATAACCTTCGCCCCCCGGCGGGCGCCACGTGCCCCAGCTATCGACGATGTACCATTCCACCAGCGGATTGGTGGTCCATCCATACAGCGCGAGATAGGAATTGCCGGATGGATTGAAGCTGCCCGAATAGCTCACGGTGCGGCGTCCACCGGTCTGCCAGCCTTTGCCGCCGACCCAGTTGCCGACATTGCTCCATTGCGATGAGTAACGTCCGCCGGACTGCAAGGTGAAGGACACCGAGCCGCCGCCATCGGTCCAGAACGAGTAGTAATAACCGCCGTGAGTGCCGGTTTGACTCGAAGTCAGAGTCTGGGCGTTCGCGGCTGAGGTGCACAGTGCAGTTGCGCAGGCGAGTGCGGAGAACAGCGTGCCGGCAACGGTAAATCTTCTATAGATTCCATTCATTGAAAATTCCCCCTTCGTTGTGGCGTCAATATGAAAACAGGCGTTCGATGGCTAGTTTGTTATAAACCTCCTGAAAAAATGGTACCGCTATCTTTCGGCGGGTCACTTATCCGCCTGCCGCGCCAATGTGTCAAGCGATGGGGCGAATGTTTTGTGGGATATACATGTGCCCGAACGAGGGCGTCACTCCAGCTCGATCGTCCCGTCGAACGCGACTCGCAGCTGTACGCCGTCGATCTCCAGCGTCATGCGGGCGGGCAGGGACTCATTGCCTGAGAGCCGACCTGCCTGGAGTGCCGCTGCGACCGAGTGCTCGATTTCGCGCTGCGAGCTGACGCCGACCATCTTCAAGAACTTGCGGATGCTGATGTTGAAGGTGTCCTCGTTCATGGCTGTCTCCGAAGTCGCGGTGACGGAAAATCCCTGCGGTAACGCGCCAGTCGCAACAGTTGTTGCTTGCGCGCCCGCCGCAACCTTACGTGCGGCAGCCGCGTCGAACGTCGCTGTCGCAACGGGTCGAGGAAGTGGTTCTCATGCATTGGAAGGTCCCTACGTCGCTGATCCTGCTGGCGCTGGCCAGTACCGTCGAGGCTGCTGCTGCAAAGCCCAGCCCTTGCGAAGTCGGCATCTACGCCATGGCGGACGGGACCAAGCTGGACATCAGGGCCAGAGACGAGGGCCAGCTGCGCTGGAGTTTTCTGGATGGACGTACGGGCGTGCTGACTTCGCAGGGCCAGGGCCGCTGGACCAGCACGCTGGGCTGGACGGATCGCTCCGACGGACATTACGTCACGTTCTCCGCTTGCCAGCGGGGTGAGGTCAAGTTCGACGACATCGCCGGTCGCCGCGAGCAGTTGACTCAAATCGACACGCGTTTTCAGGGCAGCGGTGTGGAGCTCGCCGGACGCTTGACGCTACCGCCAGGGCAGGCGCGGGTGCCCATCGTCGTGTTGATTCATGGCGCCGAGCACTCCTCGGCGCTCGAGGATTACTCGCTGCAGCGGCAATTCGCGAGTGTTGGTATCGGCGTGTTCGCCTATGACAAGCGAGGCACCGGCGCTTCCGGCGGACGTTATTCGCAGAATTATTTGCTGTTGGCCACGGACGCAGTTCACGCCGCGCGAGAGGCGAAGCGTCTTGCCGGCGCGCGCGCCGGACGAATCGGCTATCAGGGTGGAAGCCAAGGCGGCTGGGTGGCGCCGCTGGCCGCACGCATCGAGCCGGTGGACTTCGTCATCGTCAGCTTCGGTCTTGCGGTCTCGCCACTCGATGAAGATCGTGAGGCCATCGAGTTCGACATGGAGCGGGCCGGCTTCGGGTCCGAGATCAAGGCCAAGGCCATGGAGATCGCCGCTGCCACGGCACGCATCATCGAGAGCAACTTCACTGAAGGCTACGAGCAGCTCGCGGCCGTGAAGCGCAAGTACGGTGACGAGCCCTGGTTCAAGTCGGTCCGCGGCAACTTCACCTGGTACCTGCTGGCCGAGTCAGAGGAGTCGATCCGCAAGGAAGGCCCGCCGCTGCTCGAAGGCGTGCCGGCGCGCTACGACCCGATGCCGGTGTTGGCGAATCTCGACGTGCCGCAGCTGTGGATACTCGGCGGTCAGGATCGCGATGCGCCGCCGATGGAGACGCTGCGTCGCTTGGGCGCGTTGAGCAAATCAGGTCGACCGATTACGGCCGCGGTTTTTCCCGGCGCGGATCACGGGATGTATGAGTTCGAGACGCAGGCGGATGGCGAACGCGTGTCGACGCGCCAGCCCGAAGGCTATTTCCAGATGATGCAGGACTTCATCGAAGGCAAGCCGCGGGCACGGGGCTATGGAAGTGCGGAGCTGCGAGTCGGTGGCCCGTGGCTTACAGACCGCCGATCCCCCGAACCGCCAGCCACGACGCGCCCACCCACACGGCGCCCTTGACGAACAGGGCCAGGAACGTGGCTCTCGCGGCGTTTTTCATCCAGGCAGGCGAGTTCTCGAACGTGGCGACAGCAGCGGCAATGGGGGTATGCATGCTCATGAGTTCCTCTGCGGGTGAAGGCGATTGGAAGCTGTGAACGAGCATACGAGCGCAGTACCAAGCAAACATCGTCCGCATAGCCCAAAGGCCCGTGCGGCGAGGTCTCGATCTCCCCTACGGCATCGCCTTAGCTGGATCGACTACAGGCTAAGGGCCTGTGTTCACAGGCCCTTAATTTCGCCAGTCCGTCAGGCCCTCGCGAGCGTTGACCTCGATGAATGCGGGGCGGGAGCGCATGCGGTGGATGTAGGGCGCGAGGTTGGTCCAGGCGGTCGCCGGGCGCGGCATGTTTCGCGACCAGCGCATGACCATGGTGGCCAGGAAGTCGGCCGTGCTCAATTCGCTGCCCAGCAGGTAGGTGCGGCCGTCGGCCAGATGCGCATCGAGCCGGTCCCATGCACTTTCGATTCGACGCCGCGCCAGCGCTCTGACGGCCTGCGCGCCCGCCGGGTCGCCATCGCTGTCGGCATAGAACCAATCGCGCTTGGCGGGCAGGATCGTGTTCGCCAGAAAGATCATCATCTCGAGCCAGTCGGCGCGCGCGGCGGATCCCGGCGCCGGTGCGAATTTCTGCTCTGGATGGCGCTCGGCCAGCATCATCAGCAGAGCCGCCGACTCACCATGCGGCTTGCCGTCGATTGCCAGAGTCGGAATGCGACCGGTGGGATTCACACGCAAGTACTCCGGCGATTTCTGCGCGCCGTCATCGATGCTGACCAGCTTCGTCTCGAACGGCACGCCGAGCTCGATCAACATCCAGTGCACCGCCAGACTGGCGGCGCCGGGCGAATAGTAGAGCGTGTAGGTCACGGCGGCCTCCAGCATGACGTTGTTGTCGATGCGAAAGTGTAGCGTAACGAGTCCCCGAACTACGGACAGGAACCGCCATCGCTGCGCCCGAGACGGTCATCGATGTGCAGCGAGGAACCGGCGTGCGAATTGCGTGTTACAAGCTCGAACCAACCACTGAGGGATGAACAATGGCGCAAGCGCGGGACAGCTCCATTCTGGCGAGCTCGCTGTGGATGATCGTGATCAGTCTGGTGTTGTTCTTCCTGCCGGCCATCAACGGGCTGGTCGGCGGTTGGGTGGGGGGGTACAAGGCGGGGTCGGCAGGGCGCGGGCTGAGCGCGGCAGTGTTGCCGGCGATCGTGGTGGGCCTGTGCCTGTGGGGACTGTTGGCGTCGTTCGGCCGTCCCGTGCTGGGCTTTTTCGGTGGACTCGCGGTGGGCTTGTGGGCGCTGATTTCGAGCGTGAGTTTGCTCATCGGCGCGGCCATCGGCGGCGTGATGGCGCCGGATCGCTCGGCGCTGCGCTAGAGATTATTCAGCGACACATGCGGTAACCTTTCCGCATGACTCAAAGCTGGTGGGTATATCTGCTCGTCTGCCGCGATGGCCGTACCTATGCGGGCATCGCGACCGACGTTGCTGCCCGCTTCGCAGCTCACAGCCAGGGCAAGGGCGCGAAGTTCACCCGTTCCAATCCGCCGGTGCGCGTGCTCGCCACGCAGGCTTTTGCCAGCAAGTCCGAGGCCCTCAAAGCGGAAGCGGCGTTGAAGAAGTTGGACCGCCCGGCCAGGCTGGCCTGGGCCCAGTTGCAGGCCGCTCAATCAGCTTCATGACCCTCAACCCGCAGCAGCTGCGTCGGCTCGGCACCGTGGCCGTGTTCTTTTGCATCAGTCTGATCGCCAGCTGCACGAGTCCGCCGGTGCGTGAGCCGGCGATCGATCCGGATAAGGCGCGGGCGGAGATTGCCAGGCGCATTGCTCCGACGGTCAAGAATCGCGAGAGCTGGGCGATCGACATCTTCGCTGCGTTCGAGGCGTTATCGGTCCGGCCGACGTCGGAGAACATTTGCGCGGTGATCGCGGTGACCGAGCAGGAGTCGACGTTTCAGGCGAGTCCGCCCGTGCCCGGCCTGCCTGCCATTGCCCGTCGCGAAATCGATGCGCGTGCCGCGCGCTACAAGATTCCCAAGTTTCTGGTGGACGCTGCGTTGAGCGTCGAATCGCCGAATGGCAAGAGCTATCGCGAGCGCATTGAGAAGGTCGGCACCGAGGCAGAATTGAGCGACATCTTCGCCGACTTCATCGGCATGGTGCCGCTCGGCGAACGTCTGTTTGGCAGCTTCAATCCAGTTCGCACCGGTGGCCCGATGCAAGTGAGCATCACGTACGCTGAACAGCACGCCAGACAGAAGCGCTATCCCTATCCCATGTCGGGCAGCGTGCGCGACGAAGTGTTCAGTCGACGCGGCGGCATGTATTTCGGCATCGCGCATCTGCTCGACTATCCGGTGAGCTATCCGGGCATGGTGTTCCGCTTCGCCGACTTCAATGCGGGCCACTACGCCAGTCGTAACGCGGCATTTCAGGATGCCGTGAGCAAGTTGTCCAAGACGAAACTCGCGCTGGATGGCGATCTGTTGATCGGCGGCTCGAACGAGCCGAGCCAGACCGAGCGGGCCGTGCGCAGCCTGGCTGGCGAGATCGATATGGACAATCGCGCAATTCGCCGGGATCTGGAGCTCGGCGGTGAGCAGTCGTTCGAGGACAGTGAGCTGTTCAAGCGCGTGTTCGCGTTGGCGGACCAGCGATTGAAGGGATCCGTGCCGCGCGCGCTAGTGCCGAGCATCCGGCTGGAGAGTCCCAAGATCACACGCAAGCTCACCACTGGGTGGTTCGCCGGCCGCGTCGACGATCGCTACCAGAAATGTCTGGCGCGGGGCCGCGCGAGCTGAGCTGTGCTATCGTCACGCATGCCGTTCGATCCCTCGACCATGTACCCGGACGATGAAGACCTGACACCCGTGGCGGTGCCGCACACCGAGTTGTCGGCCGACGCGCTTCGCGGCGTCATTGAATCGTTCGTGCTGCGCGAGGGGACGGAGTACGGCGAGCGCGATTTCACGCTCGAGGAAAAGCTGGCGCATGTCATGCACCAGCTGGAGCGTGGCGAGGCGCAGATCATGTTCGATCCCCAATCGAACTCCGTCGACATCGTGGTGACACGAAAGCTCAAATAGATTCTTCCATGGCCAGCCAAAGCGATTTCAATCTTTTCGTCATCGGTGCCGGTTCCGGCGGTGTGCGCGCGGCGCGAGTGGCGGCGGCTCATGGCGCCAAAGTTGCGATAGCCGAGGAATATCGCCTCGGCGGTACGTGTGTGATTCGCGGCTGCGTGCCGAAGAAGCTGCTGGTGTACGGCGCGCATTTCGCCGAAGACCTGGAAGATGCCCGCCGCTTTGGCTGGCATGTGAAAGATGCGAAGTTCGACTGGCCGACGCTGCGCGATAACGTATTGTCCGAAGTCACGCGACTGAGCGGCCTGTACACGCAGACGCTGGAAAATCACAAAGTGAAGATCCTGCTGGAGCGCGCCGTCGTCACGGGTCCAAACAGCGTGCGCGTCGGCGAGCGCGAATACACTGCCGATGTGATTCTCATCGCGACCGGTGCACGCCCGCATGTGCCCACGTCGCCGGGATGCGAGCACGGCATTACTTCCAATGAGGCATTCCATCTGGAGCAGTTGCCCAAGCGTATGCTGATCGCGGGCGGCGGCTACATTGCGAACGAATTCGCCGGCGTGTTCAACGAGTTCGGCGTGAAGGTCACGCTGGTCAATCGATCGGATGCGATCCTGCGAGGCTATGACGCGCAGATCCGCGATCGCCTGCTGCAGATCTCGATGATCAAAGGCATCCAGTTCCTGTTCAATTCGCCCATCGAAAAGATCGTCAAGGAAGACAGCGGGGCGCTGACGGTGCACATGCCTGGCGGTCCGGTCGAATGCGATGCCGTGATGTTTGCTACCGGCCGCGTGCCGAACACGCGTGGGCTGGGGTTGGAGACGGCCGGCGTCGAGATCGACGAAGCAGGCGCGGTTCGAGTGGATGACGAAAGCCGCTCGACCTGCCCATCCATCTACGCAGTCGGCGATGTGACCAATCGCGTGCAGCTCACACCAGTGGCGATCCGCGAGGGACAAGCGTTCGCGGACACGGTGTTCGGCAAGAAGCCGACGAAAGTGGATTACAACTGCATTCCTGCCGCTGTGTTCAGTCATCCGCCGCTGGCGGGTGTCGGGCTGACGGAAGGCGAGGCGCGCAATCAGCTCGGCGCCGTCAAGGTTTACACCGCGGACTTCCGACCCATGAAGAACGTGCTCGCGGGTCGCAACGAGCGCGCGCTATACAAAGTCATCGTCGACGCAGCCACCGAGAAAATCGTCGGCGCTCATATGATCGGGCCGGATGCGCCGGAGATTCTGCAGGTGCTGGCGATCGCCGTGAAAGCAGGGCTTGGCAAGTCGCAGCTCGACGAAGTGGTCGCGGTGCATCCGACCATGGCCGAGGAGCTGGTGCTGCTGAAATAGCCCGCCCCCCTCTCAGGGCTGGGGCGTCGGTTCCGGCGTGGGCGGGCTGGGACGCTTCTTCAGCGCATATTCGCGCCACAGGATGATCAAGCCGCCGGCGACGACCAGCGGCGCGCCGATCCACACCGACGCCGAAGGAATCTCGTCGAAGAACAGGTAGCCCAGCAGCACCGACATGATCATGTTGCTGTAATCGAGCGGGGCGATGGTGGAGGCCGGCGCGTAGCGATAGGAATACGTCATCACCAGCTGGCCGGTGACGCCGAACAGGCCGGCCAGGATGATCTGCAGCCATTGCATCGCCGTCGGCACCACCCAGCCACCGAGCGCGGTGAGGGCGGCGCAGGCCATGAAGGTCAGCGAAAAATAAAAGGTGATGGTGAGCGCGTGCTCGCCGCCGCTCATCATGCGCAGGAAGATCATCGCCACGGCCGAGAACATGGCGGCGGACAGGGCGACCAGGACGCCCAGCGATGCGCCATCCGCAAATGTGAGATGCGGGCCGAGCATGATCAACACACCGATGAAGCCCAGCGCCAGTGCCGTCCAGCGGAAGCGATGAATCTGTTCGCCGAGGAACACCATCGCGAGCAGGGTGATGAACATGGGCGAGGTGAACGAGATCGCGGTCACGTCGGCCAGAGGAATCATCGTGACGGCGGTGAACAAGCAGAACATGCTCACGGTGCCCGACAACGAGCGCAGCGCATGCGACCGTATGTTATTGGTCTTGAGCAGATGCAGTTGATTGGTATGCCAGGCGATCAACGCCAGCAACAGCACCGAAACCACACCGCGAACGAAGATCGTCTGTCCGACAGGAACTGCCTGGCCGAGCAGCTTGACGCACAAGGTCATCCCGGCGAACAGGACGACGGAACCGAGTTTCAGCGCGATGCCCAGGATCGGGCGGTGTAGAGAAGCTGCAGCGTGCAAGGAGGGCGTTGCTTGTTGAGCGACGGCCGCCGCAGGGGGCGGCCTCGAGGCCCATCAGCTTACCCTATGGCGGCAGGCCCATACAGGGCTTCGGCCGCTAGCCTTCCTGCTGTTCGTCGATCTTCAGCTCGCCACGTTCGTAAGCATCGATGATGCGTCTGGCGGCGCTCTCGTCGGCTTCGTCGACCAGGATCGCAAGGTGGCCCAGGGCGGGCAGTTCGCCCAGGCCACCTTGCAGCAGTGCGCCCTGCAGAAATGTCTCGATGCCTCGCTCCCGCAACAGTCCCTCGACGAGATGCGCCTCGATGTAATCGCTGCAGCGGAAGACTCGAATCACATCAGCTCACTTGGGCAATTTGATAGAACATATCGACGTAACCCATGACCGCGTCGACGATGCCCGCGACCTTGGGATTGGTCGACTCCACCACATAGTATTCATCCGGAGCATGCGCGCCGGAGCCGTGACCGAGGCCGAAGTGACCTGCGGGCAGCGACACGGGCGGAGCGGTGAACACAGCACCCGGCCACGAACCGGCGAGTCGCGGATTGAGAGTCGCCTTGACGCCCGCGCGTTTGTAAGTCGCCAGCTCGGCGCGAATGATGCGGCTGTCCTCGGCGGTTTCGGTCGGATCGTAGCCGCCGGTGACTTTCAGCTCGACGTCGTTGAATCCTTTCTTGTCCAGATACGCGCGCAGCTTCGCGACGGCTTCCGTACGCGTTTGATTGGGCACGAGGCGCAGGTCGAGCTTGGCGACCGCGCGGCCCGGCAGAATGGTTTTGCCACCGGGGCCGGTGTATCCGGACACCAGACCTTCGATGTTCACCGTCGGTTGCGAGGCCAGCCGTTCGAGCGCCTGGGCGTAGGGCAGATCGTCGATCCAGCGGGTCACGCCCAGCAGCTTTTTCTGGGTCGCTTCATCGCCGTTACGGGCGATCTCCGCAATCAATTCTTTCTCGCGCGCCGTGAGCGGACGGACATTTTCGAACCAGCCATCGATCGCCGCGGTGTTGCCATCCGGGGTCACGAGCGTGTTCAAGGCCTGCACCAGACGCCAGGCCGGCGAGTCGACCATGGCTTTCATGCTGGAGTGGATGTCGCCTTTCGGGCCGCGCCCCCAGTGCTCGCCGCTGGCAATCAATTCCAGCTCGACCACGCCTTTGGAGCCCAGATTCACGGCGACGTTGCCATTCATGTCCTGCCAGCTGGCCGGAATGAAAATGCCCTCGGCTCGCTTGAGCGCCGCCAGCACCTTGGGACTTTGCACGACCTGATGGAAATGCGGCGAGCCGATCTCTTCCTCGCCCTCGGCGACCAGCACCAGATTGACCGGCAACTTCACCTTGGCGGCGCGGAAGGCATGGAGCGCGGCGAGTACGGTCGCTTCGGGGCCTTTCTGATTCACGGCGCCTCGACCGACGATGGCGCGGCCGAAGCCGGGCTTGTCGACGATGCGGCCTTCCAGCGGCGGCGAGGACCATTCGGCGGCATCGAACTGCTTCACGTCGTACATGAAATACAGAGCGAGCGTTCGTTTCGCGCCGTTGTCCATGGTGGCGAACACACCCGGATAGCCGTCGGTCGGTACGATGGTGGGCGCGTCGAAGCCCGCCTCGCGGGCAAGATTTGCCATGTATTCGGCGCCTTCCTTCATGTTGAGGTCTTCGGCGGCGATGGCCGGATGCGCGATCCAGTCCTGGATGCGCTTGATGGCGGCTTCGCGTCCATCTTCGGCGGCCTTGCGGATCGCAGGATAGCGGGTCGGGAAGGAAGCCCACGCGGGTGTGCCCAGCGCGAGGGCACCGGCACCCGCGAGCGCGGCAGTCAGGAAATCGCGACGATCGAACTCAGCCATTGATCCTTCCTCGTGGGTAGCGGGACCTGGCTGAGATTCTGCCCTGAATACTGCTGACGGCCAATGCTCACGTCAGCAGTGGGTCCCGATCCGGGCGCGCGACGATCGGGAAAGAAACAGATACAGCGCCGCGTCAGTGCTTCAGTTCGTCGGGCACTTTGCCGCCATGCTCGGCCAATTGCGTCATGACTTGCTTGTGCAGCCAGATATTCATGGCCGCCGAATCGCTCATGTCGCCCTTGTAACCCAACTCTCGCGCCAGCTCCTTGCGGTGCTCGAGGCTGGAGTCCAGACCGACCAGCTTCATGAGATCGACGATCGACGTGCGCCAGTTCAGCGGTTGTTTCTGGCTGGCGGCCAGTTGCTGGAGTACGGCCTCGACATCGACGGCCGGCGCGGCAGGCGCTGGTGTTGGCGCGGGCGCTGGCTTGGGTGCCGGCGCCGCGCTCGCTGTCGGTTTCGGCGCGGGAGCAGGCGAAGGTGCCGGCGTTGCCTTGGCGCTCGCTCCGAAAATGGCGTCTTTGATGCGTGAGAAAATGCTCATGACTGTGCTCCGAGGCGATGACCATACAACGAAGCAGTCGAGGCGGAGCGAGGTTCCCTGCAATCCCGATCTTTCATGTCGGTAGCAGCAGCGCCGCGTCGATGGCTTGAATCAGCGCCTGGCCGGTGAACGGCTTGGTGAGATACGAAGCACCGGCGCGCGCCACGTGCCGGGTATGTAAATCATCGTGAGCGGTAATGAAGATGACGGGCCGGTGGATGTCGGCCGCGTCCAATCGCTCGAGCAGTTCCACGCCGGTCATGCCCGGCAGGTGGATATCGAAAACGAAACAATCGGCGCCGGGCGCCGCATCGCTCTCCAGCAATTTTTCGGCCGAGTCGAAGCTGCGCGAGTGAAAGCCCGCGATGCTCAGCAGTCGCGCGACGGCACGGTTCAAACCAATGTCGTCCTCGACGATGATGACGGTGGCGCCGCTCACTTGCGCTCGCAGTCCTGCAATGACTCGCGCACGCCACGTGCTATTGGCTGAAAGCCTGCGTGTCTCGCGTTCCGCTCAGCACGTCCAGCAGCTTCGCGGTCTTCACCAGGCCGGCAACCGACGAGACTCGCATCTTGCGCATGACGTTGGAGCGATGCGACTTGATGGAGCGCTCGCAGATGCCGAGCTTGAGTGCCATCTGTTTGTTCAACTTGCCGTGCACGACGCCTATGTAAATGTCCCGTTCGCAGGGCGTGAGCTCGGAGTATCTGGACTGGAGCTGCTCGAGCTCGCGGCGCGCCGTGCGATTCCTGGCGTCGCGTGCAATGGCGTCCTGCAGCGATTGCAACAGTCGCTCCATGTCGAGCGGCTTGGTCAGCGAATCCATGGCGCCGGCCTTCATTGCCTGCACCGTGGCCGGCACGTCGTTGAACGCCGTGACGAAAATCACCGGCGGTGCATCCTTCTGATGCGCCAGCGACGCCAGCAGTTCCAGTCCGCTCGGCCCGGGCATCAGCATGTCGAGCACGATGCAGCTCGGACAATCGGGGTGTTCGACCAGCAGATAGTCGCCGACGCTGCGACATGCGACAGGAGACATTCCCGCGGTACTCAGCAGGCGGGCCAGGCTGGCGCGGAAACTATCATCGTCATCGACGATATAGACACGATGCTCGCCGATGAGTGGCTCGTAGGGCTCCATATCAGCCTCCAGGACTCGTCAACTCGGGGATACCAACTCGCGCGGCGCGTTGGCGTTTGGGTAAGGGCAGACGAAAGGTAAAGGTCGAGCCGCCGCCGCGCGCGCGCTCGGCCCAGATCGTGCCGCCATGGGCCTGCACGATGGAGCGGGCGATGGACATTCCCAGGCCCATACCGCCTTCCTTGGTGGTGAAGAACGATTCGAACAGTCTGCTGGCCACTGCAGGCTCGATGCCGTGGCCGTTGTCGCGCACAGTGATCTCCACTGCGGAGCCGGCGCGCAGTCGCGTTTTCAGGACCAGCCAACGCACCGGCGGTGGCGTCTTGCTCATTGCATCCATGGCATTGACCAACAGATTCAACACCACCTGTTGCAAATGCACTGGATCGGCCGACACGGGCGGCAGGTCGGGCTCGAGCTCGGTGCGCAACTGGATTTGCCGGTGCCGCGCATCGGCGCGCACCAGCGCTGCCGCACTGCTCACCAAAGCGTTGATGTCCATAGGCTCCAATTTCAGCTCGCGCTTGCGCAGCAGCGCGCGCAGCCGAATGACCACCTCGTTGGCTCGCAGATCGTCGCGCTTGATGTCGGCGAGAATCGGGCCGAGCGTCTCCGGGTCTGCGGCATGCGGCGATTGCTTCAGTAGCAGCTCGGCGGTTTCGATATTGTTGAGAATGGCGCTGAGCGGTTGCGCGATCTCGTGTGCGATGGACGCCGTCAGTTCGCCGGCGAGCGCCAGGCGGGCGGTATGGGTGACCTCCGCGCTGTGGTGCGGATGATTGCGTCGATCATAAGTAAGGATGATCACGACCAGCGCCAGCTGCACAATGAGGACGAGTCCGATCAAATAGGCGTAATTTAGGAAGTCACCCGTCATGTGCGGTGTGTTGTTCCGAAAGACCGTGCTGGGTCGAAGTAAAATTGCACGCTCCGGGCGGATCGGAACAGTTGGACCTAGGTCCAACCGTGACGGGCCTGCCAACCGGCCGGACCGAGCAACGGACCCCGGCGGTCATCGCTGGCGGGACACGCCCGAGCTTGACGACGGCCTGACGCTCGCATTGGCGTTGCCGCGTGCCCGATGCACCGATTTTCCCCCGCACGCCGTCTCTCTAGCCTGTGACAAAGCATCATCACAGAGCTGGCCATGCGACATCAGAAACTCATCACAGTTGTCGCGATGACGGCGGCACTCGGACTGATCTCCCTCGTGCACGCGCCGTCCGCGCAGGCGGCTGAGGAAGATATACCCGACCATCCGGTCCTGAGGGATGCGTGGTACATCAGCGGCGGTGCGCTGTACGCTCGATCGAACGTCGTGGCGAGTCTCAACAAGACCGTGATCGGTACGCTCATCGATTTCGAGGACGACCTGGGACTGGACAGGTACGACTGGATGGGACTGTGGACGCTGCGCTGGCAATTTTTCACCAAAGCGCTGGCAGGTGGAAAGTCGAAAATATTTCAAACCTGGACCGTAGCGCGAATAAGACGCTGCAGCAGAACATCACCTGGGGCAATTTGAACGTTCCGGTCAGTGCAACTGCCCACAGCAGATTCAATGTCGAGGACTTTCGGGTCGGCATCGGCTACTCGTTCTTCAAGACCCAGGACAAGGAAGTTGGGATCGGGCTCGGCGCCCATGTCGCCCGTCTGCAGGCGGGCCTCACGACCGCGAATTTCGGCTCCGAGGAGACCAGCGAATCGGCGCCGCTGCCCTTCCTCACCACGTACGTGCGCCTGGCGTTGACCGACCGATGGCTGTTGAACATCAGAGTGGATCGGCTCTCACTGAGCTCCGGCGACATCGACGGTAGCGTGTTCAGCAGCGGTCTGGACGTGATCTACCAGCCCTGGCGCCACTTCAGTGTCGGCCTCGGTTACCGCGATATCGATTGGCAGATCTCGTCCAAGAGCAATCGCTGGAACGGCAGAGCGCAGGTGCAGGAGAGCGGCCCGATGGTGTTCATCGCGACGTCGTTCTAGTGGCGACATGAGCGACGATCGAGAATCTCAACGCTTGCTGGCCGCCCGCGCGGGTACAGCACAGTGGCGCCGGTGGGGGCCGTATTTGAGCGAGCGTCAATGGGGAACAGTGCGAGAGGACTACAGTGACAGCGGCGATGCGTGGAATCACCTGACGCACGATCAAGCGCGCTCCTATGCTTATCAGTGGGGCGAGGATGGCCTGGCCGGCTTGAGCGACGAGCGGCAACAGCTTTGTGTGGCCCTGGCGTTGTGGAATGGCGCCGATCCCATCCTCAAGGAACGCCTGTTCGGCCTGACCAACAACGAGGGCAATCACGGCGAGGACGTGAAGGAATATTACTTCTATCTGGACTCCACGCCGACTCACTCCTATTTGAAGTATTTGTACAAGTACCCGCAGCGCGCCTATCCGTATGACGATCTGGTGCACACCAATCGCGCGCGGCGCCGCGACGAGCTCGAATACGAGCTGATGGACACTGGGGTGTTCGCCGACGACCGGTATTTCGATGTGTTCGTCGAATACGCCAAGGCATCGCCCGAAGACATCTTGATGCAGATCACCGTATGCAATCGGGGCCCGACGACGGCGACCTTGCACCTGCTGCCGACGTTCTGGTTTCGCAATACCTGGACGACGGACGTCGATTCGGGCGAGGGCGCCCGGCCGATGCTGCGGCAGATCTCGACCGGTGCTTCTGCCAGTGTCATCCGCGCATCGCACCCGGATCTGGGCGAGCGCTTCATCTGCAGCGAACAGGCGGCCGAGCTGCTGTTCACCGACAACGAAACCAATACGCAGCGTCTGGAGAACAAGCCGAATCGCACGCCCTACGTGAAGGACGGCATCGATGAGTACATCGTGCGCGGCCGTAACGAAGCAGTGAATCCCGAGCGTGTCGGCACCAAGGCGGCGGCGCACTATACGATCGAAGTGCCGGCCGGCCGGTCGCAGGTCGTGCGACTGCGGCTGTGCGAGCGAGCACCGGCACAATTGGTTTCGGCGCGCGACAAATCGAGTGAGATGTTCGGTAGCAGCTTCGAAGCCACGTTGGCCGCGCGGAAGAGCGAGGCGGACGAGTTCTATGCGAACGTCATTCCAGCGTCGCTCGATGCCGATGCGACCAGCATGATGCGCCAGGCACTGGCGGGCATGTTGTGGTCGAAGCAGTTCTATTACTACGACATCGCTGCCTGGCTGAACAAACATCGCCGCGAAGGCCGTCAGGCGCCGCGCAACGCGCACTGGCGGCACATGCACAACGCCGACATCATTTCGATGCCGGACAAATGGGAATATCCCTGGTACGCGGCCTGGGACCTGGCGTTCCACATCCTGGCGCTGACCCTGGTGGATGAGGACTTCGGCAAGCAGCAGCTGGATCTGATGTTACAAGCCACGTATCTGCATCCGAACGGGCAACTGCCCGCGTACGAGTGGAACTTCGGCGATGTGAATCCGCCCGTGCATGCGTGGTCGACCATCTTTACGTATCGGCTCGAAGAGGCATCGCGTGGCAGCGGCGACATCGATTGGCTGGAGCGCTCCTTTCATGCATTGCTGCTCAACTTCACCTGGTGGGTCAACCGCAAGGATCGCGACGGCAAGAACGTGTTCGAAGGCGGCTTTCTCGGGCTGGACAACATCGGTGTGTTCGACCGCAGCGCGCCGCTGCCCACTGGCGGCTATCTGGAACAGGCCGACGGCACGGCGTGGATGGCGTTGTTCTGTCAGAACATGCTCGAGATAGCGATCGAACTGACTTTGGCCCGCCCCACGTACCTGCGCATGTGCACCAAGTTCATCGAGCATTTCCTGTGGATCTCCTCCTCGATGGTGGTGGAGGATGGCGGCGGGGGCATGTGGGACGAGGAGGACGGCTTCTTCTACGATGTGCTGCAATTGCCCGGCGGCGCGGGACAGCGACTGAAAGTGCGCTCGATGGTCGGGCTGCTGCCGTTCTGCGCCGTTACCGTATTCGATGGCCGGCTAGTGGAGAAGTATCCAGACATCCGTACGTCGTTGCGCGAGTTCATGCAATCGCATCCCGAGCTGACGCGCACCATCCACGACCCGACCCGGCGAGGGCATCAGGGCCGACTGATGGCCTCGATTCTTGATGAGTCGCGGCTGCGGCGCGTACTGGCGCGCATGCTCGATGAGAACGAGTTCTTCAGTCCGTACGGCATCCGCTCTCTCTCTCGATATCACCGGGACCATCCGTTCGTGTTCCGCGCAGGCGGTCAGGAATACGGCGTCGGGTACCTGCCCGCGGAATCCGACAGCGGCATGTTCGGCGGCAATTCCAACTGGCGCGGCCCGATCTGGATGCCGGTGAACGGCTTGATCATTCGCGCGCTATTGCAGTACTACACTTATTACGGGGATGACTTCACCGTGGAGTGTCCAACCGGGTCCGGGCAGTACATGACTCTGTACGAGGTGGCAGCGGAGCTGTCACGCCGACTCAGTGCGATATTTCTACGCGATGCCGACGGCCGGCGCCCGGTGTATGGCGGCACCGAGAAGTTTCAAACCGACCCGCACTGGCGCGACTACATTCTGTTCTACGAATACTTCCACGGCGATATCGGGGCGGGTCTCGGTGCGAGTCATCAAACCGGATGGACCGGCATCATCGCGCGCATCATGCAGCTCTTTGCCACTGTGAGCGCCGATCAATTGCTCGCAAGCGGTGCGCGCTCCATGGCGAAGGGCGAGCAGGAGCGCAAGCGCAAGGCGACTCCACCGGGCAAGCGTGCGCCGGGAGGCTCGTGAGCCGACATTCGCACGAGAGGTCAGTCTCTGTCGGTGCTCCGGCGACGACGAATTAGAATCGCCGCGAGCAGCAGGAACGAGCCCAACGTTACGATCAGCGCCAACGCACGCCAGAATAAAAAATCGATGACGTCGTGTGCGTCCTGTTTCGCAGCACTCGTCAATCGCTGCAGTCCCACACTGGAGTCGCCGGCTTGAGCGAGCAACGATTGCAGCGCTTGCGCGGCTGATGCTACGTCGCGTGCCGTGTTTGCGTACTCGGTGATGTCGAAAGGCCGAGCAGCGGCAGTGGAGTCGGTTGGCTGACCCCGAGGCGGTTTGATACGAGCGACGAGCGCATCGATAGCATCGATGGTGCGCGTGACCGACTCGGAAGTATTTGCTCCGGCATCGAGCGTCTGCCGCACGTCCTGCAACAGTTGCTGCATGTGATCTTGTTCCGAGCGCAGCACCGCTGTCAGCTCGCTGATGAGGGCGTGGCGCTCGGTGGCAACGATCGCCGGCGCATCTCCGGTCAGTTCGCCGATGGCTTGGGCTGCCATGCCAACGCGCTCCACGCTGGCGAGCGTTTGTTTTGCTTCGGGCATGACCGCCAGCTGATAGCTCAGCCGTTCGACCTGCATGTCGAGGAGTTTAGGCGCTCGTTGCAAATAGTAGATCGCGCGCTCGGCGAGCAGACGGGTTTGCTCGAGCTCGCGCACCGCCGGGTCGAGATTGCTCAGCGGATCCAGACCGATCAGCGAGAACAGACTGCCGCCGGTTCGCGTCGGATTGCTGGCAGTTGCGGCAATTGCTGCGAAGCTGGTGAAGCGAATCTGCGTGACTGCACGAGCGTGCGGGTGCTCCGCGCGCCAGTCGACGATGAGGGCCTGCAGCTGATCCTTCTCGTCTGGATTCAATACGCCGTCGATCAGCTCCCACGATTGCGGTTCCAGACTGCGCTGGACCGCCAGCAGCGGCAGCGCGCGCTCACCGAGGGCAGAGATCCCTTGTTGCTCCAGCACCATGCGACTCAAGGTCGCCAGTACGATCATGTCCAGCGCGTTGATGGTCGGGTTGGTGCCGCTCGCGATGATATAGGCCGCGCTGGTCTGCGTAATGCTCCAGTCCTGGATAGCCAGACGCTCCTCAGGCGTGCGCGCGTTGCTCTTGAGCGCTGTAATCGGGTCGGCAATGCGGCCGGCGTATTCATCGGCGTAACGCATCACCTTGAGCTGCAATTTCTGAACTTGCTGCGCGCGCCGCTCCGATTCATTGCGAGAGCCCCAGCCGGGCAGCAAGGAGCAGCCAGCGAGGCATGCCAGGGCGCTGGCGAGGACGATGCGTACGAGCAGTCGAGCCAGTGCGCTCACCAACGTGTTCTCGATAAAAACGCGCCGCCGTGGCGCCTCGGGCGAAGCGTCGAGCGGCGGCGTCGAGGCCAACGTTGCGCCATCAGCACGGGGAGTCAGCGCCACGGCCTCCAGGGGGACGAGACCTCGTTATGGGACCGCGTTTCGTTGCGCGCCAGCAATAGGTGCGAAGGGCGCAGGGCCAGCCCGATACGCGCACTGACGAAGAAATGGGGATGTCACAGAGTCCGCCGGTATGAGAATTCAGCTGGCTGTCGCTTGCGCCATCGGCCTTGCGATCTCACTGCCCGGTGGGGTCGCAGCGTTGCCCACGGACATTGTCGGAAACAGTCCGTTGTTGAGGATGAGCGATGCCGACAAGAAGCTGTTCCGCGACGCCGTGTTGAACGTGCTCGAGAGCAGCGACGTTCGCGCCGTGCGTGAGTGGAAGAACGATGCGACTGGGTTTAGCGGCCGTGTGGAAGGGCGGGCAGCGATGCAGTCAGTCGACGGCTTGAGTTGCCGCAGGCTGCAGCTGCGCGCGCAGGGCCAGGGAACGCAAAGTCAGTTCACATTTCCGTTCTGCAAGGACCAGGCCGGCGAGTGGTTCATCGCATCGGGCAAGAAGTTCAATGATGAGGCGCAACCGCCCTGATCAGGCGATCGCGCCGGTGCTCGGCTCCAGACCGCTGTGCGCAGTGTTGAGCGCCAGTTTTCTCACCACACATCGAAAGCCGATGTGACAGGTGGACGATTCGATGGGCTGCGCGTGACGCGCGGCCGGGCGATAGCGTCGGCAGTAATTCGGCGCGCACAGGAACGAGCCGCCTTTGAGTACTTTGCGAGGAATCATGATGTGCGGCTCGCACGGATCGTAACTGCCGCGCTCGACTCCGCCGCGCGGGTTTTGCGGAATACAACAAGGCTTCGCGGCATCCGGTGGATGGTTCGCGGCAAACCAGTCATCGGTCCATTCCCAAACGTTGCCGATCATGTCGTAGATGCCATAGGGATTGGGCGGAAAGGTCTTTACTGGAGAAGTGCGTGGATAGCCGTCGATGGCGAGATTCTGATAAGGAAAGTCGCCTTGCCAGGTGTTGGCAAGGTGCCGATTGCGGGGGGTGAATTCATCGCCCCACGCGAACTCCGCGCCTGCCAGGCCGCCGCGGGCGGCGAACTCCCATTCGGCTTCGGTCGGCAACTCCTTGCCGCGCCAGCGCGCATAGGCGAGAGCATCCTGGTGGGTGACGTGCACCACGGGATGATCGCCCAGATGACGATTGGAGGCGGCGCGGCCGTAAGGTTGACGCCAGTTCGCGCCGAATTTGAATCGCCACCACGATTGCCAGTTGCGCAGATCCACCCGATGTTTTGGCGGCGTGAACACCAGCGAGCCCGGTTTCAACATGTGCGGTAGCGCGCCAGGATAGAGCTTCGGATCCGGCGGCAGCTCTGCCTGTGTGACGTAGCCAGTGGTTTCGACGAACTCGCGGAACTGCCGATTGGTCACCGGGGTGACGTCGATCCAGAAGCTATCGACCGTGACGTGATGGGCGGGGGCTTCCTCCGGGTAGTGATGGTCCGATCCCATCAGATACGTGGCGCCCCGAACGAACACCATGCCTCTCAATGTAGTGACTGCGGCCATGCTAACGCGCACCCTGGTATTCAGCAAAGATGGGCTGCCAGTCGCGCTTCATGTCGACGACGAGCCACCGCTGGCGTTGCGCCTCGTCGAGCGCTTTATCGAGCTTGCCGATGGTCGAGTTCCGGTCGTAGGCGTACTCGCGCTCGGCGTCGGTGTGATGAATCAATGCGACGAAGCTCGGCCCCGCACCGCCGGCAGTCCACTGCAGCATCTGCAGATCGCCGTCGGAGTTGCCGAACGCCAGCACCGGACGACGGCCGATGAATCGATTGATGCCCGACGGTTTGCCGGGCCCATCGTTGACGAATTCGATCTGTGGCTCCTTGAGCAGTGCCGGCTTGCCGTTGGTGCCTACGGCGACGAATTTGGTGGCCGCCGAAGAGCCGATGGCCTGTTCGGGCGGAATGTCATAAACCTGTTCGGCGAACACCCGCATGAACTCAACACCGCCGCCAGAGACGATGAACGTCTTGAAGCCCTGGCTGCGCAGATAATCGAGCAGTTCGAGCATCGGTTGGTAGGCCAGCGAGGTGTACGGGCGCTGGAAGCGCGGGTGTTTCGCTGTCGCGAGCCAGGAGCCCACGATGGTGCTGAAGTCCTCGGTGCTCATGCCGCTGTGCGAGCCGGCTATGACTTGCAGCAGTGCATGCGTCCCGGAGCTGAGCAGAGCTTTGCTATCGCCGTTCAGAACGTCTTTGAAGGGCGCGGTGGTGCGCCATTCTGGATGCAGCGGCGCCAGGGTTTTGATCCGATCAAGCGCAAACGCGAACTGAACGTACATTGGTTGCTCGATCCATAGGGTGCCATCGTTGTCGAAGACGGCGATGCGCTCCCGAGACGCGAGGTAGTCCGCGCTGCCCTCGCGCGTGACCCGGTCGACGAAGTCGATGATGGATTTCTTGCCGGCCCCATCCGTCCAGGAAGGCAACGGATCGGCCACGGCGGCCGCAGCGACCAGTAACGCGACAATCAATAGTGCACGGGCAGGGTGGTGGCGCGGGCGCACGAGCCTACCTCATGGTCGAGTCGACGCCGCCTCGGCGCGAGGCGCATCGCGCTCGCGAACTTCGACGATATCGCGCTCGAGGAAGTAATTCAGAAACGTGCGGATCGCGGCGATCGCGGCCAGCCGGCCGACCGCATCCCAGGAATCCACGATGGTCGATTCGATGATGTCGGCCGCCAGCTGGAAAGTGAGCCCGGCCACCAGCCAGCGTGCATACGTGATAAATATCAGTCGACGCTGGTGGCCGGCCGATTCCGTACGCATGACGCGCAGCATGGAGATCAATGCGCCAACGGTGCCGATCAGGATCATCAGCACCGCGATCGCATTGATGACGCCCACCACGACGTGCGTCGCCTCGATCATCCAGCTGGTATTCACGTTGGCGCACGCTCGAGTCCCGCCTAATCTCCGCTCGGTACTTCCCTCATCTTCGACAACGCCTCGTCGACGGTAAAACTTCCGGGGTGCTGCGCGGGCGGAAAGTCTCTAAACGTCTCGGCGAACTTGGCCGCCGCCGCCTGCGCGGCATAAAGGAAGTACGCGTTGTGTAGCACCCAGTCGTAGTATGTGTTGGAAGTGATATCGGCCCGCTCGTAGGGGTCGATACGCAGATTGAAGAACTTCGGCAACCGCAGCCGGGTGAACGGCTCGGCCCACACTTGCAAGGTGCCGTGGCAGCGCTGTTCCATGAACACGACCTTCCAGTTGTCGTAGCGCAGCCCGAGCACGTCGCCGTCGTCGCTGAAATAGAAAAAGAAATTGCGCGGGCTCTTGGCTGCCTCGCCGGTGAGGAACGGCAGCAGGTTCATGCCGTCGATGTGATTGTGAAATTCGCGACCGATCGCCTTATAGCCGCCGCGCTTGAGCTTCTCGACGATGTCGGGGTCGCCCGCCATGGCGAGAAACGTCGGCAGCCAGTCGTGATGCTGGACGATTTCATTCGATACCGTGCCGGCCTTGATCTTGCCCGGCCAGCGCACCAGCATCGGCACGCGGAACGCGCCTTCCCAGTTGGTGTTCTTTTCGCTGCGAAACGGCGTCATCGCGCCGTCGGGCCAGCTGTTCATATGCGGCCCGTTGTCGGTGGAATACATCACGAAGGTGTTATCGGCGATGCCGAGCTCATCGAGCAGATCGAGCAGCTGACCGACGTGGCGGTCGTGATCGATCATGGTGTCGTGATAGGGCGATTGCCAGCGGCCCGCCTGTCCGACACTTTCCGGCTTGGTATGGGTGAACAGGTGCATGTGCGTCGTGTTCACCCAGGTGAAGAACGGAGTGCCCGCGGCGTGCTGCCGCTTGATGAAGTCCTTGGCGGCGGCGATGAATTCGTCGTCGCAGGTCTCCATGCGCTTCTTGGTCAACGGACCGGTGTCCTCGATCTTTTGTTTGCCGACGCGTCCCCAGCGCGGCTGCTCGGTGGCATCGTCCTTGTCGGTGGCCCATGAGCGCAGCACACCACGCGGACCGAATTGTTTACGAAAGTTGGGAAAGTCTTTTTCCGACGGATAATTGGCCATCTCCGGCTCTTCCTCGGCATTGAGGTGATACAGGTTGCCGAAGAACTCATCGAAGCCGTGCACGGTCGGCAGGTGGCGGTTCAAGTCGCCCAGATGGTTCTTGCCGAACTGACCGGTGGCGTAGCCCTGATTTTTCAGCAGCGCCGCGATTGTGACGATGCTGTCGGGCATGCCCACCGGCGAGGCGGGAATGCCGACTTTCGACAGGCCGGTGCGATAGACACTTTGGCCGGTGATGAACGAGGAGCGGCCCGCGGTGCATGACTGCTCGCCATACGAGTCGGTGAACATCATGCCTTCGCGGGCGACGCGATCGATGTTCGGTGTGCGATAGCCCATCAATCCGTGCGAATAGCAGCTCAAGTTGGCGATGCCGATGTCGTCACCCCAGATGACCAGAATGTTCGGTTTGTTCGACTTACGGGGCTGTTGGGCCATGGGGGCATCCTCGATGCGATTCAGTCAAACGGCGGGGTGTGGAACATCATGCTGAAGACCGCCACCAGGCCGAGGACCAGCAGCGCGATTGCAGTGAGCAGCGTGAGCGATACCGGAAAGTGGCTTTCCGCGTGCAGCAGGCCTTCTTCCTTCATCTGCCGGCGCTCGTGGCGCAGGCCGTACATGAACTGCAGATGGAAGGCGATGCCCAGGGTCAGCATGCCGATGCCGATCCACACCAGACCCATGCCGAAGGAGCGCACCGAGTGCACCGAGGTCACCACGTTGCTCTCGGCGAGCTTTTGAAAGAACTGGAAGATGGTGAAGCCGAAGCTGATGAGCGACAGCGAGGTGCGGATGACGGACATGAGCGTCCGGTCGGCGCTCATGCGCGTGCGCTGAAACGACATGCCGGTGCGGCGCGAGGACAGCTCGACAGAGATCTCATCCGATGACGATTGCGATGTGATCATGGCCTTCATCGGTGCACGACTCTGTCGTCGGCTCCGTGCCGGGACTGCCACCAGCGCGCGATTCTCGCGACCGGCCCACGGATGAGAAAGTAGGGCACGACGGCGAGCACGACCGAGACCACGAGCGCCTCTGCCGGGTAGAACTTCCGGTACTCGACGAACTGGTAAATGGCATCCATGACCAGACCGAGCAGAAAAATTCTCGCGGTCGCCGCCAATCCCTCATGCATGCGCCTGGCGCGTTCGTCGGGCTCGGTCCACAGTGCAAGAAAATAGGGCGACCGCCCGGTGCGTGCGTCGATGATTCCGGCGCGGATCGCTGCGATCGCGGCCATGGTCGGTTGCAGGAGGAAACGGAATGCGAATGGGCCGCTCGGTCGCGCGAGCAGGTCGTGCCAGAATCGTGTCAACGTATCCTGCAGGAATTCGAGCATCGTGGGGCCGCGCAGGGGAACTGTTCGGAGCAAGCATATGAATACTCGTTCAGCAGGCAGACCATACGCAGATGGTGGTCAGGGGCATGCCCGGCAATCCGGGCAGTGGGCTCACGGTCCGAAGTTGTAGCGCAGGCCGAGCAGCGGGCCGCTGACCAGCATGTTGAACTCGAAGCGATTGTTGTCCGAGCCCTGGCTGTAGTCCGTATCCAGCGCGCGATAGCCGAACACCAGCCCGAAATTCTCGGAGAGGCTCCAGTCGGCCACTGCCAGCGCGCTCCAGGTGAAGTCGGAGCCCACGCCGAAGCCACCGATGTCGCCGCGTGCTATCAGGGTCCAGGCTTGCCCGAGCGGCCAGGCGGCGCGTGCACCGACGATGGGATCGAACAAACCCTTGCTCTGGGCCACCGCATTGCTGCTGCCATCCGGCGCCCTGATGGACAGGTCCGCCGACAACGATTGATAACGGGCGCCGACATACAGCTCGTAGGGTTGGCTCAGCCGCCACGACCAGGCGAGCTCGACCATGTCCTGAGTGACGTCGAGGTCGTAGAACGAGCCGGTGGCATCGGTCACGTCCGCGCTCAGTCCGGTGAACACTGCATTGAGGGTGAGTGCGTAGCGCTCCCGTTCACTGCGCACAGCCATCATGCCCGCGACGTCCAGGTGATCGAACAACTCGCTGGCGCTCACACTGACGTCGGTGCGCTGGCCCCTTACTACGGTGTCGCCCTCCATGTTTGCGCCCTGCACGTAAAGCGTGCCGCTGGTTCGCCACTCGTCCGCATGCGCCCTCGCGGTGAGCGCGGTCAGGAAAAAAGCGCTGACGCCAATGCGAAGGTGTACTTGTCTCAAAGGCGTGCCAGTCATGACGGACCCCATGTCCATCGTGCGTGGCATCGACGGCCGGCAAATCGGTATCGCGGGCACGACTCATTTCCCTTCGACGCCGCGCCTCAGGGTGTCGGCGTGCCCGCGTTACGACTGGGCGCTGCGAGAGATTTGCACTGATGTAGCGGCATGAGCGTAGGTGTGCGCGCGTTCTGGTTGGTGCTCGCTGCGACACTGGCAGGATGCTCATTCACATCAGCGATGAACGACAGCGGCGGCAAGCGTGTCGCCAGCAGCGGCCTGGAGGATGTTCGCTTCTCATCCGCTCACATCCGGCAAGGAGTGTGGTCGCCCGCCGAGTTCGCACGTGCCGCGCGCGGCGGCATCTTCTTCGTCGATCCCCCCGTTGCCCGACGCACGGTCGTGCTGTTCATCCACGGTATCAACGGCTCGCCTCGCGATTTCAGATTTCTGATCGAACATCTGGATCGCAGTCGTTTTCAACCGTGCGTGTTCTTCTATGCGTCCGGTTCCAGCCTGAGTCAGACGGGGCGCGATTTGTCGCAGGACATCGGCGAATTGCATCGCCGCCACCAGATCACTTCACTGGTCATCGTTGCGCACAGCATTGGCGGGTTGATCGCGCGCGATCTGCTGCTGAATCCATCCGCGCATGCGGGGGTAGATATTCCAGTGTTGTTTACGTTGTCCAGTCCCTGGGGCGGTAGTCCGAGTGCGGGCTTCGGAGCTCGCTGGTCGCCCGTGGTCGTCGATTCGTGGCGTGATATCGCCGCCGGCAGTGCGTATCTGCATTCACTGTTCGTCGATGCTGCGGGCTCGCCCAGAGACCTGCCCGGGTCGACCCGTCACTACCTGTTGTTCTCGTATCGCAAGAGCTGGTCGTCCTTCGGCTTGTCGGGCGATGCGGTGACCAGCGTCGCCAGTCAATTGTTCCGTACGGCGCAGGAACAGGCGTATCGGGTCTACGGCTTCGACGTTTCCCATTCGCAGATTCTGGTCAACGGCAGCGTCGCGGAGCTGCTCGATGAAACGCTGCACTCCTTACCTGCCGCAAGCATAGAGGTCGGATCATGATGAAGCTCGTCGCACATTGCATGTGCAGCCTGTTGACGGCAGTTGCTGGCTTGGGTGCGCTGGCCTATCTGGGGGAAAGCAAAGCCGCGTCGGACACGCCGTCGGCCGTCCTGCTGCAAAACGTTCGCGTATTCGATGGCAAGTCGCCGCGAGTGTCGAGTCCGACCAATGTTTTGATCGTCGGGCCGCTCATCAAGACGATCTCGAGCACGGCTATCGAGGCGGATAGCAGCGCGATGCGCATCGACGGTGGCGGGCGCGTGCTCATGCCGGGGCTCATCGATGCGCATTGGCACAGCATGTTTCTGGCGACGACGCCGTTGGCCGGGCTCACCAGCGATGTGGGTTATCTCAACCTGCTGGCGGCGGCTGAAGCGAACGCAACGTTGCTGCGAGGCTTTACGACGGTCCGCGACATGGGCGGACCGGCCTTTTCATTGAAGCGGGCGATCGACGAAGGCGTGGTTTCCGGGCCGCGCATCTATCCATCGGGCGCAATGATCACTGTGACCAGCGGGCACGGCGATTTTCGGCAGTTGTATGAGCTCCCGCGCACCATCGGTGGGCCACCGGTGCGCATGGAGCAGATCGGCGCCAGTGCCATTGCCGACTCGCCGGATGAAGTGAGAGTCCGCGTTCGAGAGCAACTGATGCAAGGCGCATCGCAGATCAAGCTCACGGCGGGCGGTGGCGTGGCCTCACCGCACAGTCCACTCGATGTGTCGACATTCACTCTGCCCGAGTTGCGAGCGGCCGTCGAAGCGGCGGAGAACTGGGGCACATACGTCGCCGTTCATGCTTACACACCGCGCGCGATTCGAAGTGCACTCGACGCAGGGGTGAAGTGCATCGAACATGGCCATCTCGCCGATGACGCCACCGCGAAGCTGATGGCGGAGAAACAAGTGTGGTGGAGCTTGCAACCGTTCCTCGAAGAGGAGGGCGCCAGTCAATTTCCGGAAGGCTCGCAGGAGGCGGCCAAGAAGAGGGAAGTGGCCGCGGGCACCGATCGCGCCTATGCGCTCGCCAAGAAATATAAGATCAAGACCGCCTGGGGCACCGACATCCTGTTTTCACGCGAGCTCGCCAAAGGGCAGGGTGCGATGCTGGCCAGCATGGTGCGCTGGTACACGCCGGCGGAGGCGCTGATCATGGCGACCAGCACCAACGCGCAGCTGCTGACGCTGTCGGGCAAGCGCAATCCTTATCCCGGCAAGCTGGGCGTCGTGGAAGAAGGCGCGTTCGCGGATCTGTTACTGGTCGACGGCGATCCGCTGCAGAACCTGCAACTGATCGCCGACCCGGCTCGCAGCCTGGTGGTCATCATCAAGAACGGCGTCATCGCCAAGAACTCGCTGGCGGTCACGCCTGCAAATAAAACGTTTCCTTGATCTCTTCCATCACCACATAGCTGCGGGACTGGGCGGAAGAGGGCATGCGTTGCAGGATGTCGCCGAGCAGCGTGCGATAGTTGTGCATGTCCGGGATGCGCGCCTTGATCAGGTAGTCGAAGTCGCCGGACACGAGATGGCATTCCATGACATCCGGAATGCTGTGCAGCTCGTTCTTGATCTTCTCGAACACCTCATCCGATTTCACCGCCAGCTTGATCTCCAGGAACACCAGCAGGTTCCTGCCGACCTCCTTGGGCGACAGGCGCGCGTGATAGCCGGTGATCACGCCAGTCCGCTCCAGGCGGCGGACGCGATCGGCGCACGGCGTGGCGGACAGGCCAACCTGCTCGGCGAGATCGGTGATGGAAATGCGTCCGTCACGCTGCAGGATGTCGAGAATCTTGCGGTCGATACGGTCGAACTGCTGCATTTCGGGGTCGAGGAGGGTGTCGGTGTGTGCCGGACGCGGCCGGCGGGCCCATTGATATTACGTTCAGGTTTTGCCCGATGCCAGCGTTCTGGGCTGGCATTGAGCGCCGAGGCCAGTGATTTTCACTGCGTTGCCCGGTTTATGTCAGCCCGCCGCAGCGGAAACCGCTGACAAACGCGCCACTTCAAAGAAAGTCACTGTCGGGCTCTCCATAGAATTGCTGACGCTTCAGATGCACTTGGAGTGTTCATGCGCGTAGTGGTTCTGGGTGGCGGCGTCATCGGTGTGTGTAGTGCGTGGTATCTCGCGCGCCGGGGTGCCGACGTCACGGTGATCGATCGGCAGACTGCGGTGGCCGCGGAGACCAGCTTCGCGAACGCCGGCCAGGTCTCGCCAGGCTATTCCACGCCCTGGGCGGCGCCGGGCATTCCGCTCAAGGCGCTGAAGTGGATGTTCCAGAAGCACGCGCCGCTTGCCATCAGCCTCGACGGCAGCCTGCATCAGCTGAAGTGGATGGCCCAGATGCTCGTCAACTGCTCGCCCGAGCGTTACGACATCAACAAGGAGCGCATGCTCCGTCTGGCCGAATACAGCCGCGATTGTCTGCGAGCCTTGCGTGCTGAAACTGGCATCCAGTACGAACAGCGCACCGGCGGCACGCTGCAGCTGTTCCGTACCCGCAAACAGTTCGAGTCGGCGCGTCAGGACATTCGCGTGCTCGAGCGATGCAACGTTCCCTACGAGTTGCTCGAAGAGCATCAGCTGTCATCGGCCGAGCCCGCGCTCGCGCAGGTGAAGGGCAAGCTCACCGGCGGCTTGCGCTTGCCCAATGACGAGACGGGCGATTGCAACCTGTTTACCAAGCGCCTGGCGGAAGCGGCGCAGAAGTTGGGTGTCACGTTCCGCTTCGGTCAGCACATCACTGCGATCGAGACCGGCGGTGGACGCATCACCGGCGTGCGTCTCGGCGAGGAGCGCATTACCGCCGACGCCTACGTTTTGGCGTGCGGCAGCTACTCGCGCGCGTTGGCGTTGCCTCTGGGTATCGATCTGCCGGTGTATCCGGTAAAGGGCTACTCGCTGACGCTGCCCATCGTGAATGAGTCTTCAGCGCCGGTGTCGACGGTGCTCGATGAGACTTACAAAGTCGCGGTGACGCGTTTCGACGATCGTATTCGTGTCGGTGGCATGGCGGAGCTGTCTGGCTTCGATCATGAGCTGCTGCCGCAGCGTCGTCAGACGCTCGAGCTGGTCGTCAACGATTTGTATGGTGGTGCAGGCGATTTGCAGCAGGGCCAGTTCTGGACCGGCCTGCGGCCGATGACGCCGGATAGCACGCCCATCGTGGGCGCGAGCGAGTACCGCAATCTGTTCATCAATACCGGTCACGGCACGCTCGGCTGGACCATGGCGTGCGGTTCAGGGCGTCTCATCGCCGATCAGGTGACCGGTTATCGCCCTGAGATCCGCACCGATGGTCTCGATGTATCGCGCTATCAGAAAGCGAGCGCGCATCGGCCGCGGCTGGTCGCTGGTGAGGAGACGGCGTGACGCGTCCGACCAGTGTTCGAATCGATCTGGCGGCGCTTCGACACAACTATCTCCATGCTCGCGACGTGCACGGAGCGCGTGCGCTGGCCGTGCTCAAGGCCAACGCGTATGGCCACGGCGCGCTGGCTTCGGCGCATTCGCTTGCATCGATCGCCGATGGCTTTGGCGTTGCCTTCCTCGATGAGGCGTGTGCGCTGCGCGAGGGCGGGGTTCGCAATCCCATCCTCGTACTGGAAGGCTGTTTCAATGCCTCCGAGCTGAAGATCGCCAACGAGCTGGATCTGTGGGTGGTCGTGCATCAGGAGGAGCAGATCCGCCTGATCGAAGCGAGCAGGACCGGTGCCCGCTTCAATGTCTGGCTGAAGATCGACACCGGCATGAGCCGTGCGGGATTCCGGCGATCGGATGCTGCGCAGGCGTATCAACGCTTGCAGAACACGGGCAAGGTGAGCTCGATCACTTTGATGACGCACTTCGCGCGCGCCGATGAGTCGGGCGAGCCGATGACGGCGCAGCAGATCGAAGCCTTCGATGCGGCGACTGCGACGCTCAAAGGTGAGCGGAGTCTGTGCAACTCTGCTGGCTTGCTCGCCTGGCCTGCTGCCCGCCGAGATTGGGCACGCCCTGGACTGATGCTGTACGGTGTCGATCCCCGAGGCGGTTCCGAGTCCGAGTTGCAGCCGGTGATGACCTTCGAAAGCCGCGTGTTCAACGTTCGCACGCTCGAACCGGGCGAATCGCTGGGCTATGGCGCGACGTTCGTCGCTTCACAGCGCACGCGCGTCGGACTGGTCTGCGCAGGCTACGCCGATGGGTATCCGCAAACTGCTCCGACAGGGACGCCGATTGCGGTGGATGGGCAGGCGACCGCGTTGATCGGTCGGGTCTCGATGGACATGTTGACGGTCGACCTCACCGCGTTGCCCAACGCAGGCGTCGGCAGCGCCGTCGAGTTGTGGGGGCCGCGCGTGCCAGTGGCGGCCGTCGCCAGGAGCGCCAACCGCAGCCCGTACGAATTGCTGTGCGCGGTAAAACGTGCGCCACTCGTGCACGAAAACGCCGGACAGGGCACTGGCGAAGCGGTGCGGCTGACAGGAACTCGCTAGAGAATTCTGTTCTAATAGCTATGCCGGCAGGGACGACCCTGCCGCTGCTTCATCGATCCGGGGACGACCCCTCTAATAGCGCGCAAGCGCACCCCGGAGGCATCATGGCTTGGACTCTTCTTTTCATCGCGGGCCTGTTCGAGATCGGTTGGGCCATTGGCCTGAAATATACCGACGGCTTTACGCGTCTGTGGCCGAGCGTCGGCACCATCGTTTCGATGGCCATCAGTGTCGCATTGCTGAGCTGGGCGATGCGCTCGCTGCCGGTCGGCACGGCCTATGCGGTGTGGACCGGTATCGGCGCCGTCGGCACCGTGCTGCTGGGCATCGTGCTGTTCGGCGAGGCGGTGACCGTGGCGCGGATGCTCTGCGTCTTGCTCATTGTGACCGGAATCCTAGGCCTGAAACTGGCCTCGTGAGCTACCATACCGGCCTGATTCAGCAAGCAGCAGCAGTCACGAGCATGGCCGACGTCACACTTCAGCGCCCGCAAGGGGCGGCTGAAGACTGGAGCATCCCCCAGCAGTGGGAGCGTTACAGTCCGGCGGAGCATGCCATGTGGGATCACCTGTTCGAGCGGCAGGCCGGCATGCTGCCCGAGCGCGTCGTTCCCGAGTTCATGGACGGACTGCAGATGCTGCGTATGACGCGGCCCGGCATCCCGCACTTCGACGAGCTGTCCGAGCGCTTGATGAAGGCCACCGGCTGGCAGGTGATCGCGGTGCCAGGGCTGGTGCCGGAGCGCGTGTTCTTCGAGCACCTCGCCAATCGCCGCTTCGTCGCCGGACGTTTCATTCGCAGCCCCGAACAGCGCGACTATCTGCAGGAGCCGGACATCTTCCACGACGTGTTCGGGCACGTGCCGTTGCTGGCCAATCCGGTGTTCGCGGACTACATGCAAGCGTATGGCCAGGGCGGGCTGCGCGCGCATGGCTTTGGCTCGCTGACTTCGCTGGCGCGGCTGTATTGGTACACCGTCGAGTTCGGACTGATCCGTCAAGGCGACGCGCTCAAGCTGTATGGCGCGGGCATTGTTTCCTCGTACGGCGAATCGGTGTTCGCGCTCGACGATTCGTCGCCGAACCGCTTGGGCTTCGATCTCGAGCGCGTGATGCGCACTCACTATCGCATCGACGACTTTCAGCAAACGTACTTCGTGATCGACAGCTTCGAGGACCTGCTGCGCCAGACGGTCGAGACGGACTTCGCGCCGCTGTACGCTCGGCTCAGGAGCGAGCCGGAGCTGTCAATCGATGCCGTGCTGCCGAGCGACCGTGTCTACACTCACGGCACGCAGGCGTATGCCCGCGCACGGGCGATCAAGTAATTCGTCGCACGACCTTGCGACGGAAGTCGCCGATGATTTCATGAGCTGCGTTGTGTCCAGGCGCGCCGGTGACGCCGCCGCCGGGATGCGTGCCGGAACCACACATATATAAACCGGGCAGCGGGCCGCGATAGTTGCCGTGACCCAGCATCGGGCGGGCGGAGAACATCTGATCGAGGCTCAGTGCGCCATGGAAGATGTCGCCGCCAATCAGACCGAATGTGCGCTCCAGATCGAGCGGGCTGTTGATTTGACGGCCGAGCACGGACGCTTTGAAGTTCGGCGCATATGCGTTGACGGTCTCGATCATCAGATCCGCCACCGTTTCCCGGTGCGTGTCCCATGACTCGCCGTTCGGCAAGGTCGGCGCAACGTGCTGGCAGAACATGCTCGCGACGTGTTGGCCGGGCGGGGCCAGGCTGTCGTCCAGCGTCGAGGGAATGAGTATTTCGACGATGGGTTGTTGCGACCAGCCCTGCGTGCGTGCATCGAAATAGGCGCGCTCCATGTAGCCGAGCGTCGGCGCGATGATGATGCCCGCGGTGTGATGAGGACTGCGCTCTTTGCCGGGCAGGCAGGTGAAGTCGGGTAGTTCCGAGAGTGCGACGTTCATTCGGAACGTGCCGGAGCCGCAGCGCCACTGACTGATGCGCTGTCGGAACGCCGTGGGTAGCGCGCCTGCGTCGATCAGGCTCGTGTATAGCAGCTTGGGGTTCAAGTTCGATACGACGGCGGCGGCGCGGAATGTTTCGCCGGATTCGGTCACCGCGCCGACGGCCTTGCCATTCTCGACGATGATTTCGCGCACGCCGGCGTTGAGGCGAATGTCGACGCCGCGGCTGGCAGCGGACTTCGCCATTGCTTGGGTGATCGCGCCCATGCCGCCGATGGCGTGACCCCATGCGCCTTTCTTGCCGTTCACCTCGCCGAACACGTGATGTAACAGCACATACGCCGAGCCGGGCGTGTAGGGGCTCGCGTAATTGCCCACGACGCCATCGAAACCGTAGACGGCTTTGATCGGCGCGCTCTCGAACCAGCCGTCGAGATAATCGCCCGCCGATGTGACGAACAGACTGAGCAGCTCCTGTCGCATGCTCATGTCGAGCTTGCTGAAACGTTTGCCGAGGCCGGCGGCGTGGACCAATTCGGGCAGGGCCACGCGCCAGCCGCCATCGACCACATTGGGCGGGGTTTGCAGCACCAGATCGCGCAACAGGTCGGCGATGATGTCCAGCCGCTCGCCGTACGCATCGAGGCGCTCGGCATCTTTCTGCGAGAACTTCGCGACTTCGCGCTTGGTTCGATCGCCGCCGGTGGCCAGATAGCGGCCGTCCTCGGTCGGCAGGAAGTTGGAGACTTCGCGCTCGACGACGCGCAAGCCGTTGGCATGCAAGTTCAGATCGCGAATGACTTTCGGATTGAGCAACGAGACCGTGTAGGAGGCGACGGAATTGCGGAAGCCCGGATGAAACTCTTCGGTCACGGCGGCACCGCCGACCACATGACGGCGCTCGAGTACGGTGACTTTCAAGCCGGTCGCGGCGAGATACGCTGCGCAGACCAGGCCGTTGTGGCCACCGCCGACGATCAGGACATCAGACTTTGCGGGCACTGCGACTCTCCGGAATCATCTCGTGCATGCGACGCGTGAAGCTGCGCAAGCAGACCTCGCTTTCGCTCAGCGGCCCGACCGTGTAACTGCTCGAATTCATACCCGCCTGCACGCGAGCGATCAGCGTCGTGTCTTCCTTGTTCACCTGTCTGTTGATGCGCCAGTTCAGATAGCGTGCGGCACGCATCTCGCGACGGTTGTCGGGATGCACGTAGGCAATCTCGCGGATCATGGTTTCAGTCGGGGAGACGGGAATGAACTGCATGAAGTCGATCTGATCGGGATAGATATCGAAAGCGACATTGGGCCATAGCTTGAAATAGGTCCAGAGTCGTTGCCGCTCGGGCGGCAGATGCTCGACCGCCGGCAGCAGCTGTTGATAGCGGCGCTCCGACCAGTTGCTGCTCGGCTTGTCTTGCAGACCGCCCCACATCTTGTCGACCCAGTCCCTGGCTTCGATGCCATAGCCGTTGCCGAACAGTCTGGACAATCCTGGATGCGCGACGTCGATGTGCATGCCGTCGGAATAGTTGTCCGCAACGTTCTTCCAGTTCACGGGCCGCGGGCGCAACGTGACGCGACCTTGAGGCACCAGCTCTTCGAGTCGATACGCCGCCAGCTCGTGCGCGTACGGCGCCAGCATCTCGCGCACGCTGGGCAGCCCCGGCTCCAGACGTACGAAAATGAAGCCCATGAAAATTTCCTGTTCGAGCGGCACCAGGCCGTGCAGCTCCGGCTGCAGACCTCGAAACGTTTCTCGATGGGGCACGCCGATCAGCCGGCCGTCCAGCGAGTAGGTCCAGGCGTGATACGGACAAGTGATGCGTCCGCCGCAGTGGCCTTTCGGCCCATCGAGCAGGCGCGAGGCGCGATGACGGCAAACGTTATGAAAGCTGCGGATCTCACCGTCGCGGCCGCGCACTGAGACGATGGATTCGCCGAGCAGGTCGAAACAGTGATAATCGCCGGGATTCGGCAGATCGCTGCCATGACAGACCAGCTGCCAGCTGGTGCGAAAAATGGTGCGCTTCTCCAGCTCGAAGAAGTCGGCATCCCGATAGATCCAGGCCGGCAACCCCACCGCCGGCTCTGCGGAGGGGGCCACGGCTTGCGATGATGCGGGTCGGGCAGCGGCGCTCATAACGCTATCCTCGGACCGGAAGATGCCGTCAGCATTGCCTCAACCGACGGCGCTTGTCCAGGGCGGCGTTACTTGGGATACAGATCAGTTGCGATACAGATAAGTAAGAATCGTGCTCTTGGCCGGATGTCCCTTCAACCAGGAACGAATCGTTTCGACCTTGCCCGCATCCTCGCTGCCCAGATCCCGGCGCAGGATTTCCTGACGGGTACGCTCGCTGCTTTCATTGCGGATCTTACGCTGCCAGGTGTCGCTCAACACCGCGGGCAGCTTGTCGCTGAGCTGCAGCTGTTCGAGCAATTGCCACTCGCCGCCATCCAGCCAGGCCTCGTCGCAGATGGAGCACACATCCAGCCGGTTGGCGACGGTTCCGGTCAGGCGGTACTTGGTCATGATGCGCTCGCATTTCGGACAGCGCAGGGCAGAGGTCGTGTCCGCCGGCAATTCGGCGACCGTCGCCGGCGCGCTGGTGTCCGAAGACGGCTTGTGATGCTCGGCCCAGTGACGGTAATACAGCAACCCAACCAACGAGCCTTTACATTGCTCGCAACCCATCGCGGGCAACAGCTCCTCGATCATCGTGGGTCGCAGCTCAAACGTCTTGCATACCGGACACTTCATTCAGCTTCTCCGCGCGAGGGACGGCAAATGATACGGCCAGACGGCGCTACAATCGACACTCCGTCCTTACCAGCCAGCGCCATGGACACTCGACCCACCTGGATTGCAGCGATCGTGCTGTTGTTCGCAGCGTCGCTCGCGCAGGGCTCCTCTCAACGCAACTTTACAGAGGTGCGTCAGTGGGTCGAGCAGGAGTTCGCCAAGGATGGGCGCGGCGGATTGACGGTCGGGATCGTCGCACAGGGCGAGCTGGTGTGGACTCACAGCATTGGTTGGATCGACGAGGCAGCGAAGCGTCCGGCGACTCGCGACTCCATCTATCCGATCGCCTCGGTCACCAAGATGGTGACGGGCCTGATGCTGTTGCAGCTCGTTGAGCGAGGCAGTGTCCATCTCGCCGATCCGGCGGAGAAGTACGTTCCGGAAGTGCGCCAGATGCACAACCCTTATCCGTGGGCGCCGCCGATTACATTGATGCAGCTGGCGACGATGACTGCGGGCACGCAGGCTGGCATCTCGATTCCCGAGGACCGACGGGCAGCGTTCGATGCTGCGAGCACTTGGGAAGAGGCCATCGCTGTGGTCATTCCATCGTTCAAATTTCAGCACGAGCCGGGCACGGTGCGGCATTACTCGAATGCGGGCTATGCCATTCTCGGTCTGGCGCTGAGTCGCGCGGCGAAGCGGCCGTATGCCGAGTACGTGCGTACACAAATATTGGAGCCGCTCGAGATGCGGCGCTCTGGCTTCTCGATTGCCGAGGACATGCAGGTGCATGTGGCGCGTGGCTACGCTCTCAACAAGACTGACTCGCGCGGTCAGATGCCGTGGGTCAATCCCAAGAAGGATCTGTTATTGCCCGCTGCGGGTTTGCTGACCGATGTGGCCGATCTTGCGAAGTTGATGCGATTTCAAATGATGCGCGGGCCGCAGCAAGTGCTCAGCAATAATATGTTGCAGGCCTCGTATCAAATGCTCGTGCCATCGAACGCCAATCTGCAATATGGTGACGGCGTGGGTTTCGCCGCAGTTCGCGAGCCTGACGGAAAACTCGCCGCTGTGGGCCACGGCGGCGTGTGGCCGGAAGGGTTCGTCACGTCGTACGAATTCGACGGCACGGCCCAGACCGGGGTCATTCTGCTGGCGAATACCTACGCTGGCCGGGCGAACTATAAAGACATGGTTCGCCGCATTCTGGCGCTGCTCAATCCGACCAGTCCCGGCGGCAGCGGCCTGGCGGAGTTGGAGCAGCATTGATGGAGACACGCCAATGATGTTGGCAGAGTGGGTTTTGAAAGCGCGCACGCTGGGCGCGAGCGACTTGCATTTGCAGGCGGGGACGCCGGTGGTGGTGCGCGTTCGTGGGGAGTTGTCGCCGATCAGTGAATTGCTGCCGGCAGCGCGCGTAGCGGAAATGGGTAGGGAATTGCTCGGCAATGAGCAGTGGGAGCAGTTTCGGGAGCGGGGGTCGGCGGATTTGTCGATCAACGTCGCGGGCACGCGCTGTCGGGTCAATTTGTTTCAAACCGTTCGTGGCGCAGCGCTGGCGGTGCGATTGCTCACGTCCTCGACGAACACGCTGAAGAGCAGCAATCTGCACCCGGATCTGAGCAAGCTCACCGCAGCGCAGACCGGGCTCGTGATCGTTTCGGGACCGACCGGATGCGGCAAGTCGACGACGCTGGCGGCGATGATCGAAGAGATCAATGCGTCGCGCGCCAGGAACATCATCACCATCGAAAGTCCCATCGAATACCTGTATACGAACAATCGCTCGTTCATCCGCCAGCGCGAAGTGCCGACGCATTCGCCGAGCTATGAACAGGCCATCATCGATGCGCTACGAGAGAATCCAGATGTGCTGGTCATTGGCGAGATGCGCACGGCCGAAGCGATGCGGCTCACGTTGAATGCGGCCGAGACCGGGCATCTGGTGCTCGCGACGATGCATTCATCGACGTGCGCCGAGGCGTTGAATCGAATGTGCATGTCGTTCGCGGCCGAAATTCAGGGCAGCATTCGCGCGCAGGTTGCAGACTGTCTGGTCGCGGTGGTGTGCCAGCGGCTGGAATATCTGCAGGATTACCAGTTGCGGGTCCCGCTTTGTGAAGTGTTGATGGCGAGCTCGAATGCCAAGGGCACGATTCGCGGTGGCGCGTTCAGCCAGCTGGCCACCGTGATCCAGTCGGGCGGCGAGGATGGCATGTGGAGTTTCGATCGCTATCGTCGCTGGATGGACCAGAAGCGGGACTGGGTCATGCCGTCGCGGCAGGTCGCGAATCCGCCGATGGATACGCAACCCTACACCACGCCGACTCCGCCACCCGTCGCGCCCCCGACGCGCAAGCCGCCGGAAGCTCCGGTCGATATTTCCATCGACGAGAATGTCGATCTCGCCGAGCTGGCGCGCAAGATCGAGAAAAAGATTCGTTGAGTTGAGGAGTGAGACAGATGGGCAAGGTTCGCGTCAATGGGTTCTGCGTGTCGTTGGATGGCTTCGGCGCCGGGCCCGATCAGTCTTTGGACCATCCTTTGGGCGTTGGCGCCAAGTCGCTGCACGAGTGGGTCTATGGGACGCGCACGTTCCAGCAAATGATTGGCAACCAAGGCGGCAGCACCGGCATCGACGATGAGTATCTGGCCCGAGGCATGGCGGACCTGGGTGCCTGGATCCTGGGACGGAACATGTTCGGTCCGATTCGCGGCCGCTGGCCCGACGAGAATTGGCAAGGGTGGTGGGGGCCGAATCCGCCTTATCACACGCCGGTGTTCGTGCTGACGAACCATGCGCGCGCACCGCTGAGCATGGAAGGGGGCACGACATTCCATTTCGTGACGGATGGCATGCATGCGGCGCTCGAACGGGCGTTGGCTGCGGCCAATGGCAAGGACGTTCGAATCGGCGGTGGGGCGTCGACGATCCGGCAGTATCTACAGGCGCGGTTGATCGATGAGATGCATCTGGCCGTAGTGCCCACGCTGCTGGGACGGGGCGAGCCGCTGCTGACGGGATTGGATCTGGTGAAGCTTGGCTACAGTGTCACTCGATCCGTGACTTCCGAAGCCGTGTTACACGTCAGCATCACCAAGAACTAGCAACAGACACAGCTGCGTGCAGCGTTCGATCCGCTGCACGCAGCTACCACGTTAGTTACAGCGTTTCCGGAACCCAGACAAAGCCGTCGCCCTGACGCTCGAACTTGCCTACGCCGGGGTAGGGGAAGTGCACGCCGTAGATGCGCTGACCGCTCTCAGCGCTCTTCGCGATCACGTCGAGACGATTCTTTTGTCCGATCGCGGCATCGGTGTCGAAGGAGACCGTCCATTCTGGCTGCTGCACGGAAATAACGTAGTGGTGCGCAGAGTCACCGATGTACAGCAGCGAATTCGCGCCCGAGCCGATCGCATAACCGGAGTGGCCGGGCGTGTGACCGTGCAGATCGACCGCTTTGACGACGCCCGGTACCAGGTCGGCGCCGGGTGCGAACGCGTCGATCTTCGGTGTGAGCGCGGTTACCAGCGCGGCATTGGCGGGCATGCCTTGCAAGAACACCCAGTCGGCGGCGCCCATGTGAACCGTCGCGTTCGGAAATGCCAGCGCGCCTTCGGCGTTCAGCAGGCCGCCGATGTGATCGCCATGCGGATGCGAGATGAAGATGTCGGTGACGCTGGCGGGGTCGACGTCGGCATCGGCCAGGGACTGCTGCAGCTGACCGCCGGCCGGGCCGAAGTTGGTACCTGCGCCCGTATCGAACAACAAGACGCGATCCGTGCTCTTCACCAGCAGCGGCTGCAGGGACACGCCCAGCTTGTCGGTGGGCAGGCCGGCAGCCGTCAACACAGCGCCGACCTCCTCGGTCGTCTTGCCGACGCCGAAAATCTTGTTGTCGTTCGGAAACTCAAATGCGCCGTCACGCAGAGCGATGGCGGACAGCTCGCCGATGCTGAAGCTGCCAGCGGGAGCAGCGGTCTGTTCGGCAGCGGCGCTGCGCTGAGCCGGTTCCTGGGGCGCTTCTGATTTCGGCGCACAGGCGGCGAGTGTCAAACACAAAAGCGGCGGCAAAGCGAATTGTTTTTTTTTTCAATGTGAGTAGGGCTTTGGTGAGTGGGGCGCGCATCCTAGCATCGTCACAAATCGTTCACACAGTGCTTCCTATAATCGCAGGCCCTGCCGCTTCACGGGCGCTGCAAGTCCTGCATCGAAATGCTGAAAAGATGAATGGTGAGCGTGACCGGGTGGCCGCCCGGGTAGCCCGGGAAATCCTGCCGCACGAGGGGCTGGTCCGTAACTGGCTGCGGCGCCAGTGGGGCAGCGTCATCGACATCGATGACGTGATCCAGGAAGCGTACTGCCGGATCGCCAGCCTGCCGTCGCTGGATCATATCGACAACGTCCGTTCCTACTTCTTTCGCACCGTGCAGGCGGTCGCGACCGACAATTTACGGCGCGCCAAGGTGGAAAGTATTCGTCGCGTGACGGAAATCGACTGGTTGAACGTCATAGACGAGGAGCCGTCGGCAGACCGCGCGCTGGAGGCGAGTCAGGAGCTGGAACGGGTCACGAGCCTGCTGTCGCGGCTCACCTGGACCTGCCGCCGGGTCATCGAGCTGCGGCGGATCGAGGGCCTGTCGCAGAAGGACACGGCGCGGCTGTTGGGGATCAGCGAAAGCGTCGTCGAGAATCACATCGTGCGTGGCCTGAAAAGCGTGCTGAATGCCGTGCAGGAGCCGGAGCCGCGCACCACTGAAGCGAAGGTAACGCCACTTGGCAAACGCCAGTCCAGTAATAGCAAATGGCGTAGATGAGCAGGCGGCCCGCTGGGCAACGCGCTTAGCCTACGGCGATGTGACGGAGCAAGACCGCGCAGCGCTCGAAGCCTGGTTGGCAGCCGATCGTCGGCATCGCGGCGCTTACCTGCGAGCGCAAGCGGGTCTGCATGTCATGGAAGCCGCGGTGACGCGCGGTCCGCCGGTGCAAGCATCCGACGATGTTGCACCTGAGCCTGCAATGGTCAGACGAGCCGTGCCGCGATGGGCGGCAATCGCTGCTTGCCTCGCCGTGGTCAGCGTTGTGACGTTGAGTCTTTGGCCGCGCGAGCAGTCGAGCCTCGTCGCGCATCAAATCATGAAATTGCGCGACGGCTCGGTCGTCACATTGGCCGATGGCGCAAAGATCGATTTTGCGTTATCGGACCGCGACCGCAAGATCACGCTGCTCAGTGGCGCAGCGACCTTCAAAGTGGCCAAGGATTCCAGCCGGCCGTTCGTAGTGCGCTCCGGTGACGTCTATGCGCAGGCGACCGGCACCGAATATTCCGTCCGTCGACTCGGCGATACGGGCGGCGCGGTGCATGTCAAGGAAGGCAGTGTGCTGGTCTGGGCGCGTGACGATCGCGAGCAGGCAGTATGTTGCATGCAGGTGGCGAGCTGACGCTCGATCCGGGGCCGGGCAATGTGGTGCCGTCGCTGCCCTCGCCAGCGATCGCGCAGATCTCACTCGACAACGTCACCATCGCGTCGGCC
>NZ_LSRW01000103.1:0-27745 GCF_003104955.1 Steroidobacter cummioxidans | reverse complement strand
ATGTCGGCTTCATCGAACGCTTCGCCAGGTTGCGGGGCGGCAAGCACGCGGGCGCCTTTGGCTTGCAGGTCCTGCACGCCGGCGGCGACCTGTTGGGTCTTGAACGCCAGATGAATGCAAAATTCCGCCGCCGCGCTCCTTGATGAATTCCACCAGCGGGGACGACAACGACGACGGCTCGATCAGTTTGATATCGATCGAGCCGGCCTTGCGCATGAACTGCACGTTCACCTGCTGGCGCGTGTTGGTGACGACTTCGGTTCGAGCCGTGTAGCCGAGCATCTTTTCGAGCACGGCGCGCGCCGGCGCGATTTTCCGCACGGCCAGGCAGACATGATCGAGCTGATAGTCGGGAGCGTCGCTCATGCTCACTTCGCTCCGTGCAAGGTTTCCAGCCAGCCGCGGCTGACGGCGACCATTTCCTTTTGCCACGGCGTGAACGACAGCACGTGATTGGCTTCGGCCACGACGTGATGTTGCAGCTGCGGCAGATAAGGCTGCAACTGTTCGGCAAACGGGGTGGCGAATTTTTCTTCGTATTCGGACTGCAGCCGGTCCTTTTCACTGAACAACATCAGTGCCCGACCGCCGCGTTTCAGGAATGCGAAGAACGCCGGCGGGAATAGGGGGTTGGCATTACCCCGCTGCTCGGTAGGGGCCGCAGCGGGTACCGCCGCTGGTACGGCAGGCTTTTCTTTGACGATGAGCCGCTTCATCGAGCGCCAGATCACGCCGTATTCGCTCTGGAACGTGAGCAGGCGCCACCACGACTTGGGCTCCAGCAGGCGGCGGTAGTATTTCTGGCGACGAGAATCGAGTTGTGCGCGCGTCAGATACTTGGCCGGCGTCGCGGCATTGCTGGCCAAGGTGACCGTCATGCCCAGCGACAGCAAGCCTTCGACATCGGGCTCGCGCTCGGCGGTCAGCAGCGCCGTGATTGCGCCACCGCACAGTCCGCCCAGAATGAATTTCTTTGCGTGCACGTTCTGACGCAGCCATTGCATGGCACTGCGCGTGTCGGTGACATAGCGGCCCACTTCGATGTTGTTATAAACATCGGCCAGCATGGTTTCCTGCAGCTCACCCGATGAATCGCCGAGGCCGTAGAAATCGAAACGAAACACGCGATAGCCCATGGCCACCAGCGCATCGGTCAGCGGCACATACAAGCGGCCCGGGCCGACTCGCATTTTCACGCCCGGCGAGAGCAGTACGATGACGGGCACGTCCGCGCGTGGCTGCGCAGGCGAGTGCAGTGTGCCGAACAGGGTATTGCCTTCGCTGCTGTTGAAAGTGACCGCGCTGACATCGCCGGGCTGGTGCATGTTTGAAGTTCCTGCCGAATTCATTCGATCGCTTCAGCCGGCCGCGGCGGTCTCGAGCGCAGTGGCTGATGCGGTGCTCAGCACTTCATCCAGCCAGCGCAGAGTCAGCTCCTGCAGCTGGCTCGCTCGCGGGTAGAAGGGTTTGATCTCGCGCCAGAAGGGTTGCTCGGCCGCTCGCAACGCCGTGCCTTGCGAATAGCTGGAGGCGAGCGCTTTGAGGTCGGCGCGTTCCTTTTGTGCCTCGGTCGCTGCGATCTGCACGACCAGCGTCGGACCGGCGTGCTGTTTGGGTTCGGTGCCGAGCAAGGTGCTCACGCCACAGCTGTCGAGCAAATCCTTGCCGATTTCGTAGCCGTCGACATTGACACTGCCGCCGGCACGAATGCGAGCGGTGAGTACTTCCCGGTTGTCGACGACCTTGCCGTAGACCGCCAGCTGCGTGCTCAAGTTGGAACGCAACAATTCCTGGAAATAAGCATCGCCGTCGAGGATCGGGTCCCACAACACCAAGGGCGCGCCGCGCAGGCGAGCAGATAGCTGCTGTTGTGCGTTCGATTCGGCGAGCAGAGCGGCAAAGCTTGCGCCCAGGCGCAGTCCGATCAAGCCGATCTGCTGGATTGCCGGGACGCGCTGCTCGAGCGCGCCGAGCGCTGCTCGCAGGTCTTCGCAGTGCGTGCCGAGACTGGCATCGGCGCTCATGCCGTTGCTGTCACCAGCGCCGAAATAGTCGAAACGCAGGACCGCGTGGCCGCGTGCAGCCAGGGCGCGGGCGCAGCTGACGAAAACCCGGTGGCTCCACAGCTTCTCCTCGCCGAACGGATGGCTCATGACGAAGGCGAGCGGCTGGACCGCGCCTTCGGGCAGGTGCAGGAGGCCGAACAACCGGGCATCCCCGCGAGCGAAAAAGAATGGTGTCTCGGCCACGCGATTTGGTGCTACTAGCGACGGATTGGAACGGCGAATGATACCCTGACTGCCCCGGTCGGGATGCCGTCTGGTTCGCAGTCGTCATCGAGCTGACCGGCTCAACCTCGGGATCGTCCGGAGGGGCGATTGGCCCCCCGCTGGCCGGTTGAGTACGCTAGGGCCTGTGGAACCCTAGCCCATCGATTGCAGGTCCAGACAGCGGCCGAAAGGGCCACCCCTAATCGAAATTCCGACGCTGCGCGTCCTGTCGAAACCGCTGACAATTCATCGCCGGTGTCTGGGGCTTGCATCACACCCCGCCCGACGCCGGGACGGCTACAGTAATCGACTATAAACCGCTCCAGGCGCGTCACTCGAGCGCTCGGATTGGATCGCAAGAGGAATCGCATGCCCAAGCGCATATTGTTCATCGAAAGCAACCGCGATGGGACGGTCGGCGGGTCTTACTTCCTGTTGCTGGATTTGATCCGCGGCCTGGATCGTTCGCGCTATGAGCCCATCGTCGGTTTCCACCGCGAAAACTATTTGATGGACCAGTTCCGCGCCGCCGGCGCCGAGGTGGTGCTGTTCGATAACTTGCCGCCGGTGGACTTCGGTGCGCTCAACGGCGTGCTCATGCCGATCAAGAAGCTGGGCAATCTGTACCGCGGCTTGTATGCGCAGGCGCGCGTGCATGCGCAGTATTTGCGCGAGAAGCGCATCGATCTCGTCAATCTGAACAACTCGATGACGCGCAATCACGCCTGGATGCTGGCGGCGCGGCAGGTCAGTATTCCGTGCATCACGCACGAAATGGGCATCAACCAGAGTTACTCGTTCCTGTCGCGCTATTTCGGCAAGCGCCTGGATCGCATCATCAGCCTGTCGCACGCCATCTGCAAAGCCATGCTGGAGAACGGCGGCATCGCCTTTCCCAACATCCAGGTCATCCACTGCGGCATCGACCTGACGCGCTATCAGATCAAGGAAACCCCGGCGCAACTGCGCCAGAAGCACAACATTCCCGAGGGCGCGCCGGTGATCGGCGTGGTTGGCAACATTCGTGAGTGGAAAGGGCAGGAGACGCTGATTCGCGCCACGGCTATTCTGAAAAAGAAATATCCCGACATTCGCTGCGTGCTGGTCGGCGACCGCGGCAAGGGGCCCAACGAATATGGCGATCGTCTCGATCGCATCGCGACGGAATTGGACGTCACCGGCAACATGGTGCTGGCCGGCTTCCAGCGCAATGCCATCGACTACATGGAGCTGATGGACGTGGTCACGCACACCTCGATTCATCCCGAGCCGTTCGGCATCGTGACGCTGGAGGCGATGTCGCGCTCCAAGCCGCTGGTGTCGACGACCATCGGCGGTCCCGCCGAAGTGGTGGTCAATGGTGAGAGCGGCTTGCTGGTCGATCCAGGCAAGCCGGCCGATCTGGCCAACGCCATTGACCGGTTCCTCGGCGATCCGGAATATGCGCGCCTCACCGGCCAACGCGGCTATGAAAGAATGGCCACGCACTTCAGCATGCAGCAGAGCATCGATAAGACCATGGCGGTGTATGCGGAAATCCTGCGGCTGCCGGCGTCGCAGCCCGCCGCTTCGAATCAGGCAGTCACAGCGAGTAACATCTAATGGGTCAGTTCAGCAGAAAGCGCATCCTGGTCACCGGCGGAGCGGGCTTTCTGGGCTCGCATCTGTGCGATCGCTTGATGGCGGCGGGTAACGACGTACTGTGCGTCGATAACTTTTTCACCGGCGCCAAGGACAACATCGCGCAGCTCATCGACAATCCGAACTTCGAGCTGATGCGGCACGACGTGACGTTCCCGCTGTATGTCGAAGTGGACGAAATTTACAACCTCGCTTGCCCGGCATCGCCCATTCACTATCAGCACGATCCGGTGCAGACCACCAAGACCAGCGTGCATGGCGCGATCAACATGCTCGGCCTTGCCAAGCGCGTGCGAGCGAAGATCTTCCAGGCCTCCACCTCCGAGGTGTACGGCGATCCTGCGGTGCATCCGCAGGTCGAGGAATATTGGGGCAACGTGAATCCGATCGGTCCGCGCTCCTGCTACGACGAAGGCAAGCGCTGCGCCGAGACGTTGTTCTTCGATTACTACCGGCAGCACAAGCTGCGCATCAAGGTGATCCGCATTTTCAATACCTACGGCCCGCGCATGCATCCCAACGATGGCCGTGTGGTGTCGAACTTCATCATGCAGGCGCTGCAGAATCAGCCCATCACCATTTACGGCGACGGCAGTCAGACGCGCTCGTTCTGCTATGTCGACGACATGATCAATGCGTTCCTGGCGCTGATGGCCAGCGGCGACGATGTGACCGGCCCGATCAACGTCGGCAATCCCGGCGAGTTCACCATGCTGGAGCTGGCGCAAAACATCATCGACATCACCGGGTCGCGATCCAAGATCGAGCGGCGGCCGTTGCCGCAGGATGATCCGAAGCAGCGCCGTCCGAATATCGACAAAGCGCAACAAGTGCTGGGCTGGAGCCCGAAGGTGCAGCTGCGCGACGGCCTGACCAAGACCGTCGAGTATTTTGACAAGCTGATCGCATCCAAGCGGGCGGTCTGACGCCGCGACTTTCGGAGGCGGTCTTCGCAGCTCCGGAGCAATGAGAACAAGAGGCAGCGATGGGCGAGTGGTCTCGTCCATCGGTTTAGGGCCCGGCACTTCGGACACCTGTGCTCAGCAGGACACTTGCGGTACTGTCGGGAAAAGATTATTTGCGGAATCGTTTCTTTAGGGGCAGCCTAATGTGAGTTCGATTGCGCGCTTCATCGATCGACCCTTACATCGTCCAGCGGCCTAAAGCGGCTTAGCAGGCGGCGACACAATGCTCTTTGATACGCCGGTTTATTTCGTCTTTCTGACGATCGTCGTCGTGTGCTACTGGCGCTTGCAGCGCGGTGGCCAGAACGTGCTGTTGCTGTGCGCCAGCTACTTGTTCTACGGCTGGTGGGACTGGCGCTTTCTCGGCCTGATCCTGCTGTCCACGGTGGTCGATTATTTCTGCGCGCACCTGATCCACCGCTCCGACAACCCAATCAAGCGCCGCACTGCATTGATCGTCTCGGTGAGCTTGAATCTGGGCTTCCTCGGCGTCTTCAAATATTTCAATTTCTTCATCGATTCGTTCTCGTCGATGCTGTCCGTGCTGGGGCTGCCGGTGTCGGACACGACCTTGCAAATTCTGCTGCCGCCGGGCATTTCGTTTTATACCTTCCAGGCGGTGGCCTACATCGTCGATGTCTACCAGCGGCGACTGAAGCCGGCGGATTCGATGGTCGACTACGCGCTGTTCATCAGCTTGTTCCCGCATCTGATCGCCGGTCCCATCCAGCGTCCGTCGCATCTGCTGCCCCAGGTGCAGGCCGCGCGAGTGTTCGAGATCGACCGTTTCTACAGCGGCCTGCAGCTGATCGCGATGGGCTTGTTCAGAAAGGTGGTGATCGCCGACAACTGCGCGCTGCTCGCGGACGCTGCTTTCAGCGGCAAATTGGGCGAGCCGAATCTGGCCGTGCTGGCGATCGGCGCTTATGCCTTCGCATGGCAGATCTATGGCGACTTCAGCGGCTATAGCGACATTGCACGCGGCTCGGCGCAGCTGCTGGGGTTCCATTTCATGGTGAACTTCAAACAGCCTTATCTGGCCACCAGCCTGCAGGACTTCTGGCGGCGCTGGCACATCAGCCTGAGTACCTGGCTGCGCGATTATCTATACATCCCGCTGGGCGGTAACCGGCATGGCGAGGTCAAGACCTATCGCAACCTGATGACCACCATGCTGCTCGGCGGCCTGTGGCACGGCGCCAACTGGACCTTTGTCATTTGGGGTGGCATCCATGGTGCGGGTCTGGCCATCGAGCGCTTCGGGCGGCGCGTGCTCGGCCTGGAAGCGGCGGACGCTGCAGCTCAGCAGCCGCCCGGCTTCGTGTCGCTGTGGGTGAGCCGAATTTTCATCTTCCATCTGGTGTGCTTGAGCTGGGTGTTCTTCCGCGCCACCTCGGTGGGTGACGCATTCGATATGTTGGCCGGGATCGGTCGCATCGAATGGCTGCCGGAGTACGGCACGGCGTTCATATTCCTGATCGCCTTCACGCTGCCGATGTTCCTGCTCGATCTGCTGAACGAGCGGCGCGGAGAGGAGTATGTATTCGAAGGGTGGCCCGCGCTGCGACGCGTGGGTGTAGCCATGTCGCTGATGGTCGCGACGCTGATGTTCGCAGGAAGCTCTGCCAATGCTTTCATCTACTTCCAGTTCTGAGGCCGCCGCCGGCAACACGCGCTCGGATCTGGTCCGGGCGACCAAGGTATTGCTGGTCGCCGTGCTCGCGTTGTTGGTCACGGCCGAGATCGGGGCACGACTGCTCGTGCCGAAGATGAGCAACACCCTGAGCAGAATCCGGCTCGAGTCGAATGCCGCGCGCGCGTTGGCGGTCACCAGTCACGTCCCCAAGGAAGCGCTGATCGTCGGCAACTCCCTGTTGATTGCCGGCGTCGATGTCGACCAGCTCAACCGGCCACTGGAGCCGGAGTGGCGGGGCGTGCGCTTCGGCATGGAGCAGACCACGTACTACGATTGGTACTTCGGCATGAAGCGCTTGACCGCCGACGGCTCGCGCCCCAGTGCGTTCGTGGTGTGCTTCGAGCCGCGTCATCTGATCGGCTCGAGTGTGCGCACGGAATTGTTTGCGCACTATCTCATGCGCACTCGTGACACTCTGGATGTGGCTCGTGCGCTGGATCTGACGCCCAGCGCCACCGCGGATCTATTCGCAGCGAACGTCAGTGCCTTTTGGGCCCTGCGCAAGGAGATTCGCAAGAACGTGCTCGGCCGATTGTTGCCATCGATGCCGGAGCTGACGAGATTGATTACTCGCGGTGGCGGCGCTCCCGCTCCGCAACTGGACGCCATTCTCACGGTAGGGCGCGAGCGATTGATGGCAATGCGAGCGATCGCGGCAGCGGCCGACGCCAAGCTGATCGTGGTGTTGATGCCGCCGGTGACCATGGAATATACGCCGGCTCTGCAGCGGCTGGGCAGGGAGCTGGGGGTGCCGATTCTCACCCCGCTGACGGATCAGGATCTGGCGCCCGGTGACTACGAGCCCGATCAATATCACTTGAATTCAAACGGCCGGCTGCGCTTTACCAGCGTGCTGGCGGGTCAGTTGCGCCAGGCCTTGCAGTAGTCGGCGATCAGATCCAGCTTGCAATCCGATCACGCAGCCGGCGGCCATGCTCCAGCCAGCGCTGTTCGAAGCGAGGCAGTTCGGTGAGCACACTGTCGTTGAGCTGAGCGAGCTGGGCGCGCGAGCGCTGCAAACATTCGGCGATGCTGGCGGCGTCGTGCTCATTGGGAAATAGCGCGACATTGCCGAACAGATCCACGGTGGCCGGATTGCCGGTCAGCACCATGGGCCGGCGCAGCGCCAGCGACTCATAGGCACCGCACACCAGACAGTTGGGCTTGAGCGTGAGATCCAGCACGATGTGACTGTCGCGCATCAGCTCCCAATAAGCCTCTTCGGAAAGAAAGCCTGTCTGCCGCACGTTTGCCGGCAGGCGCGCGCGCTGCTCGGCTGGCAGCTTGGCCTCGCGACCGGTGATGCTGAGCTGATATTGATCGCCCAGCATCCGCGCCGCCTCGATGATCTCCGCAATGGGCTCGTCGGCGGCATAGGTCGCCACGACCATCACACGCAACGGACCGTCGAGTTGCGGCGGCTCGGTGGGCGCGAAGGGCGGGGTCGGTAAACGATCGGGCAGCACATGCGGCGTGCCGCCGACAGCGCGCACCTGATCTGCCAGCGCGGCGTTGGTCACGATGGTCACATCCGCCGAGCGCAGCGCATGGCGAGTCAGCGACGTGACTGGCCAATAGGCATGAGTGAACGGCGCGACGGCTTCGTTGTGGGCATCCATGATGACCTTGTAGCGGCCGAGGAACGGCCGGGCCATCAACACCAGCAACGACAGCATCAACGACGGATTCTGCACGTACAGCACCTTGGGCCGATGCTGCGACAACAGGCTCAATGTTTGTCTTGCGAGCTTGGCGTACCGTTGCAGCCGGGGGGCGGTGAATGTGACTTCATGCAAAGGCACACCCAGCCAGGTGCACAGCTCGCGCGTGCGGCGATGCTGTTCCCAGCTGATTGCCAGGGTATGAGGCAGGACTTGTTGAGGCTGACCCGTCACGCTGCCTTCTCCGCTGCAGTCACCGCGCCCGCGCCTTGAATCAGCTGCGAATACAAGTGCTCGTAGTTGTGAACCATCTGTTGCACGGTGAACAGCTCACCGAATCGTTGCTGGGCAGCCGCGCCGAGCCGATGCCGCAGCTCCACGTCGTCCAGCAGACGGGTCAGTCCGTCGGCCAGGGCTTGCGGCGAGCGGGCCGGTACTACCAGACCGCTTTGCTCGTTGAGCACGACGCGCGAGTTTTCGCCGACCGAGGTGATGACCATGGGCTTGGCGCCCGCCATCGCTTCGAGCACGACGACCGACATCGCTTCCCAATGCGAGGATTGTACGAAAATGTCGCAGGCGGGCAGGGCTCGGCGCGACGCCGCGCTCACCCAACCCAGGAACCGCACATGGTCCTGCAGCCCGAGACTGTGAGCCTGTGCTTCCAGTTCCCGGCGCAGCTTGCCTTCGCCAGCAAGGATCATCAGAAAGCGTTTGTTACGTTCTCGTAACAATGCCGCCGCCTGCAGCAGGTCGGGCAACCCTTTTTGCGGAATCAGCGTGCTGATGCTGCCAATGACGGGGGTGCCATCGCGCGGCAGTTGCGCGACGACTTCTGGCGCGAGTTCCGGAGTCGGCGCATCGGTGCCGTTCCAGATGACCTGCATGCGCTCGGCGGGAATATCGTGCAGCCGGCGAATGGTCGCGGCCTGTTCGTGCCCGACGGCGATCAACGCATCCGGCACTCGCCACAACAACCGTTCGATGCGCGCGTAGCGCGGCGAGATGTGCGGATAGTTGCCGAAATGGAAGGTGTGCACGTGACGCAGGCCGGGCACGCTCAGACGGCACAAGGCCGCATCCATCAAGCCGTGAATGTCATGGCTGTGGAGCAGCTGGATGCGCCGCTGTTTGACCAGCTTGCGCAGCTTCAGACCGGTGAAGTAATCCTTCTTGCCGCGATATCCGGGAATGGGGATCAGATCCACACCCGCGTCCAGCATCTGCTTGCCGACGATGCCGTTTTCTTTGAGGAAGCAGGCAGTGACCTCGAATTGCCGCCGGTCCAGGTGTTTGGTCAGGTTCGCCGCCACCTGCTCGGCGCCGCCGATATGCAGGGTGGAATTGACCATGAGCACACGCAGGCGCCCGGCTGCGTCGGCAGTTTGCGACTTAGGATCACTTGTGGCGGAAAGGCTCGGTCGCGCAGAATTCATGACAAAGAGTCTGTGAGCGCCACGGCATAACGGCTATTGCGGAATGGCCGGCAATCATAGCGGGTTGGGCGGGCGGCCGCGTGATGCAATCTCCAGTCCTGGGCGCCACCGTCGCAGGCCGCCCAGCAGCGGCTCGTGCGCCAGGCGTGTCCCAAGTCGCAGCAGCCGACGGTGGAGGGCGTCATGATCGGCGCCCAGCCGCTGGGACGCGATCTGGGCTCTTTTGCCAGCACCAAAGGGTCGCAGAGTTTATTCATGGTCAGCAGATTGGGTGCGCTCCTGCGCGCCACTGAAACGCGGGTGGTTCTAGCCCTGCTCGGTCTGATTGCGCTAGTGGACGTCAGTCTAAGGCTGGCGGAGCCGCGGCTGTCCGGCAATTTGGCCCATGTCGCCGAGATCCCCAAGCTCATCGCCGCGGCTGGCGAGCCGCAACGACACTCGTTGTTGCTGCTCGGCAATTCTCTGACCAACAACGGTGTCGCAGCGCCGGTCATCAAATCGGCATTCCCGCAGATGAGCATCGCCAAGATAACGCCGGATGCCACCGGGCTGTGGGACTGGCAGTGCTTGTTGGACCATCAACTGATCGAGCGGCGCGAAGTGCAATACGACACCGTCGTGATCGGTTTTGCCTGGCATCTGCTCAGCGACCAGACGCGTAACGATCCCTCCCGGCTCGGCGCCTTGTACTGCCGGATGAGCGATCTGGCGCACCCCGCAGCCATCGGCCTGCAAAGCAGTGGCGACATTGGCGAATTCATCGCGGCCGCGTTGTTGCGCCCCTATGCGTTGCGCGACACCTTGCGCAATCGCTTTTTTCAGCTGGCCGTGCCGAACTACGTGCAATTCACGCAAGCCGACAATGCCGCCGGAGCGGACGCGGCTGAGCCGTCGGAAGGCGCTCATGGAGCTGCGGCCGTGGACGATACCGAATACACCTATCGAACTCTGGCAGGCGTCGTCGACCGCCTGAAGAGCAAGGGCACGCGAGTGATCGTGGTCGCGATGCCGGTGCAATCGACATATGAGATAGATGCGGAGCTGCGTGAGCTGGAGCGCAGCGCGGGGCTGACCGTCATCGACCTGCGCAAGGTCGCAGGCTTGAACAGCTCGCACTATAGCGACCGGATGCACCTCAACCCGGTCGGTCAGCAGATTCTGAGCAAGGTGCTGGCAGCGGACCTGCACGTCGAGCTGGCGAGCGCCACATGATTTTCAACAGTTTCGTTTTCTGGGGCTTCTTCGCCATCGTGCTGGCGCTGTACTGGCGTCTGCCGTGGCGCGGCCAGAACTATCTGCTGCTGGTCGCGGGCTATATCTTTTATGGCTTCTGGGACTGGCGCTATCTGGGCCTGCTCGCGTTCTCGACCATCGTCGACTACTACGTCGGCTACTACCTGGTGCGGGTCGACGATGCCCGCAAGCGCAAGCTGCTCATCACCACTTCGGTGGTGGTGAACCTCACGTTCCTCGGCTTCTTCAAGTATTTCGGTTTCTTCGTCAACGAGATGGCCGCGCTGTTGACCAACCTGGGATTCCAGCCGCATCTGCCGGTGCTGCACATCGTGCTGCCGGTGGGCATCTCGTTCTACACATTCCAGAGCATGGCCTACACCCTCGATATCTATCGCGGCAAGGCCCAGCCGGCGCGCAACCTGCCCGAATTCGCCACCTACGTGGCGTACTTTCCGCCGTTGGTAGCTGGCCCGATCGAGCGCGCCAGCCATCTGTTGCGGCAGCTGCAGAACGAACGGCGCTTGAAGCAGGGCGATTTCGCCGAAGGCCTGTATCACATCCTGATCGGCCTGTTCAAAAAGGTGTTCATTGCCGACAACCTGGCGCCCATTGCCAATCACATCTTCGATACGCCCGCGGTCGACCTCACCGCGACCGAAATGCTGATCGGCACGTACGCGTTCGCGTTCCAGATCTATGGCGATTTCTCCGGCTACTCGTCGATCGCGCAGGGCGTGTCGAAGTGGCTGGGCATCGATCTGTCCTATAACTTCCGCATGCCGTATTTCTCGCGCAGCCCGAGCGAGTTCTGGCAGCGCTGGCACATCAGCTTGTCGCAATGGCTGCGTGACTATCTCTACATCCCGCTGGGCGGCAATCGTCACGGTCCGACGCGCACTCACATCAACCTGCTGCTGACCATGCTGCTCGGCGGTCTGTGGCACGGCGCGAACTGGACCTTTATCGCCTGGGGCGCGTGGCATGGATTGCTGCTCATCGCATATCGGCTGGTGGGCACCGAGCGCTTCGAGAAGCCCGCCAGCCACAAGGCGCTCTCGGTACTGCAGGCGGTGGTGATGTTCAACTTCGTCTGCGTCGGCTGGATTTTCTTCCGGGCCGAGTCGATCTCGCAGGCGTTCGGGCTGATTGGAGCGCTGGGTCACGGATTTGCGGTGACGGATTTTGCACTCTACGCAGGTTCCCTCCTGCTGTTCTTTACGGCGCCGCTGTTCGTGTACGAGTGGCTCGCGTACCGGCGTAACGAGATGCTCCTGGCGCTGTCGCAGCCGGTCTGGCAACGAGTGGCCCTGTATGGGTACTTCATCGCCATGGTGGTCGTGTTCCCGCCGTTGACGCAGCAGGTGTTTATCTACTTCCAGTTCTGAGCTGGTGGGTCGGGTCCTTGAATTTTTTTCAAAACCTGGCGAGCGGCCGGGGCTGATCGCGAAGTAGAATCCTCCGGCCAAGTGGGACTGGCCGCTGAGCAAGGACACTGTCGCCGATCCGATGAACCTGCTGCACGATCTGTTCGATGCCTCTGCCGAGCGCTTCCCGAATAACGAAGCCCTGCGCAGCCGTGGCAACACCGTTACCTATGCGGACTTGCAGCGCCGCTCGCATTCGCTGGCGGGCGCTTTGCGCTCGCACGGCGTAAAGCGGGGCGATCGGGTTGCGGTCTATCTGCAGAATCGCGCCGTCGTGATCGAGACGGCATTGGCCTGCAGCCGTCTGGGGGCCATTTTCGTTCCGGTCAATCCACTGCTGAAGGCGCGCCAGCTCGAATACGTGTTGAATGATGCAGGCGCCGTCGCGCTGATCGCTTCCCAGACGGCCGCCGTGCTGGTGGAGGACTCGATCCCACGGTGTCCGACGATCTCGACGGTGGTGTGGTGTGATGTCTCTCAAGCGCGCACCGATGCGCTGAGATACGACCAATTGATCGCGGGTGATGAGCGCGTGGCCAGCCCGGCGATCGAGAACGATCCTGCCGCCTTGCTGTATACCTCGGGCAGCACCGGACGTCCGAAGGGCGTGATCGTCTCGCATCGCAATCTCGTGGCCGGCGCGCTCACCGTGTCCAGCTATCTCAAGAACGCGTCCTGCGATCGCGTGCTGGTCGCGTTGCCTCTGAGCTTCGACTATGGCTTGAGCCAGGTCACGACCGCTTTTGCGGTCGGCGCGTGTGCGGTTCTCACCAACTTTTCGCTGCCCGCGGCGCTGCTGCAGGAGATGGTCTCCGAACGCATCACTGCGCTCGCTGGCGTGCCGACCATGTGGATGCATCTGGCGACGGCGGAGTGGCCGGCGCCGGTGGTGAAATCATTGCGCTACATCACCAACTCGGGCGGCGCGTTGCCGGTGAGTGTGATCAAGAATCTGCAGTCACGGCTGCCGACTACGCAGGTCTTCTGCATGTACGGGCTGACCGAGGCGTTCCGCTCGACGTATCTCGAGCCTGCGCAGCTCGAGCAGCGTCTGGGCTCGATCGGCAAAGCGATTCCCGGCCAGGAGATTCTGGTGGTCGATGCCGACGGCAAGGAGTGCGAGCCGGGCGAAGTGGGTGAGCTGGTGCACCGTGGCTCGCTGGTGACGCTCGGCTACTGGAACGATCCGCAACTGACCCAGCAGCGCTTCAAGCCCTTGCCGAAGCGTTTGTCACAATTGACGCGCGATGAGATCGCGGTGTGGTCGGGCGATCTGGTGAAGACCGATGCGGACGGGTTTATTTATTTCATCGGCCGCCGCGACAATCTGATCAAGAGCTCGGGTTATCGCATCAGCCCGGGCGAGGTCGAAGAGGTGATTGCCGAACTGCCGGCGGTCGTGGAGTCCGCGGTCGTGGGGCTGCCCGATGATGGACTGGGACAGCGCGTCGTCGTGGCTGTCGTGGTGGGGCCGAATGCGCCGGCTGACATTTCAGAGCGCATTCGCCAGCACTGCCGCATGCAACTGCCGGCGTACATGGTGCCTGCGGAAGTGCATGTGATGTCGCAGCTGCCGCGCAATGCCAACGGCAAGTGCGATCGTGGCGCGCTGGCCGCTGCGCTTGCCCAGAGCAGTGAACAGTCGCCGACGGTGCGCGTCGCCGGTCGCGCTTGACCGAAAGACAATGGTGCGCTTTCGGTCGTTTCATCGCGGGCCCAAATCGCGCATCATGCCGCTGGGTGCCCACTAAATGATCGCTCGACTCTATCAAGCTCTGCGTCGTCGGTTGCGCGCCAAGCGTGCGTTGGCCGCTGCGCGTGATGCTTCGCTCGCTCGCGTCCAGGAAGGCGGCATCAAGCGCGTCCTGGTCGTGTGCTATGGCAACATCTATCGTTCACCGTTTGCCGGGACCAGCTTGCGCCTGTTGCTGCCGGCCGAGATCGAAGTGCGCAGCTCCGGATTTCATCGCGTCGTGGGCCGCTCTTCTCCCGAGCGTCATGTGACCATGAGTCGCGCCAGAAACATCGATCTGTCGACGCATCGGTCGTCCAGGATCAGTGCCGAGGATGTGCAGTGGGCCGATATCATCGTGCTGATGGATCGGCACAACTGGGGCGCGCTGGACGATCTCGGCGCGGATCATTCCAAACTGGTGTGGTTGGGCGCGTTCGGGCCGGGCGGTGTCGAGATTGCCGATCCGTATGAGCTCGATGACGCGCATGCGCAGCGAGTGCTGGATCAGTTGGAGCATGCGAGTCGCGAGCTGGCGACTCGCATCCGTGCGAGCCATCAGGTCATCTGAGAAACAACGTACTTGGTGATCGCCTCGTAGCCCGCGGCGGTGATGTGACTGTTGTCCTTGCGCGTGTATTCGACTTTGCGCGTGCCGTTGCCCGAGGCGAGGGCCCTTTCCAAATCCAGCAGCTTGACGTTGTGCGTCTTGGCATATTCGCGCAACCAGGCATTGAGCGCTTTGATCTCGGTGTTTTTCTCGACGCGGTAATCGGTCTTGCCGCGCACGTTGCCGATGAAGCTCAGCACCTTTTCTTTCATCGTGTCCGGAATCGGAATGGTCAGGTCGGTCGCCAGGATCGGGGTGATGCCGGCGGCGCGGGCCTGCTCGATCATCGCCTCATAGTTTTCCTGTGCTTTCTTTTTAGTGGAGGTCATGTCCTGCGGCTCGGAGCGGACCACATCGTTGCTATGTCCCCAGATGAGCACCGTGTCGGGCTTCAGCTCGATCACATCGCGCTCGAAGCGGGCGCGCACTTCCGAGGTTATCAGGCCGCAGGAGGCCATGTTGATCACGGTATAGCCCGGTAGCGCCGGGGTCTTCCATTCCTGGGCATACGAGGCACCGGTGATGATCAGACTTTTGTTGGCGGAGGCAGGCGCATTGCCATTGATTGAAGCCTGGGCGGGGCAGGCGAGTGAGAACAGCAGACAAATCAGCGCACCGCACAGATCGCGGAGCCGATGCGTTCGAGCCAGCACGTGATACATGGGTTCTCCCTTGAAGCGGCAACGGGGGACTAACGCGAACGCGTAGATTGCGCGTTTGGACCAATGCCAGAGTCGCCTCATGTACTTAATGCATCGCCGCGCTGTGAGGGTATGAGCGACTGCAGCGAGGGATGCTCGCCGACGTCGCGCATGCAGCGCAGGTTCGATCAGCTGGAGAATGAGAGCCGAGCTGGCGGCTCTCATTCGGGCGGGTCTCAGATCAGCTGAGATGCCACATACTTGGCGATCGCGTCGTAGCCCGTAGGACTGACGTGACTGTTGTCGGAGCGCGTGTATTCGACCTTGCGCGTGCCGTTGCCCGAGTCGAGGGCCTTTTCCAGATCCAACAGTTTGATGTTGTGCGCTTTGGCATAGTCGCGCAGCCAGCCGTTCAGCGCTTTGATCTCGGTGTTTTTCTGCACGCGGTAATCGGTCTTGCCGCGCACGCTGCCGATGAAGCTCATCAGCTTTTCTTTCATCGTGTCCGGAATCGGAATGGTGAGCTCGGTCACCAGGATGGGCGTGATACCCGCGGCGCGGGCCTGCTCGATCATGGCCTGATAGTTCTCTTGCGCCTTCCTCTTGGCAGCGGCCATGTTCTCCGGCTTGGCGCGCACCACGTCGTTGTAGTGGCCCCAGATCATCACGGTGTCGGGCTGCAGCGCGATCACATCCCGCTCGAAGCGAGCGCGCAAGTCCGAGCTCTCCTGGCCGCCGATGCCCTTGTTGGTCACGTCATAGCCCGGCAGCTTCGGGTTCTGCCATTCCTGGGCGTACGAGGCGCCAATGAGGACCATTTGTCGGTTGGCGGAGGCAGTCGGATTCATGGGAGCTTGGGTGGCGCAGGCGAGGGAGAAGAGCAGACAGAGCAGCGCGCCCGATAGCGCGCGCAGTCGAAAAATGCGGGGTAGCACGTGAACCATGGGATTGCCATGCAGCTGCAGAGCAGCCGATTATCACGAAGCTCGAGCGCGTCTTTCAACCGATGCCAGCGCTGGCGGCTGGCATCGGCGGCTCCATCAGGTCAGCTGAGAAACCACGAACTTGGTGATTGCGTCGTAGCCTTCGGGGCTGATGTGGCTGTTGTCATCGCGCGTGTATTCGATCTTGCGCGTGCCGTTGCCGGAGTCGAGCGCCGCCTCCAGATCCAGCAGCTGGATGTTCTCGGCCTTGGCGAAGTCGCGCAGCCAGGAATTGAGCGCTTTGATCTCGGTGTTTTTCTGCACGCGATAATCCTCTTTGCCACGCACGCTGCCGATAAAGCTCATCAGCTTTTCTGGCAAGGTGTCGGGAATTGGAATGGTGAGCTCGGTCGCCAGGATGGGGAGGATGCCGGCGGCGCGAGCGTGTTCGATCATCGCCTCATAGTTCTCTTTCGCCTTCCTCTTGGTGACAGCCATGTGCTCCGGCTTGGAGCGAACCACGTCGTTGCTGTGACCCCAGATGAGCACTGTGTGAGGCTTCAGTTCGATCACATCGCGCACGAAGCGGGCCAGCACATCCGAGGTTCTCTGGCCGCACACGCCCTGGTTGGTCACGGAATAGCCGGGCAGCTCCGGGGTCTCCCATTCCTGCACGTACGACGCGCCAATGATGACCAGCGGTTTGTTGCCGGAGGCGGGCGTATTCATGGAAGCCTGGACGGAGCAGGCGAGGGAGAACAGCAGGCCGATCAGCAGGCCGCGCAGAGGGCGACCGCGATGGGTGCGGGCGGGTACTTGGTCCATTCGAATCTACCTTGAAGCAAAAAAACGGCCGATTATGGCGAAGTTAGATTGCACCTTTCAGCCGATACCACAGCATTCCTACGTATTCGTGCACCGCGAGGTCCGAGGTCATGAGCGACTGCGGCGAGGGATGCTCGTCGGCGTCGCGCCAATCCTTCGGTCCTTGATAGTCGGTGGGCACGGGTACGGGATGCAGGCCTTGCTTATGTAACACCGCCAGCGAGCGCCGGAGGTGTCCGGCGGAGGTGATGAGGAAAAACGGCTCCCGCAGCATGGACTGCAGGTTCTGCGCGCTGTCGGCGGTCGTGAGCGAGTCGGTTTCGAGGATCAGCCGTTCCTTCGGCAAGCCGAGCGCAATCAAGGATTCGCCCATGATCTTGGCCGCGGTGGGCTCGCCGGAGACGATTACGTCGCACGCGTTGCAGCCGCGATGTTGCAGTTGCAAGGCCATCATCACGCGATACGCCGACGCCCAGTTCATTCGTCCGGTGAGCGGCATATCCGGATCGTCGGCGGCGTAGCCGGTCAGCACCACGATGTGCTTGATGCCCTGATGGGGGCGCGTTTCGTGGATGGCCGGGTACTCATACTCGAGTGGGCTGAGCAGCGCCGTCGCGACGCTACCGGTCGAGAACACCATGGTGATGGCGCCGGAGACGGCCAGCAGCGCCCAGGAGAGCTTGCGCCAGCGCTGCTTGAGGGCAGCGAGCAGGCCTAGCGCGAACAATAGGTACGCGAGTCCCGAAGGAACCAGCATTGCACCGATGATTGACGCCATAATCGTGTTTTTGGTGATAGAGGCGGCGGGAGTCTATGCCAGCAGTGGAGGCAAAGCCTAAAGGCTCAGGTATCCGGGCGGGAACCGTCCTGATGTTCGTATTGGCGTCCGGCGCCGTTTGTGCCGACACCGCGCGGGTGTTCGATACCGAATTGCATAAGGTGCGTGTGACAACTGTCGCCACCGGACTGGAACATCCCTGGAGCGTGGCATTCCTGCCGGATGGGAAGTTCCTGGTCACGGAGCGACCCGGGCGCCTGCGCATCATCGATGCGAAGGGGAATGTTTCAGCGCCATTGCAGGGAGTGCCCAAGGTGGCAGCGGCCGGGCAGGGCGGTCTGCTCGATGTGGTGCTCGCGCCGGATTTCGCTCAGTCCCGCCGGATCTACTTTTCGTATGCCGAACCCCGCGACGGAGGCAATGGCGCGTCCGTGGCGCGGGCCAAGTTGGGCTCTACTGGGTTGAGCGACGTCGAGGTGATCTTTCGTCAGCTGCCGGCCGTCGAGAGCCAGGGGCACCTTGGCTCCCGATTGGTGTTTGCACGCGATGGTTCGTTGTTCGTGACATTGGGCGAGCGGCAGCTGAAGCACTTCGCGGTTCGAGCGCAGGATCTGGAAACGCATTTCGGCAAGATCGTGCATTTGCAGCCGGACGGCGGCGCCGCACCGGACAATCCGTTTCTTTTGGTGCCAGGGGCACAGCCTGAGATCTGGTCGTACGGCCATCGCAACGTGCAGGGCGCGGCCTTACATCCGGACACGGGTGAATTGTGGACCACGGAGCACGGGCCGAAGGGCGGCGATGAGTTGAATCGTGTGAAGCCGGGAGCGAACTACGGCTGGCCGCTGGTGACGTATGGGATTGCTTATAACGGCGACAAGGTCGGCGTCGGTCAGGAGCGGGTCGGCATCGAGCCGCCGGTGTATTACTGGGTGCCGTCGATCGCGACCTCGGGTCTGACGTTTTATACCGGCGATCGCTTTCCGAAATGGCACGGGCAATTGTTTGCCGGTGGCTTGTACGGCATGGTCGTGCGACTGCAGTTGGAAGGCGAGAAGGTCGTCAAGGAGGAGCGCATCCTCACGCAGTTGAAGCAGCGGATTCGTGACGTGAGAACCGGGCCGGATGGGTTGTTGTATGTGCTCACGGACAGCCCGAAAGGAGAGCTGATATCCGTGGCCCCGGCGGAGTGAGAACTGAAGGAAAAAGGGGCTGCCGTGCAAGCAGCCCCTTGGGACTCTAGCGCTGCTTGAAATCTTCCGGCGTCAGCTGATGACGCGCGAGCAGCTTATAAAAGTCCGTGCGGTTGCGCTTCGCCAGGCGTGCCGCCTGACTCACGTTGCCGCCGGTGATCTGCAGAATCTGCGACAGATAGTTGCGGGTGAACTCATCGCGCGCCTCGTCGAACGAGGGCAGGCGAGTCGGACCGCCACCGAGCGCAGCCTGCACCAGCTCCGCGCTGATGATCGGGCTGGTAGCCAGCGCGACGTTCTGGCGAACCACGTTCTCCAGCTGACGCACGTTGCCCGGCCAATCCGCGCTGACCAGCAATTCAACTGCTTCCGGCGCGTAGATGTGACGTTGCTCGCCTGTCTCCTGTGCAACCTTCTCCAGGAAGTGCGACACCAGCAGCGGCACGTCCTCGCGACGCTTCGCAAGCGACGGCATTTCGATGTGCACGACGTTCAAGCGGTAGTACAGATCCTCGCGGAAGTGACCGCCCATGATCAGTTGTTTCAGATCGCGGTGAGTCGCCGAGATGATGCGGACGTTGACCGTCGTGGCGTCGGTGCTGCCCACCGGGCGGACCTGATTTTCCTGCAGGACGCGCAGCAGCTTCACTTGTAGACGCATCGGCATGTCGCCGATCTCATCGAGCAGCAGCGTGCCGCCATCGGCTGCCTGGAACAGGCCGCGGTGCTCGCGGATGGCGCCGGTGAACGCGCCTTTGACGTGACCGAACAGCTCGCTTTCGAGCAGATTCTCCGCCATGGCGCTGCAGTTGATGGCAACGAACGGGCGGTTACGACGCGGGCTGGCCTTGTGAATGGCGCGCGCCAGCAGTTCTTTGCCGGTGCCGCTTTCGCCCGTGATCATGACGCGGGCGTCGGTGCCGGCGACCATGTGGGCCTGCGCCATGCGCTCTTCCATCACGGCGCTGCGAGTGATGATTTCACTGCGCCAGTCTTCGGTCGTATCGGCGAAGCCGGACACCTTCAGGGCCTTCTGCACCTGATCGAGCAGTTCCTGCTTGTCGACCGGTTTGGTGAGGAACGCGAACGCGCCGCTCTGAGTCGCCTGGACCGCATCTGGAATCGTGCCGTGGGCGGTGAGGATGATGACGCGCAGGCCGGGGGCGCGGCTCTGAATTTCTTTCAACAACCCGATGCCATCCATCTGGTCCATGCGCAGATCGGTGATCACCAGATCCGGCCGGACCCGAGCCAGCGCGGCGAGCGCGGCGGCGGCGCTTTCTACCGCGTCGACTTCGTAATTTTCGGCGCGCAGACGAATCGTGAGCAGCCGAAGCAGCCCAGGATCGTCATCAACGACTAGCAGGCGGGCTTTGCGTTTCACTTGGGGTGGCATCGCGATTGCCAGGGGCCGTGGGACTGCGTTCAATGATAGACCTCTCGATTTCTTTGATCGCGTCCAGCTTCTGCTGGGCTTCAGCGAGAGCACGGCGCAGACGTGCGTTCTCTTCGATCTGCGCCTGAATGCGCTTATCTGAGTTTGCCTGCGACCGACTGCGGTCGTCGAGTGTCGCAAGCAAACGACGATTTTCCGCCTCAAGTTTCAATCTAACATCGGTTTCATGCAGCAAAACCGCGGTCAGCGTGCGTTCGTCCTGCGTGAGCCGTTCCGGTGTGGCCAGCAGCGTTTCCAGCAAACGTTTGCCCTCGGAGGGACTACTGGCTGGGTGGCCGGGGGTCACCAATGCAACGGCATATCGCAGCGTGCTCGCCGTGGTCGGAGCGCGGGTATATTCACGCTCGACTTCATAAAACAAATCGGCCTGGCGCGCCGGATCCGGCGTGCTCAGGCTATTCATGATGTCGAGATAGGCCGGCATGTTGCCGCTCAACGGCGCGGGTGCCAGCGGCGCGCTCGACGCCGCGGAGTTGGCCTCCGATTTGCGGCGTAATTGTTCGGCGATCTCGCAGCCCTGCAACAGCAGCGCCACGGCACACACGGACAGCAGCCTCAGGGTGTGTTTGATTTTCATCATGCGCCGCTACGCCGGCTCGCCTTCGAGCGCGGGCGCCAGAGGCAGGCGGACGCGGAAATGGGCGCCAGGAAACATGCCATCGAGGATTTCGATGGAGCCGCCGTGAGCCTGGATGAACTCCGAGACCACCGACAGGCCGATGCCAGTGCCTTTGAGATGGCCGGAGACCGGCGCGCTGCCCGAATAGAACGCATCGAAAATCGCGGAGCGCTCGTCCTTGGAAATGCCGGGTCCGGTATCGGCCACATCGAGCACCAGTTGATCCTTGTCCGCTTTGGCATGAATGAAAATGGTCCCGCCCCGGGGGCTGTATTTGAGCGCGTTCGACAGCAGGTTATCCAGAATCAACTTCAGCTTGGCCCGGTCCGCTCGCAGCTCGATATCTTGTACTTTCAGGTCCAGGTGCACCCGCTGCGCGAGCAGCGTCAGCTGATGCGTTTCCAGGGCCGATTTGATCAGCGGCCGCAGCCGGAACTCGGAGATCTCCAGCCCCGAGTGTCGTGCCTGCCAGGCGCTGAACTCCAGCAGATTCTCGATCAGCTGCTGCAGCTTGATGCCATTGTCGCGCAGAATGGTGGTGACCTCCCGCTGCGCGCTGTCCAGCTCACCGACCGCGCCATCCATCAGCAGTTCCGTGCCCTCGCGAATACTGGCAAGCGGTGTCTTCAACTCATGCGACATATGTCGCAGGAATCGATTGCGCTCCTGCGCCAGTTCCAGCAAACGCACGCGTAGCCACTCCAGCTGCCGGCCGAGATTCACCAGGTCCACCGGGCCCCGGACCGCGATCGACCTGGAGAACGTGCCCTTGCCGAGCTGGCTGATCGCCAGGTCGATCTGGCGGATCGGCCGCATCAGCAGGAATGTAAACACGCCCACCAGCATCGCGGTCAGCAGGATCAATACTGCCGACTGCCAGAACAGATATTTCTGCGTATCGGCCGTCGACTGCTGCAGCCGGGACAGACCGGTCTCGACCTGTTCGCCGGTGGCCGCCGACAGCGCGAATGCTGCCTGCCACATGGGCTGGATGGAATCCACGGCGTCGCGAATCACTTCCGGCGACGGCGCCGGCGACTGCAGGGCCGCGTCGATGCGCCGGAGCGAAGTACGAATGGCTCGCAGCTGTACCGCGTGCTCCTGATCGACGGCGACCGTCTCGATGCTGGAGAGCGTCGCGAGCAGCCGTTCGCGGCTATCCCCATACACCTCCAGCAGCCCCGGATCGTTCAGCACCTGATATAGCTTGGCGCTGCGCTCGATGGGCGCGATCTGCTGAAACAGCTGCTGGGTGTAGTGCGTGGTCTGCACGCCGCTGCGGACCAGGGTTGCGCTTGCCTCCGACAGGTTGCGCACCTTGGTCGCGGCAATGACCACCCCCAGCAACAGCGGGATGGAAACCAGCGCGAAACCGGTCAGCATCAGGCTGTTCAGTGAGCTCGGGCGAGGCAGACGCATGGTGGCGGATTCTAGCGCTCGGATTGCCCGCGATGCGCGGGATGTGCAGCGAAAGGAGATGGCATCCGTGTCATTGCCGGGGCGATCTCAGGGGCGACTGCAGGGCCGGTCTCATGCCAGCTTCAGCGGTCGCCCCACGGGAGCGCATCCGGCCGTTAGTTTTTCTGCAGACCGGGGTCCAGTTGCAGGCGCCGTTCCCAGGCCAGCTGCGAGCGGACGATGGCTTCGAGATCGTCATGCTGCGGCACCCAGCCGAGCACTTCGCGCACCCGCTGGGCGCGGGCGATGAGCGACGGCGGATCGCCGGCCCGGCGCGGCTCCTCGATGGTCTTCAGCGGCTGGCCGGTCACACGATTCATGGTCGAGATCATCTCGCGGACGCTGTAACCATGGCCATAGCCGCAGTTCAGGGTCACGGACGTGCCATTGGCGCGCAGGTAATCGAGCGCTTTCAAATGGGCGCTGGCCAGGTCTTCGACGTGGATGTAGTCGCGCACCCCGGTGCCATCGGCGGTCGGATAGTCGGTACCGAAGATGGAAATGTGCGGACGTTTGCCCACTGCGGCTTCAGCCGCCACCTTGGTGAGCAGCGTCGCCTTGATGGTCGACTGACCGATGCGCTCGCCCGGATCGCAACCGGCGACGTTGAAATAGCGCAGCACCACATAGCGCAGCGGCGTGGCCGCGGCCAGATCGCGCAACATCCATTCGCTCATCAGCTTCGAGGTGCCGTAGGGATTGATCGGTTGCGTCGGGCTGTCTTCCGAGGCGACACCGCCTTCGGGGATGCCATACACGGCGGCGGTGGAGGAGAACACAAAATGTTTGACGCCGGCTTCCTGACTGGCCTGTAACAGGTTGCGCGTCGAGCAAGTGTTATTGCCGTAGTACTTCAGCGGATTGGACACCGACTCTGGAACGATGGTGTGAGCCGCGAAGTGCATGATGGTTTCGACGCGATGCTCGCGCAGGATGCGGCTGACCAGCTCGCGATCGCCGGTATCGCCCACCACCAGCTCGCCATGCAACACCGCCGAGCGGAAGCCCGTGGACAGATTGTCCAGCACCACGACCTTTTCCTGGCGTTCGCCAAGCTGCCGAACCACGTGACTGCCGATGTAGCCGGCGCCGCCGGTGACGAGGATGGTCATAGGTGATGTTGATCCAATGAAAAGAACGTCCGGGCGATTCTAGCAGCTGTGCTCCACGAAGTAGCTCACAGTAGGTCATTCATGGGCACGCGTCGCTCGAACCCGACAGCAAGACAATCTGCAATGGACTTCAGTCACTGCTGCCGGTCACCATTGGCACCGCGAGAGTGCATCAGTACCGACTTTCATGCCCAGACCCGATCCGCATCCGTACGACCGTTTGACGCCCGACGTGATCATTGCCGCCGTGGAAATCGCTTTGGCCGCGATTTCCCGACCGCCGCATCCTGNCACTGGCACTGAATAGTTACGAGAATCGTGTCTATCAGGTGGGCATGGAGCAGGGCGCGCCGCTGATCGTGAAATTCTATCGGCCCGGCCGCTGGTCCGATGCCGCAATCCATGAGGAGCATGGCTTTGCGCTGGAGTTGGCCGCGGCCGAAGTACCGGTGGTGCCGCCAATGGTGCGCGACGGGCACACGCTGTTCGAATACGAGGGCTTTCGTTTCGCGCTGTTCGAGCGCCGCGGCGGGCGTTGGCCGGAACTTGGCACGGCCACCGAGCGTGAATGGATGGGACGGTTTCTCGGACGCATTCATATGGTCGGCCGGCGGCAGCGCTTTCGTCATCGCGAGCGCGTCGACATCGAGCGCATGGGCGAGCAATCGCGTGAGTTCCTGCTCGACAATGGCTGGATCCCGGCGCATCTGGAAACTGCCTATGAGTCATTGACCGGCGATCTGCTCGACGCAGTGAGTGAAACATTTGATAGCGCGCGCGGCATGGCGGAGCTGCGCCTGCATGGCGATTGTCATCGGGGCAACGTGCTGTGGACTGACGAAGGGCCGCACTTCGTGGACCTCGATGACTGTATGACCGGGCCGGCCATCCAGGATCTGTGGATGCTGCTGTCCGGCAACCGCAATGACATGGGGGAGCAGTTGTCACAACTGCTAGAAGGGTATGCGCAGTTCTCCGATTTCGACTATCGCGAATTGGTGCTGGTGGAGAGCCTGCGCACGTTACGCATGATTCACTATTCGGCCTGGCTGGCGCGGCGCTGGTCCGACCCAGCCTTTCCCGCCGCGTTTCCCTGGTTCGTCGAGCCGCGCTACTGGGAGAACCAAGTGCTGTCGCTGCGCGAACAGCTGGCTGCGATCGCCGAGGGGCCGCTCGATCTGCGCTGAACGTCTGCTGAATGGCACTGCGTGTCGCATCGTGATGCGACACAGGTGCGCGGTTGCGTCAATCGGGAATGCGAACGCGTCGACTTTTTGCAGTCCGGACGCTGTGATAGCGTCCCGCGCCAGAGGGCAGCGCGTGTGCTCATCCGGGCACGAGTCCATCGCCGTTACGGATATTTTTTGAGCATCGCAAACATCGCCCGTCAGGGGCGCTCGGGAATCGAACCAATGCCGCAGGAATTCTCCCGTCTCGCTCGCTTGTTCGCCACGCTGGCCGGGTTCACCGCGCTAGCCTCATGCGGCGGCGGCGGGGGCTACGACCCTGGCGCAGGAAACGGTGGCGGCAACAATGGCGGCGGCAATGGCGCCAGAGTCACGGTCAGCGGCAAGATCACGTTCGACCGCCTGGTGTTCTCCAGCACGCTCGGCGCGGGTCTGAATCCGAACAATCCGGTGGAGTCGCCGGCGCGTGAAATCGTCGTGCAGGCAGTATTTGGCGGCTCCGTGGCCACGACGACTACCGACGCCAATGGCGATTTCTCGTTCTCGGTCCCCGCGAACACCAACATGTTCATCCGTGCGCGTGCCGAGATGATAAAAAGCGGCAGCGCGCCGACGTGGACATTCGCGGTTCGTGACAACACCGAGGGCGATGCGGTCTACGTGTTGGACGGCGCCACCTTCAACAGCGGCACCACCGCCGTGACTCGCAATCTGAAAGCCCCGTCGGATTGGAATGGCAGCGGTTACAACGCCGGCCGCCGCGCCGCGCCGTTCGCCATTCTCGATACCGTGTATCAGGCCAAACAGCTCATCCTCGGCGCCAATTCAACCGCGCAGTTTCCACCGCTGAATCTGTATTGGAGCGAGGACAACAAGGCGGCCACGCCGTTCTGTCCCGATACTGGCGACATCATCACGTCCTTCTACGGTGTCGGCCAGATCGACGAGTGCACGGATCCGGGCCGCCCCGTGCCGGATGGCATTTATATTCTTGGCTTCTACGGCAGCGGCAATGGCGATACGGATGAGTACGACGCTCATGTGATCGCACATGAATTCGGTCATTACTTTGAAGACCAGTTCAGCCGTTCGGATTCCATCGGGGGGCAGCACGGCCTCGGCGACCGTCTGGATCTGCGCGTCGCCTTCGGCGAAGGCTGGGGTAATGCGTTCGGTTCGATGGCTTTGAACGATCCGCAGTACCGCGATTCTACGCGGGGCATCAGCGGGGACTTCGGCTTCAATCTCGAAAGCGACCCGGTCGTGAACCCGGGCTGGTTCTCGGAAGCTTCGGTCGGCCAGTTCCTGTGGGATGTGTTCGACTCGGGCACCGAACCCGGCGATACCGTCGCGCTGGGCTTCACGCCGATCTACACGGTGATGACCTTGGATCAAGTCAATACCGACGCGATGACGAGCATCTACTCGTTCGCCTCGGCGCTGCGCACGCGCAATGCGGGTTCGGCAGCGGGCATCGCCGGCCTGCTCAGCGCTCAGCGTATCGCCAGCAACCCGGACGCCTTTGGCGCAGGAGAGACCAACAATGGCGGCGATCCCCGTGCGTTGCCGGTTTACGGGGAGCTCGTGCTGAATCAGCCGCAGACCGGCGTCTGCAGCAGTTCCGTCGCGGGCAGCAAGGATGCGATCACCGATGGCATTCCGAACAAGCTGGGCAATCACCGGTTCTTCCGCTTCGTGAACGATGCCCCCCGGCTGGTGACCATCCAGGCTCAGGGGGCGACGGCTACGGTCGGCACGGTGGCGGCGACCGATCCGGACATCTATGTGTTCCGGCGCGGTGAAGCTGCGTTGCCGCCCGGCGTCAGCTCGAACGCTGGCGTTGAAACGATTTCAGGGCAGCAGTTGCCGGCGGGAACTTACGTCATCGACGTGTTCGACTACGCGCTCACGGGTACCAATCAACCCCCGCGCTGCATGACCGTAAGCGTCACCGGTAGCTGATAACAAATGATTGACGGGCGGTGTGTTCGAGCGCGTCATAATAGAGGCATGAACAGGATGAACCTTTCACCACGGCGTTTGCTGGTTTGTTGGCCGATGGCCACGCTCGTTCTGCTGGGAGCCTGCAGTTCCGAACCCGAGCCGGAAGCGGCCGTGCCGGCGGCGCCTGCGGCGACCAAGCCGACGGTAGCGGCGGCACCCAAGGATGAGACGGCTAATTTCGCCAGAGCGGTCGGTGACGGCAAGCCGGGTGCGGCGGTCAACATCCGCTACGAGTTCAGCGGCAAGCCGACCCTCGGCGTGCCCACCGAGCTCGATGTGGCTTTCATTCCCAGCGCCGGCGTCGACTCCATGGAGGCGAAGCTCAGCGGCATGGATGGCATCACGCTCGCTGGCAACCTGATCGCCAGTTTCAGTGCGGTGGAGGCGGGCAAGCCCTACCGACACACGATCTCGGTGCTGCCGGATCGCACCGGCGTGTTCTACATCACCGCGTCGGTGAACACCCAGATCGCCGGCTCGGCGTTGAACCGTACCTTCTCGATCCCGTTCGTCGTCGGTCAGCCGAGCGTGCAACAGAAGCCTGCGCCGGCCAAGGACGATCAGGGCGAGTCCGTCAAATCGATGCCGGCCGAAGAAAGCACCGAGCCCAAGCAGTAACTAGGGCCTGTTAACACTCATTGGGTGGGCTGCGACGAGCTATTGGGGTTCAGGGCTAGGCGGGACGACCGCCGTGTGCTCTCTGCACATAAGGGAGGAGCAACGACGTCCTGAACCCCAATAGCTCGTCCCATCAAAGGATATTTATTCATTGAATGGGTTGCGCCTCCAATCGCCTGCCGCTGCGTTACAAAGCTTGCCCGTATCGACATACGGGCTGCGCTTTGCGCCTTGCTGCAGGCGATTGGAGGCGCAACGCA
>NZ_LSRW01000102.1:0-52359 GCF_003104955.1 Steroidobacter cummioxidans | reverse complement strand
GGCTCGGAGATGTGTATAAGAGACAGGCGTATATCGATGCCGCCACCGCGCACATTGCGTTCATGAAACAGCAGTTGCCCAAGTACTTCGGCATTCTGCCCAAGGCCGATGTGATCGTTAAGCGCGTCGAACCTTATCGCGAGCTCGACGGAGCGCCTCAGCACTATTTCATGTCCTCGGCGGATGGGGCGCGACCGGGCGTCTACTACGCACATCTGTCGGACATGCGTGCGATGCCGATCCCGCAGCTGGAAGTGATCGCCTATCACGAAGCGCTACCGGGCCATCATATGAACTACGCGATCGCGCAGGAGTTGCCTGGTCTGCCGAAGTTCCGCAGATATCTGTACTTCAACGCCTATCAGGAAGGCTGGGGCCTGTACGCCGAGAAGCTGGCGAAGGAAATGGGTGCGTACCAGGATGACTATTCAGACTTCGGCCGCCTGAGCACCGAGATCTGGCGTGCGATTCGTCTGGTGATCGACACCGGTCTGCACTCCAAGGGCTGGACCGAGGAGCAGGCAGTCAGGTATTTCATGGAGAACTCACCGGCCGCCGAGGGCCAGATCCGCGCCGAGGTGCAGCGTTACATCGTCATGCCGGGCCAGGCGACGGGTTACAAAATCGGCATGATCAAGATCGAAGAACTGCGCCGGCGGGCGCAAGCCCGGCTCGGCAGCAGATTCGATATTCGCGGCTTCCACGACACCATCCTGGGCGGTGCCCAGGTGCCGCTCGACCTGCTCGATCAGCGTATCGACCAGTGGATCGAACAACAAAAGGCCCGCCAGGCGGCACGATGAGCGAGCAGACGTCTTTCTCGGTCCGAGCAGTTGTGTTTCCTCCGCGAGCGTGCGCGCTACTCGCAGCGTGGTGCCTGTTTATATTTGGCGTGTGTGCTGTTGCCGAGCCTGGAGCACGGCAGCTTGGCGAGGCGGACGTCTACCGAGAGTTCGGATACGTCTCCTTGAAAGACGACACCCGATTGGCGTATGTCGTCTGGCGGCCCGGCAAAGAAGGACGTTATCCGACGCTGTTCATCTACAACGAATACGATGCCAGTGGCCTGTCCTTCAAAAAATCCAAGGAGTTCCTGGAAGCAGGATATGCCGTGCTCGGCGTCAACGCGCGAGGCACCGGATGTTCCGAAGGCGATGGTTATAGCTTCCTCGATCCGCAGGAAGCGCCAGATGGCGCGGAAGTCGTGGAGTGGGCGGCGGCCCAACCTTGGAGCGATGGAAATGTCGGCATGTTCGGTGGTTCCAACGGAGGCATGAGTCAGCTCGCCGTGGCAGCTCTACGTCCCGCGCACTTGAAAGCCATCGCTCCGACGGCCATTGCTGCCAGTTTGTATCGGGAAGAGGGCGCGACGGCCGGCGGGATGATTCATCTGGGACATGCGGCGTCCTGGACTTTCGATCTACAACCGAATGCGGCACGCATAGGCGTGGATGCCCGCATGCAAGGCGGCGATACAGAATGCGCTTCGATCCGCGCCAGGCGTCCGGTCGAAACCAACTTCTATAACGATGTCCTCGCGCACCCCTTGCAGGATCAATGGTGGGAGCAGCGTGCACTGGAAAATTCCGTGCACAAGGTTCAAGTGCCGACGTTGATCCAGCAGACGTGGCAGGATCCCTGGGACATGCCGGATGGCGCCCTGCGATTGTTCGAACTGTTGAAGAGCGATCACAAGTGGCTCGTTATACAAAACGGCGGCCACGGCGATGCATCCTCGACGCCGCGGCTCATTCGTTGGTTCGACCGTTGGGTCAAAGGAGAACGCAACGGCGTCGAAAACGAGTTGCCCGTGCTGGTCAACTGGGAACATGGGGGCGCCGGATCCTCGGGCTGGTCGACCAGCTACGCCGGCTGGCCGGTCCCCGGGATGCAACGCCAGCCATTCTATCTGACCGCCGCGGGCGAGTTGACCCGGGAGGCGGGGCCTGCAAGCGCACAGGAAGGTATTCGCACCTATGTTTATCCCATGGGCACGGAGCTGGTTGGGAGCAACGAACAGTTTGCGCTCGCGCCGCTATCGCTGGGCTCGCTCAGTTACCAGACGCCCGTTATGAGTGAGGACCTGGCGCTACTGGGCACGCCGATTCTCACGTTCCACTTCAGCTCGGATCGGAGCGAGACGGATTTTCTGTTCACATTGAAGGACATCGATTCGGGCGGCAACACGTTGTTCCTGCAACGAGCGTATCTGCGTGCGTCGCTACGTGCCATCGATCCGAACCGCACTACGAGCGACTACATTGCCCACTCGTTCCGGCGTTACGAAAAGCTGGTTCCCGGGAAGATCTACGAGATCAAATTGTCACTGGGAGCCATTGGGCATGTGGTGCGCAAAGGCCATCGACTACAGCTGTCGATTCTCGCGCCCAACAATATTCCATCCCCGGTGATGGGCAGCGTGCCATCGGGCGGGCCGGCGGTGAACAAGGTCCATCATTCCGTTCAGTATCGTTCGATGTTGAGTCTGCCGGTGGTGCCCGGCGAGCACGCCCGGGCTCCTGCTCCGGAATGCGGCTCGCTGCCGATGCAGCCGTGCCGGCCGGCGGCATCCGACGAGTAGGCCAGCACCCGTTTTCAGATCGCATTGGCGCCGTGGAGAGTTTGGGTTGGACAGTAACAAGGGGCGGGGAATGATTGGACGACGAAATTTTTTGACGGGGAGCGTTGGCCTGACGGCCGCGTTGAGTGCTGGCGGCTTCAACGCGGGGCTCGCGCATGCCGCGACGCCGGCCCGTTCCCCCGTGGTGCTCCCCAACGCCGAGACCTGGGACATGACGTCCAAGTTCACCGGCCGGACCTATCGCATCTATGTCGCAAAGCCCATGACGGCCGAGGCGGAGGCACCACCCAAGGAAGGCTATCCGGTGCTTTATCTCACCGACGGCGATTTCAACTTCAACACCGCCGCGGACGCGCTGATGATGCAAAGTATCGGCCGGGAGGCGCGGCCTGCGTATGTCGTCGGCATCGGTTACGGCAAGGATTGGCAGACAGCGTCGCGCACGCGCTGCGCTGACCTGCTGCCGTTCCCACCCGATTCCGCGACCCTTGCATCCCTCGAGGCTTCGCCACTCACCAAGGGCGCGACTTACGGTGAGGCCGAGAGCTTCCACCGCTTCATGATCGAGGAGTTGCGGCCCCGGATCGAGGCTGCCTACCCGACCAACCACAGCGATGCATCTCTGTTGGGCCATTCCTTTGGCGGTCTGTTCGCGTTGTACGTCCTGTTCAACCATCCGGAGGCCTACCGGACCTATCTGGTCAACAGCCCCTCGATCAACTGGAGCAATGGCGCGATCCTGAAGCAGGAAGCCAGGCTCACAGCGCCGGTGGCGGCGGGCAAGGTTCCGCTCCGCGTGCTGCTTACAGCCGGCGAATACGAGGAGAAGCTGGCCGAGCACGTTAAGTTGTATCCGGGCGTGACGCGCGAGCAGATGCAGGCGATGTTGACGGCGTTTGGCATGATCACCAACGCGCGTGCCCTGGCCGACCGTCTCAAGGCCCTGAAGGCCCCGGCCGGTTCCGAGGTCGAGGCAGTCATTTTCGAACGTGAAACGCATTTGAGCGTGCTGCCTGCGGCGATCAGTCGCGGCCTACGTTTCGCGTTGGCGCCGTGAACGCAGAGCCGGCGGCGGGGACGAGAAGCGTGTTGTGGGTTCTGCCCGGTGCTGCGTCTTAGAGCGGGACCGTTTTCGAACCAGCTCTTTGGCGATGCATCACTATTCGTTTCTCTCCTTGCTCTCTGGCGCGTTCGGGCGGCACCGGCGCTGGAGTCAGGCGTGGCGCAGTCCCACGCCACGCAAGTCCTATGATGTCGTCATCGTTGGGGCCGGCGGCCACGGCCTGGCGACGGCGTACTACCTCGCTAAAAAATACGGCATCCGCAATGTCGCGGTGCTCGAGAAGGGCTGGCTTGGCGGCGGCAACACCGGGCGCAATACACAGGTTTCGCGCTCGAACTATTTCTGGCCGGAGAGCGCGGCGTTCTACGAACATTCGCTCAAGCTCTACGAGGGCTTGAGTCGCGAGCTCAACTTCAATGTGATGCTGAGTCAGCGCGGCATTCTGACACTGGCGCATAGTCATCACGAACTCGAGAGCTTGCGGCGCTGGGCCAACGCCATTCAAGTCAATGGCATCGACTCGGAGCTGATGACGCCCGAGCAGATCAGGAAGCTCGTGCCCTTGCTGAACATGGACGGACGCTTTCCGGTGCATGGTGGCTTCATTCAGCGGCGCGGCGGTATCTCCAGACACGATGCCGTTGCGTGGGGCTATGCACGCGGCGCCAACGCACTCGGTGTCGACATCATTCAACAATGTGAGGTCACGGGATTTCGTCAGCAGAGCGACCGCGTCGTGGGAGTCGATACCTCGCACGGTCAGATCGACGCCGGCAGCGTGGTGCTGTCGGTGGCGGGGCACTCCACCGTACTCGCAGGCAAGTTCGGACTGCGCTTACCCATCAACAGCATGGCGTTGCAGGCGATGGTAAGTGAGCCGATCAAACCTTGCCTCGATACGGTGGTGTTGTCCCCGACCGTGCACATGTATGTAAGCCAATCCGATCGCGGCGAGCTGGTGCTGGGCGGCGGAGCCGATATCTATACCAGCTATGCGCAACGCGGCGGCTTGCCGGCATGCCAACAAAATGTCACGGCGTTGCTTGAATTGTTCCCGGCCTTCCGGCAACTGCGCCTGATGCGTCAGTGGGCGGGCATCGTCGACATCACGCCCGACACCACGCCGATCATGGGGCCCGCACCGATAGCGGGTCTGTATCTCAACTGCGGCTGGGGCACCGGAGGATACAAAGCGATTCCCGCCGGCGGCGACACGATGGCGTACACCGTCGCGAACGCGAAGGCGCATCCGTTGATTGCGAAGTTCGGTCTGGACCGCTTTGTGAGCGGCGCATTGATCGATGAAGGTGCGGCTGCCGGAGTGTCTCACTGATGTTGCAGATTCCGTGTCCTTACTGCGGCATGCGCGATGAAGAGGAATATCGCTTCGGCGGCGAGTCGCACGTGACTCGTCCGCTGTTGGACGCCAACGATTCGGTCTGGGCGGATTATCTCTTCAATCGCATCAATCCCAAAGGCATCGCTTTCGAGCGGTGGCTACATTCTTACAGCTGTGGTCGCTGGTTCAACGTGGCACGCGATACCGTGACCCACGAGATTCTCGCGGTGTACGTCATGGGCGCCGCGAAGCCCCAGCTTACCGATGGCGAGCCAGCGAAAACTTGCGAGGCGCCGATACGCCTGGTGCGTGCAAGGGAAGGGAGTCTGTCATGAGTCGGCCGGGTGCTTATCGGTTGGACCGAGGCGGTCGGCTCGATCGATCGCGCACGCTGTCATTCACGTTCAACGGCCGTGTTCTCACCGGGTATGCTGGCGATTCGCTGGCCTCGGCGCTACTGGCGAACGGCGTCAGCGTCGTCGCGCGCAGTTTCAAATATCACCGTCCTCGGGGCATTTTCTCCGCGGGTTTCGAAGAACCCAATGCGCTGTTGCGGGTCGAGACCAACGGCTCGGCTGTTCCGCTGGTGCGTGCGACTCTGCAGCCGCTGGTGGATGGTCTCATCGTCACTACCGAGAATTGCTTTCCCAGCGTCGACTTCGACCTCGCGCGAGTCTTCGATCGTGTGCACGCATTGCTGCCCGCCGGGTTCTACAACAAGACATTCAAGTGGCCTGGCTGGCATACCTACGAGAATGCGGTGCGCCGTATGGCGGGCCTTGGAACCCTGCCGGCCGGCGACGACAAGACAGCATTCTTTCGGCATCACCTGCGTTGTGACGTGCTCGTGGTCGGCGCGGGTGTTGCCGGACTTGCGGCGGCGTTGGAGGCGAGCCGCGCCGGTGCGCGAGTCGCCTTGATCGAGCAGGACGGAGAACTCGGCGGACGAGCGCTTCTGGAACGGGCCTCGATCGACGATGACATCCGGCTCTGGATCGATGAGACGGTGAGTGAACTGACGCGCTCGCCCCAAGTAAGAGTTTTTCGGCGCACTCTTGTCGCGGGCTACTACGATCACAACGTGCTCACCGCGCTGGACCTGTCGGATAACGAACATCCGGCCGGGCCCGTGCAGCGATTCTGGATCCTACGCGCACGCGAGGTCGTGCTTGCCACGGGCGCCATCGAGCAGCCACTCATGTTTGCTCACAACGATCGCCCCGGGATCATGCTCGCGGGCGCGATGCGGGCCTATCTCAATCGCTACGGCGTGGCCGCCGGCCGCCGTGCGGCGATTGCAACCAACAATGACGATGCGTATCGCACGGCCTTCGATCTGCACGACGCCGGCGTCGCGATCGCTGCAATCGTCGACGTTCGCCATAGCGCCAGTGCGAGCATGGAGGAGGACGCCCAACGCCGCGGCATCAAGGTGCTGCGTTCGTCCATGGTGATCGACACGCGCGGGACGAAGCGTTTGCGGGCGGTTGCGGTCGATGAAGTCTCCGGCGACGGCCGCAGTCTTGGCGAGAGGCGCGTCTGGATTCCGTGCGACGCGCTCGCTGTGTCCTCCGGATGGAACCCGACCATCCATCTGTATTCGCAGGCTGGCGGCAAGGTGCGCTATGACTCCTCGCTTGCTTGCCTCGTCCCCGAGACCTGTCGCCAGCGTGTGCGCATCGTCGGCGCAGCGAACGCTGAGTTCGCAGTGCCGGCTGCGATGGCCAGTGGCGCTCGGGCGGGGCGCGAAGCCGCGGCCGCACTTCGCGACAACTCATCGGGCCTTCCTGGTGCCATGCGTGACTATCGATCGCATACCCATGGCATTTGTCCCATTCGTCGCGCGCCGCAGATAGGTGGCGCACGGCAATGGGTGGATCTGCTCCACGATGTCACGACCGCAGACATCGAGTTGGCTGCTCGCGAGAACTTCGTCGCGGTCGAGCATCTGAAGCGTTACACGACCAACGGCATGGCGGTCGATCAGGGCAAGACCAGCAATCTCAATGCACTGGCGGTGCTTTCGGAGCTGACCGGGCGCGCGATCGACACGTTGGGTACCACGACCTACCGGCCGCAGTTCATGCCGGTGACCTTCGGAGCGATCGGTGGCGATACCACGGGTGATCTGTATGCTCCGGCGCGTCACATGCCCGCGCATCGTTGGCATGTCGCGCACGGAGCACAGCTCGATGACTATGGCGGATGGAAGCGGCCGGCCTGTTATCCGCGTAGCGGTGAGAGTCGCGAAGCGGCGATCAATCGTGAGGTACGAGCGGTGCGCAGCGCGCTCGGACTGTTCGAGGGATCGCCGTTAGGGAAGATCGAGGTGCGTGGGCGCGACGCGGCCCGCTTCCTCCATCGCATCTACGTGAACAATGTGACTTCTTTGCAGCCGGGGAAAGTGCGATACGGGCTGATGCTCAACGAAAACGGCATCGTGATCGATGACGGTGTCTTTGCCTGCCTGGCGCCGGAGCATTACTTGGTGAGTACCACGGGCGCGAATGCCGAACGAATTGCGACCTGGCTCGATGAATGGCATCAATGCGAATGGCCGGATCTCGATCTGGTGCTATTGCCGGTGACGACGCAGTGGGCCGTGCTCACTTTGGCGGGCGCTTCGGCGCGCGCACTCTTGCAGCAATTGCCGAGCGACATCGATTTCTCCGCGTCCGAATTTCCGCACATGAACTTTCGAGAAGGACGGATCGCGGGCACACGAGCCCGCGTGCAACGGGTGAGTTTCACGGGCGAGTTGAGCTACGAGATCAGCGTTCCTGCCAACGAGGCCGAAGCGTTCTGGGAGGAACTGATGCAGCAGGGCGCGAAGCTCGGCATTGCGCCCATCGGGATCGAAGCGTGGCTGGTGCTACGACTGGAGAAAGGGTTTCTGCACGTGGGCGCGGATACCGATGGCACTACCAACCCCATGGATCTGGGCTTCGGTCCGATGATCGAGAAGAAGGTGGGAGATTTCGTCGGCCGTCGGTCGTTATCTCGCGCCAATGATCGAGCAGCGCCGCGACGGCAGATCGTGGGGTTGGAGCCGATGACGGCAGGGGCCTCGTTCGCGGCTGGTGCGCACATCGTCACCGGGGATTCGCCTCAGAAGCGCAGCGAAGGATTCGTCACCTCGGCAGCGTTCAGCCCGACCCTGGGTCGTTCCATCGGACTGGCATTGCTCGAGCGTGGTCAGGCGCGCATCGATGAAGTCGTCACGATCTTCGATGAGGGATGCACGCTACAGGCTCGTGTGGTGAAACCTGCATTCTTCGATTCCTCCGGAGCGCGCATGAATGGCTGAGCAACGGATCGATCTGGACGCGCATCCGCGGCGGGCCAAAGTTCGCTTGCGCCTGGGCATGTCCGCGGCGAGCGAAGCTGCGCGGCTCGGACTGCCGGGCACGTTGGAGGCAAAGACGTCGGCAGAGGTGACCGTCCTGTCGCTGGGCCCGGATCAGTGGTTGTTGGTGAGCGACCAGCTTTCCTCGGAAAAGCTCGTGGCAATGTGCGCCAATCAGTTTGCCGATGTGACACACCATGCGGTAGATGTTTCCGCTGCACTCAACTGCGCCACGGTCCAGGGCGCGAGTACACCGGCACTGCTGTCGATGGGAGCGGGTGTCGACTGGTCGGCGAAGTGCATCCGCACCAGGTTCGCGGCCGTTGCCGTGGTGGCGCATCGTCACCACGAGACCTCGTTCGACATCTATTACGACCGTAGCCTTCGAGACTACCTGCGGCAGTGGCTGGACCACGCGCTGCGCGATCCCCTATTGGCCCATGGTTGACCTTCTCATGCCGCAGTTCACGCTGACCATTTCCTGTCCTGATCGCACGGGCGTCGTCGCCGCGATCTCCTCCTTCATTGCCGAGCGCTCGGGTTCGATCATCGAAGCGGCGCATTTCGTCGATGACTTCTCAAAACGTTCTTTCATGCGAACCATGTTCAAAGGCGACGCGCTGCCCTCGTTGGGAACGCTCCGCCAGCAGTTTGCCGCCACTGCCGAGCACTTCGGGATGGACTGGGGACTGTACGAAGCGGAACGACGTTGCAAGGTGCTGCTGGCGGTGTCGAAGCAGGGTCATTGTCTGAACAGCCTGTTGCATCGGTGGAGTATCGGAACGCTACCTATCGATATCGTCGGCGTCGTCTCCAATCACGACACGCACGCTCGGCTCACGCAGTGGTATGGGCTGCCATTTCATCACTACCCCATCCAGCCCGGCAAAAAGCAGGAGCAGGAAGCGCGCATTCTCAGTCTCTTCGAAACCAGCGGCGCCGAGTTGCTGGTGCTCGCCCGATATATGCAAATCCTGTCGGATGAAACCTGCCGTAAGCTCGCCGGCCGGTGCATCAATATCCATCATTCGTTCCTGCCGGGCTTCAAGGGCGCCCGACCTTATCATCAGGCTTACGAACGCGGCGTGAAGATCATCGGCGCTACCGCGCACTATGCGACCGCGGATCTGGATGAGGGACCGATCATCGAGCAGAACGTGCAGCGCGTGGATCACACCCAGCGGCCCGATGACCTGGTCGAGATCGGTCATGACATCGAAGCCATCGTGTTGAACAACGCTGTGCGCTGGCATGCCGAGCATCGCATCTTCGTCACCGGCAACCGTACTGTCGTGTTGCGTTCCTGATCCGCAGCGGATGAACGAGGGAATTCGATGAGAGCCGCGACCGGGCGCTGGTCTTCCTGGGTTGCCTTCAACCTCGCTGCGGTGGGCGCGGCCGTCGGCCTTGGCAGCATCTGGCGATTCCCGTATCTGGCGGGGACGAATGGTGGCAGCACCTTTCTTCTCGTGTTCATCCTAGCTTGCGTGGCCATCGCAACGCCGCTACTGGTTGCGGAATTCATCATCGGACGCAGATCCCGGTGCAGTCCGCCGGAGGCGGCGGGCCACGTCGCAGCGGCGTTTGGCTACTCACGATCCTGGAATTGGATCGGTGTGCTGGGCACCGTCGCCTGCGTGCTCATCATGTCCAACTACACCGTGATTGCCGGATGGGTGCTCGCCTACACCTGGAAGTGCGCGTCCGGGCAGATCATGGGTTTGTCGCGACCGGCCATCGCGGAACACTTTGCGGGGTTTCTGGCGAGCCCGTGGCAGGTCGGGTTCTGGCACGTCGTGTTTCTGTTCATTGTGGGTGCCATCTCCGCGCGTGGTTTGAATCGCGGCATCGAGATTGCCAATAAGATTCGCGCTCCCGGGCTGCTGATTCTGTTGTCGGTGCTGGTGGCCTATGCGTTGATCCAGGGAGATGCGGTGCGCGGATTGGCATTCGCGTTTCAACCCGATCTGAGCAAGCTCTCGGCCGATCTGCTGCTCGCCGCGACCGGACAGGCGTTCTACGCCACCGGCGTGGGCATGGCGATCATGCTGGCGTATGGCGCGTATGTGCCGGGCGAAGTGTCGTTGGTGCGCTCGGCTCTATTGATCAGCGCATCGATCGTGATCGTGTCGGTGCTGGCGACCGCGATGGTTTTTCCGCTGGTCTTCCAATACGACTTGAATCCGGCGCAAGGTCCGGACCTGGTGTTCAACGTTCTGCCCACGGCGTTCGTGGAGATGCCGGCGGGCCGCGCGATCGGCACCTTGTTTTTTCTGCTGTTGGTGCTCGCCGCGCTCACGCCGACCATCGCGGGCATGGAGCCCCTGGTCGCGTGGCTCCAGCAGCGTCGCGGCTGTTCCCGCCCGATAGCGGTGCTGATCACTCTGGTGGTCATTTGGGCGCTGTCGCTAGGGAGTGTGCTGTCGTTCAATGTCTGGAAGGATTGGCATCCGCTCGCGTGGAGCCCGATCTTCGAGCGCAAGACCGTGTTCGATATCGTGGACTTTGTTTCATCCAACATCCTGTTACCCATCGGCGCGCTACTCATTTGCGCGCTCGTCGCCTGGCGCTTGCCGGCGTCGCTCGCCCACGAAGAGCTGTCGGTCGACGCTCGGGTCTTGCAGCGCTGGTGCCGGATCCTGCTTCGGTACATCTGCCCACTCGCCATCGGCGCGGTGCTGATCGCCGCCCTCTGACCCGCTTTTCCGGGCGCGGCATAGCTACGACCAAACACTTCTGTACGGAAGCGGGAGAGCTGGTGTATGCTCGATAAACCATACAGAGATGTATGGTCAGGGGCGATTGTCTGGACCAGAACAGAAGTGGGGCGGTATGGCAGTAGCAGTCGAGAGTATGCGCGGCCTGCACGACGCATCGGCAACCCTCGCCGGCCAGCGAATGATCGATGTGTTTCGTGGACTGGATGGGCCGTTGCGGGCATTCCTGACGCAGCAGACACGCTCGCAGGACGACGCCGAGGATCTGGTTCAGGAGATTTTTCTGCGACTGTGGCGCATGGGCGCCCGTAGCGAGATTCGCAGCCTCAAGGCTTTCGCCTTCAAGATGGCCTGCAATATGGTTAAGGACCGCAGCCGCCGCACGTATACCCGCATGATGCGTCAGGCCGTTCCGGCGGGGGACATACAACTCTCCGACATGGGTGAAGGCGAGCCCTCGAGCGTGGTGCAGTCGCTGCAAATGCTTGGGATCGTCGCCGAAACGCTGGCCCGGCTGCGGCCGGCAACGCGCGAGGCATTCGTGTTGTATCGTTTGGAAGCCTGCCCGCACTCGCAGATCGCCGCACGCATGGGCATTTCAGTCAGCATGGTTGAAAAGCATGTGAGTCAGGCGAATCTGGCCCTGCGCAACGCAGGTGTCGAGTACATGCAGCGCTGAGCGAATCGCGAGGGACGATGGTCACGGGTCGAGACATTCGGCAAACACAGCTGTACGGAAAAGTTTGCGACTACTTCCGTGACATCAATGCGGTCGGACGAGACCAGATCGTCGACGCCGCCGACCTCGTCGCGTCGCCCGATGGGCAGCGGGTCGCGTTCACTGGCACGTTGCATCGGGATTTGACCTGCGCGCCCGTCACGCGGATTTGTTTATTGAATCTCGCGTCCTGCGAGCTTGTCTGCGTCGCCGTGGGAGAGGGCAGCGATCGTCTGCCGCGTTGGTCGCCCGATGGCTCGCGGCTCGCGTTCGTTTCCGATCGTGCCCAGGCGGGCAATTTTCAGCTCTATCTCGCCAACGGCGATGGTGGCGAAGCACGGGCGGCGCCGGCGGTTGATGGCGTCGTCGAGTCGTTGCAATGGTCGCCCGATGGCCGGGACATTCTGTTGCTCGTTGCCGGATTCGGCGCCGACCTGGCGGGTTGTCAAGGCGGCAGCACGACTCTGAATGACACGACTGAAGCGCAGTTGCCCAACTGGCTTCCGTCGGTCGATACCGGTGACGCTGCGAACCTTTGGCGTCGCGTGCTTGTGTTCCGCGTCGAAAATGCTCAGCTGACGGAGTTGCCCGCCAAGGGCATCAACTGTTGGGAAGCCACGTGGCTGGGCAACGAGCGGATCGCGGCCGTGACTTCCCGTTCACACAGCGAAGGATCGTGGTATCAGGCGCAGCTCGCAGCATTCGATCTGCGCGGTGGGCAGTGGCGGACGTTGTACACGCCTTCAGCTCAAATCGGTGTGCCGGCCGGTTCTCCCTCGGGGCGCACGCTCGCGTTGATCGAAGCTGTGTGCAGCGATCGCATGATCGTCGCCGGTGAATTGCGCTTGATCGATGCGGCGACAGGCCGGGATCGCAGGATCGACACCGCGGGCGTCGATGTCACGCATGTGGCCTGGCGGACCGAGCGGCAACTGGCGTTCGTTGGCCATCGTAGTTTCGAAACCGTCATCGGCGAGGTGGATGTCGAGACCGGCACCGCCTCGGAGGAATGGGCCAGCATCCAGCGCACCTTCGGCAATTGGTATCCGTCGATCTGGCCATTGGCTCGTGGTGGCTGTGTCGCGGTCGGCGAAGCCTATGGCGTGGCGCCGGAGATCGTGTTGATTCGCGATGGTTCCTATCATGCAATTCTGTCGCTGGATGCCAGACAGAATCGTGAGCCCGAGCGAGCTCACATGGCTCCGGTCGTTTGGCAGGCGCGCGATGGCCGGGAGATTCACGGCTGGCTGGTGAAGCCCGACAGCGACGGCCCCGTTCCGGTGGTGATGGATATCCATGGCGGCCCGGTGTGGTGTCATCGCAATCGATGGCAGGGGCGTTTGCGGGGCGCGAAGCTGCTCACCGACCACGGCATCGCCGTGTTCTATCCGAATCCGCGAGGCAGCAGTGCTCGAGGACTGGATTTCGCGCGGCTGGTCGCGGGCGACATGGGCGGCGAGGATATGAATGACTATCTCACGGGGCTGGATGCGCTCGTCGAGAACGGCACGGCCGATCCCAAGCGGCTTGGCGTGACGGGTATCAGTTATGGCGGCTTCATGTCCGCGTGGTTGATCACGCAGGACACTCGCTTCGCGGCGGCGGTGCCGATCAGCTGTGTCAGCAATTGGTACAGCCAACATCGCACGTCGCAGATCCCACACTTCGATACTATGTTTCTGAAGGGCAGTCCGGAGCAGCCGGGTGGGCACTATTTCGACCGCAGTCCCGTGATGCATGCCCGTCGGGCTCGCACGCCGACGCTACAGCTCACGGGCGGGCTGGATCAAAATACGCCACCGACTCAGGCACTGGAATTCCATCGTTCGCTGCTCGAGCACGGCGTTGAGTCGGTGCTGGTGACGTATCCCACCGCCGGACACGGCATCCGTTCGTTTCCAGAAGTCCTCGATGCGACCGCACGCTACGTCGGCTGGTTTCTCAACTATCTCGGCGCCGGTCGCTAGCGTTCCTTGCTCAATCGTGCGCGCGAATCCGCTCGGGGGCTAATCTCGACTGGCTTTCCCGCGTAGTTCGATGGTTGTGGAGTGGGTGGCAGCCTCGATGCCGAAGGCGGTGTTAACGTCCCGGATGTCGATTCCAACAACTGTGCCGGTGCCCAGCGGGCGCTACTTCCTGTTCGCAGGCCAACTGCGAGAGGCGGTGGGATACGAGGGGCGATATGAATACCTGCTGCAGGATCGCGATGCCCAGTCGGGAATTGCTACCTCATGTGGCTAAACTTTGTGAGCATTCCGCCACGCTGCTGGCGTCGCGCCGACGATCTTCCGAAAAGTTCGTCCCATATGCACCGCGTCGGCAAATCCGGTCGCTTCCGCGACCGTCTCCAGCGATGCGCCAGTATCGAGCAACAGATGCTGTGCGCATCGAATGCGTTTCTCTAATTGCCAGCGGTACGGCGCTACGCCTGTCGAGGCTTTGAACGCGCGGCTGAAGTGCCATTGCGAGAGCCCCGAGAGCACTGCCAGGTCGGCCAATGCGACAGGGCGAGGCAGTTGCGCATCCAGATACTCAAATACACGCCGGAGCTGCCATGGGGCCAGGGGCTTTGCGCGACTGGCTTCTTCCATGGGGCGCGAGAAGAGCCTTGCCGCTATCGCTGTTGCCAGTCCATCGCCATAAAGTTGCACCGAGGGGTCTGGATCATCGACCGTTTCCGCAAGCAACTTGACCAGGGTCCATAGGTTGTCCTCGGCGAATCGCAACCTGGGTGTAGAGACAATCGAGGCGTCGAAATTCGTCGCCATTCGCTCGCTCAACTCTGCGATATCGAACGTCAACATCGCGTCCTTCACATAGCGTACATCGGCGCCAAAGCCCCACACCTCCATACCGGGTGGGATGTACACCATGTGTTTGGGGATATAGCCGACAGGGCAGGGCTGGTCTTCGCGCAGCCGCGGTTCGACATCGCCAATCTCCTCAAGGACAACGCTGAGCTTCGGATCTCCGTCATGGCTCAACTTGTGAATCACACGGCCGGCACAACGAAATTTGGTGACATCGAGGGCCAAGCCGTTCCACTCCCGGTGGGAGCTCGATGCATCGAGCATGTTCTCCGGTAGCGACTTACAGATCTGTGCATTCATACGCGGCAGTATGGTCTGCGATTAGTTAGGTGTACACAGGCTGCGTATGGCGCATTCAAGCGTCCGTGGTGGCGAGCAGTAAGGATGAAGAAGAGCGATCGGGCGTTCCGATTTCTGCGACTCAGCTTGTCATGTTCTGGGACTACTGGAGGGCAGTTCGGATCGATAGCATGCTCCGCCTTGCCGAAGTGGAACGCTCGTGAGTCATATCCTCGTCATCAACAGTAGTGTCTCAGGCGAGGCATCGATATCGCGTATTCTGGTTGAGGACGCTGTGCAGCGCCTGTCGGAGGTCAATCCCGATGCTGTCCTTGCCTTTATCGGAATCACAGACGTCGCCTTCATCCATGCCGAAGGAATTGGCCACGGACCCGAGGCTCGCGAACTTGCGCTGGCGAACGCAAGGTCACGCATTGCGGAAGCGGCGATCTCGGCGGCAGCAGCCCTACGCGCGTAGCGCCCGATAGTGGGTCGACGGATCCCTAAGTGCGCCGCTCCATTCGCCACGCAGCTGGGGTAGCGCCAATCATCTTGCGGAAGGTCCGACCAAAGTGCACCGCGTCTACAAAGCCGGTGGCTACGGCAACATCCTCTAGACAGTGACTGGTGTTCAACAGCAGGTTCTTGGCTCGCTCGACACGAGCCTGCAACTGCCACTGATACGGCGCCAGCCCAGTCGATGCCTTGAAGGCGCGGCTATAGTGGGACTGCGACAAACCAGCCAGTTGCGCGAGGGTTGCCAGCTCCACCCTCGCAGGCATCTTCGCCTCGAGATAGCTCATCGCATCTTTGAGCTGGATTGCTGAAAGCCCACACGCGCTCCCTTTGTTCTCTTTGGGTCGTTCGAAGAGCTTTGCCGCAATCGCAGCGGTGAGCGAGTCACCGTACAGCTGAGTGGTTGGGTCAGAGTCGTTGATCGCGTCTGCAAGCAACCTGATCAACGTCCACAACCGGTCATCTGAGAAGCGGAGCCGAGGAACGTCAATCGGTCCCAGTGATTCAGAAATTCCCAGACGCTCCTGAAGTATGTTTGAGTCGAAGCTGATCGTCGCGCACTTGATATAACGAGTATCTGCCGAATACCCCCACAACTGCATCTTTGCCGGCGCGAAATACAACCACCGAGGCTTGTAGGCATTTGGATTGGGAGTGTTGGGTGCCGACCTGGGCTCAGCATGGTCTCGTCCGACCTCTTCGAAATGAGCGCTGAGTCGAGTTGACTCTTCACGGCTATCTATCTGAAACAAGAATCTGCCCGTGCACGTGTGCTCATGCAGATCGACGTTCACGCCGTTCCAGCAACGACTGGAGGTCGTCCGCATGGCCACGTTCTCAGGAAGTTCAAATGCGTTCGACATACGAATGGGATCGCTTGCGACTCGCCCCTCGAGGCGCATCTTGTTTGTCGCGCATCTTTGCATCTTTTTTTCGATGCGGTAGGTCCGAAATTCGTGCATCTGTGTCGCAAAGGTGGGAACGCTGGTGGAGTCCAGCCAGGGTTCAGCAGGGCGGCCCCGACTTGTTCAGAACCGGTACTGCAAACTGAGGCTAATGAAGCTCAGCGCATCGTTGGCGCCAGTCTCGCGCAGGAACGCGCCAGGCTGCGCGTAGGCGACGACCGCAGTCGAGGACCAGCCCGGTGCCAGCGTCCAAGTGGTGCCGAGCGATGCGATGGTCGCCACATAGCGGGCACGACTATCACCAGCGGCCTGGATCAGCATGCCGTTGGGCGCATACACGCCGTCGCGGGTGCTATGACGCCAGAAGAAATCGAGGCTGGCGTTCAGCTGGACCCGGGGTGCGAGCCGCAGGGTCAGCGCCGGGTTGATGTTGAAGAAGTTGCGTGGCCCGAGCGTCGCTTCGTCGCCGAAATAATTGCCGCGCGGGTAGAGAGCATTGAGGGTACCGAGGCGGTCGTCGTCAGGATCTTTATCGCCGCTGGCTATGGCGAAAAGCAGCGCCACCCTCGGTTGGCCGGCCGCTCCATCGAAGGTGTAGCCGGTGTCAGTGGCGAGCGACCAGGCGCGGATCTCGGCGTCGCCGAACCGCCCGCCCTGCACGGCGAATTCCCAATTCCAGTCCCAGGGTTTGCGGCCGCCGAACACGCGGGTACCAAGAGACCAGCGGCGTTCGTGCGCTACGCCCTGAACGTAGCGGGCAACGGTGTCTTCGTAATGTAGCGCGTAGACGTCCAAGGAGGTGACGCCTCCGGTGCGGGTCGCGTAGATGCCACGCAGCGCCTGCGTCTGCGAGCGAGCGTCATCGAAGCTACCCTGACGGTGCTGCCGCGGGGCCGCTGCGAAGGCATCGACACGCCAGGGGCCACTGATCGCATAGGCGCGGACGGCGTCGAAGCTGCGCCGTACGTTCGGGCCCTCGCGGGCGTCGATAGCGCGCCCCGATCCGAACTGCAGCTCCTGAATGCCGATGCGCATTCCGATGCTGCCTTCGCCATCCCCCGCTGATCGCCACTCAACGAACAGGTTGGTGGGATCGAGTTGGTTCTCGTCCACTGGGGACGGGCCTGCGGCGCGGCCCTCGGTGTACGAACTGGCCAGCTGAGCGAAGCCGCGCCAGTGCTCGCCCAGGCGCAGATCCGCGAAGACGGAACCCCGCTGCATCAACACACCCCATCTGTCCTGGCGTTCCAGCCCATAGCGCGGATTGCCGGCGTGCTCGTAGCGCCAGCGCAGGTCGCCGCCGATACTCATGCGCACATGATCTGCGATCGGATGGTCCTTCCAGCATGCGATGCGGTTGTTGTCTTCGACGCAGGACTGGCGCTGGGCACTGAAATCGTCGTCGAACCGCAACGGACGGAACTGCGCCAGCGCGGCATCGGCCCCGAGCAGCAAGGAGATGCCGAGCCACGCCGCGCGCACGCTCACTTCGCCTGTCGACACTCTGGATTGTCCGGTCCGGGTGACCTCACGGAGTTTGGTGGTAGCCACCGAAGTGTTTGATCGGCGACCAGGTCGGCAAGATCTCGGGCAATGCCGGCGAAAGCGATTGGTAGTCCTGCGCGCCGTACACCACCCGGCCATCCATAACGGTCAAGACCGAGGCAATGGATTTGATCTGGGACTCCGCCACCTCGAAGTAGTCCCTGTCCAGCAGCGCGAAGTCGGCGAGGTGGCCGGGGGCGATCATGCCCATCTCAGATTCGGCATCCATGAACCACGCCGGAGTGCGAGTGAACAGTCCCAGCGCTTCGATGCGTGACAGACGGTTGTCCTTGGCCAGCACTTCGGTTCCGGAGACCGACTTGCCCGACACCATCCAGCTGATGCCGACCCACGGATTGAACGAGGCTGCCCGGAAGGCGTCGGTGGTCATGGCCAGGGGAATGCCACTATCAACGAGCTGGCGCAGGCGCGGGGTCTGCAACGCCTTGTCGCGGCCGTAGGTCTTGATGAAGCCGTCACCGTGCAATGCCATCTTGGTGTCCAGGGCGATGCCGCCGCCCAGCGCTTTCACCTTGGCGATGTTCGCGGGACTGATGGTCTCGGCGTGTTCGAGGCTCCACCGCAGGCCGTCGAGCGGCATCTTCTCGTTCAGCTTCACGAGCGCATCGAGAAAAGGCGTGATGTTCTCGTCGTAGCTGATGTGCTCGCGGAAAGGAATTCGCCGCTGCACCAGCTTGGAGACGTCCCGCTCCACCAGTTCCCGCATCTTGTCCGGCTCGATGATGACCGCCGGACGGTCGAAGTTCTCGTGATCGTGAACATCCGCCGACAGCAACTCGCCGGCGCCGCGGTAGACGTGACCGTGCGCCAGCTGCGGGTGCAGGTTGTGCCCGGGACTGATCGGCGCAGTCTTCGTGATCGCCGTGAGCTGCGCGTCCACCATGTTGAAGGCAGCGTCGTCTCCAAACTGGATGTCCACGAAGGGCATGCGGATGTTGAGGCGGTTGTCACGGGCAAGGGCGTCCACAGTTGGCAGCGCTTTGGGATACCCGCGGAAGCCCGTGCCCGCATCGACGATGGACGTGATCCCGAAGCGATTGAGGCTGTGGATCGTCTGGATCAGCGAGCTCACCTCCTCATCGAAAGAGAGCTGCGGGACCATGGTCTCGATGGCGATGAACATGAACGTGTAGCCATGGACCACGCCGGTGTACTTGCCCTGTGCGTCCTTCTCCAACTCGGTGCCCGGCAAGTTGGGAAACCTGTCGGTGCCCACGCCGAGAGCATCCATCGCCTGCTGGTTCATGAAGGCGCGGTTGTAGGCGTACTGCACGAAGAGCGGACGATAGGGAACGGCCCGGCGCAGTTCGTCCATGGTGGGGAAGCGGTTCTCCTCGAACTGGTAGGGAGACCAGCCGCCAATCACCTTCACCCAGTGGCCTTCCGGTGTTCGTTTGGCTTGCTCACTCAGCATCGCCAAGGCTCGACGCAGCGTTGGCACGCCGTCCCATCGCAGGGTGTAGTTGTATCCGCCCTCGTTGAGCACGTGGGTGTGCGCATCGATGATGCCCGGAATGAGCCGTCGGCCGCGCGAATCGATGACCCGGGTGTTGGCGTTCTGCAAAGCCAGCACTTCGGCATCCGTGCCGACCGAGTAGATGCGACCGCTTTTGACGGCCAGCGCGGACGCCTCGGGTTGTGCGGGATTGCCGGTGTAGATCTTGGCGTTGTGCACGATCAGGTCAGCGCCTGGCGTCTCCTGCTTGGCTTGCGCATGGACGTTGGTCAAGCCATTCGCCACCATGAATCCGATCAGTAATAGCAACTTCACTGCAATTCCCATTCGATGGATTTGAAAGAACACACGCTGCGCCGAACTCGATCAGCGAGTCGAACTGCGCTGCGGTGTGCGTTGAATGGGAAATGTTGCCTACTCGGGTCCGGCACAGTCACTGACTGTTCTTGCTGGCGGCAGTACGTTTCGCTCATGAGCTGAGCGTTCGAGATCGGCGCCTCAACCCGGCGTGTACGTCGCGTTCGGGGACGTGTGGTCCGCGTGCTCCTGATGGCGACGTTTCTGATCAATGCAAGCGCCAACACTCGATGACCAATTCGTACTGTCATTCGCAAGATCGGACAGTGACCGACGCAGGCTGCCTTGGGAACATCTCCCCCAACGAATGTCCCACGGCGCGTGAGCGCCCACATTTTCCCAGGAGTCGTTCCGTGCCCAAGTCCGGCCTTCCCGCATTGCTTCGCCCCGAAGACAGCATCGTCGTCCTGATCGATCATCAGCCGTACCAGTTCGCCAACCTGCACAGCCACGAGCCCACGTTGATTGCCAACAACGTCATCGGCTTGGCCAAGGGGGCAAAGACGTTCAACGTGCCGACCATCCTCACCACGGTCATCGAAGAGCGCGGTGGCTACTTGATCAAGGGGCTGCAGGATGTCTTTCCAGATCAAAAGCCGATCAACCGCACATTCATCAACACCTGGCAGGACCCGAATGTCACGGACATCGTCAAGAAGAGCGGCCGCAAGCAACTGATCCTTGCGGCGCTGTGGACCGAAATCTGTCTCGCGATGCCTGCAATCCAAGCGCTTGGCGAAGGTTACGACGTGTTTGTCGTGACCGATGCGTCCGGCGGTGTGACGCCAGAAGCGCACGACATGGCGGTGCGACGCATGGTGCAAGCGGGCGCCGTGCCAATCACCTGGATGGCAGTGATCTCCGAATGGCAGCGCGATTGGGCACGAGTGGACAGCGCCAACGCTCTGTCGAAAGTCGTTCTTGAGCATGCTGGTGCAAGCGGCATTGCGCTGGCCTGGGAACTGCAGTTGCTCGAAACGACAGCCAAGTCCGCTAAGTAGATGTAAACGGGCGGGGCGGCCTTTTCGGTCGCCCCGATGCGTTGCTATCTCATTGGGAGCCCCTATGAATTCAATCAGCGAATTGCGGGTTGCGACCGCCGTAGGCCTGCGCCGGGTGACATTCAGGACGCGCGGTTCGACTTCGGGCCCTATCACACGGCTGATGAGTCCCTCAGATCTTGGCCAGATGCTCAAGCCGTACGTGTTTCTCGACTTCTTTGAACTCGATCTCCACGACCCGCGAGCGGGATTCTCCATTCATCCACACTCAGGTCTTGCCACGATCACTGTCATCACCGAGGGGGATCTGCGCTTTGACGATGCAACGGATGGCACCGGGCACATTGGCTTCGGTGGCTTCGAATGGATGCGCGCTAGCAGTGGTGTCTGGCACGGCAAAGAGTTGTCCGGCGGCAACTCTCGAAGGGCAAAGGGCTTCCAGCTTTGGATAGCCTTGCGGCCCGAACTCGAGCACGCGGCCGTTGAGAGCCAGTATGTTGAAGCCCAGCATGTGCCGACAACCGGTCCCGCGCATGTCATCCTCGGCAGCTATCTGGGCGTGCGCAGCCCTGCACGTTCTCCTGACGGCATCACTTACCTGCTGCTCAAGCTTGCCGCAGGCACCAAATGGACGTTCGTTCCTCCCACAAAGCAAACAGTCGCGTGGCTTGCGGTCGCGAGCGGTCGTTTGGTTGGAGAGACCCCGGCCGAGGCCGGCGAGATGGTCATCTTCGAGCAGTCAGAGCAATCCGTCACCCTGGAAGCCGGCTCGGATGCCGACGCGGTTTTCGTGATTGGGGCCGCCGAGCCGCATCCTTATGACTTGCATTTGGGAGACTATTCGGTTCACACATCGGCAGATGCCCTAGCGAAGGGTGAGGCCAACATCGAACGTCTCAGGCGGCTCCTTGTCGCTGCTGGCGACCGACGCAGGACGGGCGGCACGATCCCAATCTTCCGTGAGTAAGCGAACTGACGCAGCAGCGACCTGTTGCTGCGCGCTCACTCTTCCACATGCTCGAGGACTTTGAGTCCTCTTCAAGCGCGATCAATCCCAACCAGGAAAGAAACTGTCAATGACTAGTGAAGCAATCCGCAACCCGCACACCGATCAACTCCTCTCGCCGGAGAATTCGGCGTTCATCATCATCGACTACCAACCGATTCAGGTGTCCTCGATTCGCTCGATGCCGCGCGATGAGCTGGTTTTCAACATCACGAGCGTCGCCAAGGCGGCGGTCAACTACAACCTTCCGATCGTCCACTCGACGGTCAACGTCGCGACCGGCCGCAACAAGCCGCCGATCCAGCAACTGCAGGACGTGCTCGGCCATCTGCCGACCTACGATCGGACCTCCATCAACAGTTGGGAGGACGCTCAGTTCAAGCAGGCGGTCAAAGCGATCGGTCGCAAGAAGCTCATCATGACGGCGCTATGGACCGAGGCGTGCCTGACCTTCCCAGCGCTCGACGCGATCCAGGAAGGGTATGAGGTCTATGTGCCGGTCGACGCGGTTGGCGGTACTTCGCTCGCCGCGCACGAGGCGGCACTACGCCGCATGGAGCAGGCCGGTGCCAAGCTCATCAGCCGCGTGCAGATGTATTGCGAGCTCCAGCGCGACTGGGCGCGCGCAGCGACCGTTCCCGGGTTTATGGGTGTGTTCGATAACTTCGACGGCTTCAACGTCGAGAAGGCAGTCGAGAAAGCGGCCAAGGTGTTGTGACCGGCTGACCCTTCTGACGATGGCGGCGGCCGAAAATGGTCGCCGCCTGTCGACGCCCCAATCCGATAGACCAGGCACAGGAAACAAACGACATGGCGATGTTCACAACGCGCGACGGCACCCGCATCTTCTACAAGGACTGGGGGAGCAAAGAGGCACAGCCCATCATGTTCCATCACGGCTGGCCGTTGAGCGCGGACGATTGGGACAACCAGATGCTGTTCTTCCTCGACAAGGGCTATCGCGTCGTCGCGCATGACCGGCGCGGCCACGGCCGCTCCGACCAGACCGACACCGGCAATGAGATGGATACCTATGCCGCCGATGTCGCGGAGCTGGCTGACGAGCTGAATCTGAAAAACGCTATTCATGTCGGACACTCGACTGGCGGTGGCGAGGTGATCCGTTACGTCGCCCGGAGCAAGCCTGGACGCGTGTCCAAGGCCGTGCTGATCGGCGCAGTGCCGCCAATCATGCTGGCGACACCGGAATATCCCGGCGGCCTGCCGATGGACGTGTTCGACGGATTTCGCCAGGCGCTCCTGCGCAATCGCGCGCAGTTCTTCCTCGAGATTCCTACCGGGCCGTTCTACGGATTCAATCGTGAGGGCGCCGAAGTCAGCGAGGGCTTGATTCGCAATTGGTGGCGGCAGGGCATGATGGGCGGTGCCAAGGCGCACTATGACTGCATCGCCGCTTTTTCGGAGACGGACTTCACCGCAGACCTGCGGGCCGTATCTGTGCCAGTCCTACTGATGCATGGCGAGGACGATCAGGTGGTGCCGATCGAGGCGTCGGCGCGCAAGGCGATCGAGCTGCTGCCGAACGGAACACTGAAGACCTATCCGGGCCTGTCACACGGACTGTTTGCCACCCATCCCGAGCTCATCAACGCCGATCTGCTGGCGTTCATTGCGGGCTGAAGCAATCAGGAGCGATGAATGATTGCAGTGATCATCGAACAACGGCGTCGCGACCTCGGCGCTAGCTTTGAGGTCGGCCGCGTGCTGCTGTTGGCAAAGCAACGCATGGTGGGTCCCTTCATCATCCAACGGAGATCGTAATGGCGCCGCCTCGCATCCATGTAACGGTTTCGGAGACCGCTAAGAGTCCTTTTGCCGTCCGCATCGAGATGGGCAGCCATGTGCTTGCAGGTGACGAACCTGTGGATGCAGGCGGCGGTGGATTGGGTCCCAGCCCTTTTGAGCTCCTCTCGGCTGCGCTGGCGGAATGCACCGCCATGACTGTGCGCTGGTACGCGCGCCAACAGGGCTGGCCCGTCGAACATGTGGCGGTGTCGGTCGACTACGGGAAGGAGCTACTCGCGGGTGCTTCAACCCCTCGCGACGTATTCGAGAAGACCATAGCCATTCGCGGTCCTCAGCTTACCGATGAGCAGCGTAAACGCTTGCTTGATGTTGCCGCCAGGTGCCCCGTCCAACGCGTTCTGGAGGGCTCTCCTTTGATCAAGGCAAAGTTGGGAACACCACCGGATCAGGTCACCGATTAACTGGTATCGGAAGACGAGAGTCGTTGCCGAAGAACATGCTGTATGTCTGGTAACCCGTCGAGCTTGGAAAGAAGGCAAACCCGCGGCTCCATGGCAGCGTGGCGGAAAGCTCACCATGAGGCGACGCAATGAGCACAAAAGCGGAACGCAACAGAGCGCTGGTGCTTGAAGCCATGACCGCGCTGTTTCAACGCAGGGACCCGCTTGCCGTTGGGCGGCTATACGCGTCGGAGTACATCCAGCACAACCCGGGAATACCTCAGGGCCGGGAGGCACTGGCCAAGCTGGTCGCGAAGTTGCCGTCGACGGTCTTCTATGAGCCGGGGATGATTATTGCAGAAGGTGAGTATGTGGCCATCCACGGACGCATCCGTGGTTGGGCGCCGAAGCCACAGGTCGTTGTGGACATCTTCCGGGTGAAGGACGGACGACTGGCCGAGCACTGGGATGTTATGCAGGACGAGGTGCCAACCCAGGGCAGCAAGTCCGGCAGCTCCATGTTCGCGCCGGATGAAGGCACCGTTCAATCCGCGACGAATCGCGACGCGATCAACGATGTGATGGCGGACGTGGACTATGCCACGTTACTGCACGCCAACCTCGCACGAGTCTTCGGCGAGCGTGACGTGGCGCGTCGCATGGACGCGATTCGCGAACTGTACGCCGAAGATGCAGTACTCAATGAACCGCATGCAACAGCTATGGGGCACGTGGCGGTCTGCGACGCTGTCACAGCGCTTCTTCGAACGCTACCACCCGACTTTGTATTCACCGCGGTTCGCCCCGCTATGGGCCACCACGGAATCGGGCATGTCCAATGGCGCTGCGGTCCAGTGAAGGGCCCGGTTGCTGCCACAGGGATGGATATTGCTCGCTTTGAGGACGGCCGCATTCAAGAGCTGACCGTCTTCATCGATTCGCCTAATTAGTAACGCTCGCGTGTGATCTCAAGCACCACTCAGACAGGGGGCGTCCCCGCGGGGTTCGAGTTCTGTTCGAAACATGCGACCAGCAGTTCGGTCAGGACCCGTACCTTTCGTGTCTGATGCTGACCGGGCGGGCGGGTGACGTATATGCCCGCCGGCGGCGGTGGGTAGCGTGTCATGACCGGGACGAGCGCACCGGACGCCAGGTATTCATCGATCAGATAATTGGGGAGCGCCGCGATACCCAGCCCGGCTGCCGCGGCGACGGCGAGCGCTACGCCGCTGTCAGCTTTGAATCGTCCCTGTGGACGAACAGTGATGACTTTGTCGCCATCCAAGAGTTGCCAGGCTTCCGTTCCCTGCATGAGGGCCTGGTGGGCGAGCAGTTCCTCCGGTGTTTCCGGAGACCCATGCGTCCTTATGTAGTCCGGGCTCGCGACGAACTTCCCGAACAGCGGTCCGACACGCCTTGCGATCAGGCTCGAGTCGGGAAGCGTGCCCACCCGGATTGCACAATCGAACCCCTCGGCGATGAGATCGACGAAGCGATCGCTGTAGGAGGTGTGAACGTGGAGCTGCGGGTGGCGTCGTGCCAGTTCCGCGAGCACGGGAGCAAAGTGGGTCGGACCGAATGAAAGCGGCGCGGCGATTCGCAAGCGGCCGCGCAGGTCACCAGCGGGCAGGATCGTCTCCTTCGCTGCGTCGATCTCCGCGCAGGCCCGGGCTGCATAGTCGCGAAACGTGGTTCCGGCCTCCGTGAGAGCAGCCCCTCGGGTGGATCGTGCAAGCAACTGGATGCCGAGTTCCGCTTCGAGCCGGGCGAGCCGACGACTGACGATCGACTTGGACACGCCGAGGCGAAGCGCGGCAGGCGAGACTCCTCCCGCGTCAGCAACTTCTACGAATGTCTGTAGCTCTTCGATGTCCATCCAGCGTTCCTGATTTCGCAGCATAGCGCTGCATGCAATGGTACTACCGCATTGCATCGGATACAGGAACAGCAGATGCATACTGCACTTTCAGCGCAGCACTGGAAGGTTGCTTTCGTTGGATCCTAGGTTATTTCAGTACTGAAGGACCGGTGAGCGGCTCCGAGACCGGTTGTAAAACCAACCGATCCCGCCCCGACATGAAGTCTCCCTGGACTTGCCCGGACAGGCGCTCGGTATCCCGCTGGCGGATGTCCTGGGCTGCCTCTTCGATTGGACTTTGAAGCCATATCGTCCGGCATCACGAATGCGCTCGGGGTCATTGTCGATGACGGACAGCTTGACGCCTCTGGACAGCAGAACCTGCGAGCTGATCTGTCCGAAGCGGCCAAAGCCAATGACGAGTATCCGTCCCTGCAAATCACGCGCGGCGTCGATACCCTCCTTGGACGCTTCGGTACGCAGCAGCCGGTCGGCCGCGATCATGAGCAGCGGGGTCATTGCCATGGACAGGATGATGACGGTGGCGAACAACGCATTCTCCCGCGCATCGATCACACCGCTCGAGAGTTGCCTGAGAGCTTTCTCGACGAGCGACCGGGATACGGACGTCACTGTAGCGCTTCGATACGCATCAAACGTACCAACTTTTGCGACACGGCTCGTGCGGCGTTCCTCCCTTCGCAACACAGTTTGGCAGTTTTCGACACTAGGAAAGACTGAATGCGGACAATAAATTCGCTGCTCGGTCGGTCGCGGCCATTCTCTACGCGAACCACGTAGGTATTGAATCAAACATTGCGGAAAGGACCGGTGGAAAGGACAGATATATGATCGATCTGAATGGGAAGCGTGCATTGGTAACCGGCGGGTCGCGGGGCATCGGAGCCGCGATCGCGCTGGCACTGGCAGAGAACGGGGCTGACGTCGCGCTCACTTACCAGCACTCCGCCGAGAAAGCTGAAGCGGTGGCCAAGTCAATCGAGAAAGCGGGGCGTCGCGCAGTTGCCATCCAAGCCGACAGCGCCGAGCCGCAGGCTATTTCGCGCTCCGTGAGCGAAGCCGTCTCGACGCTCGGCGGACTCGATATCCTCGTCAACAGCGCAGCGATCGGTCATACCGGAATGATCGCGGATCTTGACGTGCACGACTATCAGGCCGTGATGGACGTCAATGTGCGAGCCCCAGTGCTGTTTGCCAAGGCAGTCATCCCACATCTCGCGAAAGAGGGGCGCATCATCACGATCGGTTCGGCCCTGGGCGAGCGGGTCCCGTTCCCGGGCATAACTCTTTATGCAATGTCTAAGGCGGCACTTACTTCCTTCACCCGCGGCCTTTCGCGCGAACTCGGCCCGAGGGGCATCACCGTAAATCTTCTGCAACCCGGCGCGACCAATACGGATGCAAATCCGGCGGATGGCGAGGCTGCCGATTTCCAGCGAAGCCTGACGTCCTTGGGACGCTACGCCGAGCCACGCGAGATTGCGAACGCCGTGGTCTTTCTTGCTAGTCCCGCCGCGAGCGTGATCACGGGCGCCACCTTGACCGTCGACGGGGGCGCGATCGCCTGAGCGAACTCGATGTTCGCCCGGCAACGTGGAATTTTTGTCTTGGAGAAACGCAATGGAAAAACCCGAACTGATCGTCACGCCCGGGGTTGGCGAGATTTTCCGGCAAACGCTGCATTTCTCGAGCGCCGTCAAGATCGGGAACCGGGTGGAGACATCCGGTCAGGGCGGCTGGAACGATGACCTGCAAATCCCCGAGGCGATCGAGGAGGAGATTGCCACCGCCTTCCGCAATATCGAGCTCGTTCTGGCGAAAGCCGGGGCGACCTGGGATCACGTCATTCACGTCAATACATACCATGTCGGCGGCTTTCCGCCGATCGTCAACGACACGATCGTCAAGCTGTACCGCCACTACATGCCCAACCACGCGCCGATCTGGACGCAGTTGGGTGTTGAAGCATTGGGCCTGCCGGCGATGCGCTTCGAAATTCGTGTCACCGCAATCATTCGTTGAGGGACCGCACGCAAGGGACTCGCTGCACTCAAGATCACAGAATGGGTTGTTCTAGTGAGCGACGCTCATTGATCCAGGTGTGGCCGAATCAGTCCTTCGAACCACTCAACAAACACCGCCAGCCGGCGGGAGCGCTGACGGCGATGTGAATACAGTAGTGAGATCTCCATGGGCGTGGCCCGATGCGTGGGCATTACTTCGACGAGCTCGCCAGAGTCCAACAAGTACTGCACATCGAAGCGGGGAACCTGGATCAGGCCGAGCCCGGCGCGGCAGCAGGCGATGTAGCTTTCGGCGTTGTTGACGATCACACGGCTGGGTACCGGGATTTCCAGCTCCGTTCCATCCTGCTGATACTCCCAAGCGACTTCACGGCCGTTGCTGGCCGACGCATAACCGACGGCCCAGTGATTGCCCGGCAGGTCGCTCGGATGCCTGGGTACGCCGCGTTCATGTAGATAGGCCGGGCTTGCGCAATTGATCAAAGCGAGCCGTCCGAGCGGCCGCGCGACGATGCGGCTATCGCTGAGGCTGCCGACTCGAATCGCGCAATCCACCCCCTCCTGCACGAGGTCGATGGCGCGGTCGGTCGAGCCGAGCATGAATTGCAACCTTGGATAGCGGCGCAACAGCGCGGGCAAGCCCGGCGCGATCAAGCGACGAGCGATACGACTAGGCGCATCGACCACCAGCCGTCCCATCACCTGCCGTTGGCGGGTCTGGAACAGTTGCTCGATATCATCTGCATCGGCAAGCAAGCTACGCACGCGCTCGACCAGTTGCGCACCGTCGGCGGTCAGCCGAACCTGGCGGGTCGTGCGATGGAGCAAGCGCGCGCCGACCATCGACTCCAGCTGTTGGACGGCAGCCGATACCGAGGCCCGGGGCACATCCAGCGCATGTGCGGCTTTGATGAAGCTGCCCATCTCGGCGACTTGCAGGAAGATGCGGTATTGATGGAGTTTGTCCATCCCGCGATTGACCTCGGCTCAGCTGCGCGCTGGATCGCGGGCCGTTAGCGCCCGGCCCACCAAATCCATCCCCAGCCGGCTACCACGGGGACACTGAACAGTACCGCGTGAATGGGCAGTTCCTCGGCCAGGCTGTAGCCATGCGACAGGCCGGTGCGAAGATTCAGAATGGTCACGACCAACCAGGCGGCGGTAAACGCACCCGCCGCGAGCAGACGGTGCGGGGCAGGTGTGAAGCGCAACAGTACAGCGGCAATCGCCAGGCCCGCGAGGATGATGATCAAAGTACGCAAGACGCTTCTCCGAGGGAACCACGCTGCCGCGACGAGCTCACTTCGTAGTGTAACCACCATTGATCAGAATAGTCTGGCCGGTAATCCACCAGCCATCGCTGACCAAGTGTCGGATGAAAGGTACCACGTCCTGGATGTCGGTCAGTCCGGTCTTGGAGAACGGTGACAATGCCGCGGCGCTCTTGTGATATGCGACGGCCTCGGCCTGCTCCGCCGGATAGAAGAACGGCGTGTCCATCGGGCCGGGACCAACGGCATTCACCGAGATGCCACGTGCGCCAAACTCCTTCGCGGCCGCACGAGTGAAATGCTCCACGGGTGCCTTGGTGCCGGCATAGGAGGAGTAGAAGGGCGTGAATGCACCCAGCAGGGAAGTGACGAGCGTGAGGACCTTACCGTTGTCACGAACGTGCCGCCCGGCTTCCTGCAGGAATAAGAAGGCCGATTTGGCATTCACCGCAGACATCTCGTCGTACTCGGCTTCGGTGATCTCGGTCAGCGGTTTCTTCAGCACCTTGCCGACGGTGTTGATGGCGATATCGGGCTGGCCTACCTGCGCCATCGAATCCATGAACAATTCTTCCATGTCCACGGCACGGGTGAGATTGGCTTGTAACGCCAGCGCCTGCGCGCCCGCCGCCTCGATCGCGGCCACTGTGGCGTCCGCGTCCTGCTTGCTGCTGTCGCTGTTGTAGTGAATGACAACGGCCTTGGCACCGTGCTGCGCAAGATCTCGGGCGATCAGCCCACCTAGATTCTTCGCGCCGCCTGCGATGAGGACGACTTTGCCCTTGAGGGAATGATCCGCCATGACACGCTCCTGATCGGCCTCGGAAAGGCAGATAGTTTAGGCAGCACATGCCGGCCGATCAGCCGTGCAGCACTGGATGGATCATCCAGAATTCGAGAACAATCTTGCCGGTGCGTCGATTCCAATTTTGGCCTGCACAGAGAACGTGTCACACATAGCTCCACTGTGATTCCGTGATGCGAGGATCCAGTAACAACTGGTCGGGCCAATAAGTCCATGCTGGTCAGACCGAATCGCAGCCCTGCTAGATCTCCCATGTCTCGGCCCGCTCTATTATTTGTCCTGCGATGGGGCTGGCGATCACTTCAGTGTGAAGATAACGCCCATAATTTTCTTGAGATCCAGGTCGTTATTGGGATATGGTCTAGCCATATACGATCAATTGGTCAGGCCGCATGGTATGACCGAAACGCCAAAAGAGGACACGGCGTCAGGTCCGAAAACGCAAGTGCGGTCGCCTCCGAGCCCATCGAAACTCAGGACATTTATCTGCGAGCCGACCTGGACTTCAAAACCAATCAGGCACTGAGTTCCTACAGCATCGACGGCCAGCGGTGGTCTGCGCTCGCAGGCCCGTTCGAGCTGGCCTACGACTGGCGAACTGGCACCTTTCAAGGCGAGCAACTTGCGATGTTTTAACCCGGCGCCCGGTGCAGGCGATTTGCCGGGGCGCATCGAGTATGCATGCAATGGGGCCTCGATCATTCTGTTTTCGATACTGTGGGAAATCCAAATGAAATGTAAATCCTGCCATCAAGGCGCTAGATGGCACTTCCGGAGCGATCGATGAGGACACTGACACGTACCCCGCGCAGGCGCGCGTTCGCAGGCTTGTTGGGACTCGCAATCGCCACGGCCAGCACAGGCCAAGCCGCGGCCGAAGCCAACCGGCTGACCGAGCGGGAACGGGCGGAGGGTTGGCAACTGCTTTGGGATGGAGCGACTTCCGCGGGCTGGCGCAGCGTCAAGTCGGATGAATTCCCCAAGGAAGGTTGGCCGATGCGTGACGGCGTGCTCAGCGTGCGAGCCGGCAGCGGTGAAGAATCTCGCGGTGGCGGTGACATCATCACGCGCAAACGCTATGCGGACTTCGAGTTGTCCGTCGAGTTCAAGTTTGCGCCTGGCGCCAATAGCGGCCTGAAAATTTTCGTCCAGCCGAACATCTCTCCCGTCGATCGCATCACCGGCAAACCGACCGGGACCGGCTCCGCCATTGGCATGGAGTTTCAGATTCTCGACGACTCACTTCATCCGGATGCGAGGCAGGGGCGGGATGGCAATCGCACGCTCGGGTCGTTCTATGACGTGATGGCTGCGCCGCAGACCAAAAGCGTCCAGCCCGCAGGCGAATGGAATCATGCGCGCATCGTCGCGCTGGGAAAGCACGTGACATTCTGGCTCAACGGCCAGAAGACGGTAGAGTTCGACCGCGGCTCGCCCGCATTTCGTGCTGCGGTGGCAGCCAGCAAATTCAAGGACATTCCCGGGTTTGGCGAATGGGAAGACGGTCACATCCTGTTGCAGGATCATGGGGACGAAGTGGCGTTCCGTAATCTGAAGCTCCGCGAACTCTCCAAGGTCGAAGCAGGAACATGAGCAGTAAGACACGCATGTATTCGTCCAGCTCTCCCTCCAGACGTTCGTTTCTTACCAGCGTTGCTACGCTGGGTGCGGTCTCGACGCTCGCGCCGGGATTCTTGAAGGCCCAAGCGGCGAATGGCTTGGTCAACGTGGCGTATTGTGGCATAGGCAACCGCGGCGAGCAGGTCATCAAGTCGATGCAAGCGACTGGGCTTGCGAACGTTGTGGCGCTGTGTGACACGGACATGGGCGCGCCGCATACAAAGGAAGTTCTCGGTTTGTTTCCTGGCGCAGCGCGCTTCCAGGATTTTCGGCGCATGTTCGATAAGATGGGTCGGCGGATCGATGCCGTCGTGGTCTCTACACCGGATTTCTCGCATTTTCCAATCGCCATGCTCGCAATGTCGCAGGGCAAGCACGTGTACTGCGAGAAGCCGATGGGGCAGAGCTTCCGGCAGATCGAATTGATGATGCAGGCTGAGCATAAATACAAAGTCGCCGCGCAAATGGGCAACCAGGGGCACTCCGACGCGAACTATCATCAGTTCAAAGCCTGGGTGGACGCCGGCATCATTCGCAATGTCACCCGGATCACGGCGTTCATGAACAATTCCCGGCGCTGGCACGGGATGAAGGTATCCGGGCGACTGCCGAAACAAGCGGTTCCACCCTCCCTTGATTGGGAAAGCTGGCTGGCCACGGCGGCCGAGCACGACTACAACGTGGGCTACGTCAATGGCGAGTGGCGCTCCTGGTTCGATTTCGGCAATGGCGCGCTGGGCGATTGGGGCGCGCATATTTTCGATACCGCGCATGAATTCCTCGAGCTTGGCCTACCCAACGAAGTGGTGCCCGTCGTGATCGATGGGCACAGCCCGTACATTTTCCCGCAGGCATCGACGCTGGCATTCCGCTTTCCAGCACGCGGTTCGCGGCCGCCGGTGGAGTTGACCTGGTACGACGGACAAAGGAACTTGCCGCCGTTGCCGCCGGAGTTTGCGGCTCCAGTGGCTGATCCGAACATTCCTCCGCCTTCAAGAGGTTCGGCAGATGCGAAAGTGTTGCCGCCGGGCAAGGTCATCTATGCCGATGGGTTGACATTCCAGGGCGGCACGCATGGCTCGACCTTGAAGATCATTCCGGAATCCAAGGCCCTCGACCTCGCGGGAAAGCTGCCGATGGTGCCGAGCAGTACTTCGAATCATTTCGAGAATTTTCTATTGGCTTGCCAGGGTGAGGAACGCTGTCGCTCATCCTTCGCGGTCGCCGGTCCGCTGTGCCAAGTGATGGCCCTGGGCGTGATCGCGCAGCGCCTGAATACGACGCTGGCGTTCGATTCCACGACCCGGAAAATTGCCAATCACAAAGTGGCGAACGAGTTGCTCGCGGGGGCACCGCCGCGCAAGGGCTGGGAACAGTACTACAAACTGTGAGCGCCCCTTAGAACCTACGTATGTGAACTACGTCCGCACTCGGCGTCGTCCCAGGTCGCCTGGCGCATCCGGCGAGTTCATTGGCGCGTTTGCCCAGTGCCTGAACGCTTTGATGCTCCTACAGTCCGGCCATCTCTCCAAAAGGGGTGGCATATGATTGATGATCGAAAGAAGACGGCGCTCGTGACTGGCGCCTCCTCGGGCATGGGCAACGAGATCGCCAACCGGCTGATCGCCGATGGCTTTCGGGTCTACGTGGCCGCGCGCAATGTAGAGAGGATGGCCGGCCTCGCCAATCTCGGGGCGCGCACCTTGAAGATGGACATCTCGCAGGAGAATCAGGTCCAGGCGGTTGCAGACCTCATCTTGTCCGAAGCCGGCGGAGTGGACGTGCTCGTCAACAACGCGGGCTTCGGACTGTACGGGGCAGTCGAGGACGTCACGATCGACGAAGCGCGCTACCAGTTCGAGGTGAACGTTTTCGGTGCGGCGCGCCTCACGCAGCTACTCCTGCCCGCGATGCGCGAGCGACGCTCGGGAACGATCGTCAACATCACCTCGATGGGCGGGAAGGTCTACACGCCGCTCGGAGCTTGGTATCACGCGACCAAACACGCACTCGAAGGCTGGTCGGATTGCCTCCGGCTGGAACTCGCCGCCTTCGGAATCCGTGTAGTGATCGTCGAGCCGGGTCTGATAGAGACGGAATTTGGCGACGTAGTCTCTAAACGGCTGCTTGCTCGCTCCGGCAATGCCGCCTACTCGACGCTGACGCAGGCCGTCGCCAAGTCCACGCAAGATGCCTACGGGCATGGACGAGGCACGTCTCCGAGCGTTATCGCTGAGATCGTTTCTAAGGCGGTCAAGACCAGCAAGCCGAGCACGCGATATGTCGCGGGCGCCTACGCGAAGCCGATGATCCTCATCCGCAAGTGGTTTGGCGACCGCGTGTTCGATCGCGTGGTCATGAGCCAAATGGGGTAACCGCGCTCGCGGCTGGTTTCAGTCCACCGACGAGACCCGGACGTCTGCGAGGAAGGCTTTTTCTGTGGCTCACGCGCCGGATTCCATTGGATCAAGTCGTGGCACGGCGCACAGCCTCTGGCGTCTGCCCTGTCCACTCATGGAACGCACGGTAGAAAGAATTCGGGTCTTCGAATCCGAGCAAAAAGGCGATTTCGCCGCCCGACATGCGGGTTTGCATCAGGTAGTGCTTCGCCAGGCTTTCGCGAGTGCTGTTAATCAGTGTCCGGAAGTTCTCACCTTCATCTTCCAGGCGGCGCTGCAAGGTCCGCTTGCTCATGGCTAGCCGCTCAGCAACGACCTCGATGGTCGCAGCATTGCTCGGCAGTAGTTCGAGGAGCAGGGCACGGACACGTTCGGCGGTGGTCGCGGTGGCTTCCAAATCGCTCAAGCGCCGGCCGAGTTCCGGCTCGAACGCCTGCCACATGGCATCGTTGCTGGTCAGGAACGGCCGTTGCGCATCGGCGGCAGAGAAAGTCACCGATGGATGGACGCCACGCCGCACGCTCACGCCAAAGTGCTCCTCGTACTTCCGCGCATACACAGGTTCTGGAATCACAGGCAGCAATACACGCAGTGCGCGGAGGGGCTCACGCGTGCCCATTCGTGCCAGGCGCACGAGAAACGCGAGCTCCGCGACCTCCAGCGAGTGGGGAACATTGCCGTCGGCGAAGATCCACCGGGGGGACAGAGTGAGTTCGCCGCGTTTGCTCACTTCCATTTCCAGCTTCATCGGCGCCATCAGTTGTTTGTACTTGTCGAGCCGCTGCGCGGCTTGCATCAGATTGGCGCTACAAAGCGCGGCAAAAAGGGGAGGATCGAACGACTCGGTCGAGACCGTCTGGACAATGCGTAGGGGAAACAGGGGATCGCCGAACTCAGCTTCGAGACTGCGCCAGAAACTGAAGTACTCTTCGGTGGACAGGCCTTGTTCCGGATGTGAAAACAAATCAGCTGGAAGCCCTGCGCGACGCAGAACACGGTCCGTCCGGATGCCGAGGTCCTTGAGCAAAGCTCGCCATCCGATGTCGAGCGCGAAAGATCGGTTGCGTGCCATGGAGTTTCGATTGCAGCATCAACGAGCGAGATCGGCCCTGAGATACAATGTAGGTGGGCGGGCATCTCAGGTCACTAGCAAGTTGTGCCACATCGCTAGCGATCGGTGCCACCCCCACGCGGCGCGCGAGGCAAGCGGCGCAAGCTCCAGATCGGCACCAAGTGAACGACGGGCCTCACCTTCGATCGCGCCTCGATGGCGCCGATATCCCAAAACATGACCGAGATTTCAAATCGTATAGCCTCGGGTCACTCAGCTCTGGCTGCACACTTCGGCGAGAAACCGGCGCGGCGTAGCTGCTGCAATGGAGCGGAAGTCTGCAATCAGGTGTGCCTGGTCATAGTATCCGGCGCTCACCGCGATATCGGACCAGCCCAAATCTGCGCATTCTTTTGCTGCTTTGAGAGCACGCTCGAATCGGATCAGCTTGAAAAGCGTCTTAGGGCTCAGGCCGATCACTTCACGAAACACCCGGCGCAGGTGCCGCTCGCTGATCCCCAGGTCCTGGGCAACGGACGCCACATTACCGCTTTCGAGACCTCGGGCCGCCTTTAGCGCCAGCCGCGTGTTCGCATCGAAGCAGGTTCTCGGTTCAAGCCGCTCGGCGATGGCGGCCTTCAGTATTTTGGCAGCAGCGCCTGCATCGCTTGCGGCGGCAAGCTGTTCTTCCAAACGTTGCGTGGCGGCGGTGTCCCACAAATCCCGAAGCGCGACGATGCGGCCCGCGAGCTCCGAGGCGGGTCTGCCAAGAACTGCTTGATACGTACCTAATGGCAAACGGGCAAAGACTGTACTCTGTCCACCGCGTATCAACTTGCGGTGAACCTTGTGCCGTGGGCCCAGCGCATGGATGTCGAACCCACCAGATATATGAGCGCCGAATCGGACGACCACATGCGTGCCCGTGCTAGGAACCGCGACTCGTACGAAATCCGACTTGCACTCGTCCACAAAGACTTCAGGCACCGCATTCAACGAGCAGGCGCCGGCTTGAGGGGGAGTGTGGATGCGCTGAAGCATGGGGCGATTTTCGGCAGGCAAGCGCGCCTACGCAAGGGTCCGGTTCTTACAATCCCGCCGAGTCAGGGCGCTTTACACTGGCTTCATGAAAATCCTCATCACCGGTGCGACCGGAAAAGTTGGCAGCAGGCTCGCCAAGCGCCTTGCGGGACGGGGGCATGACATTAGAGCCCTGGTGCGTGACTCTTCGCGCGCTGCTGCTTTGTTAGGCCACCAGATAGAATTCGTAGAGGGTGACCTTCTGAACCCTGAATCCCTTGCCCTCGCTGTCCAGGGGATCGCCGCAGTGGTGCACTGTGCTGCTCTCTTCCGGGGCGCGACACCGCAGCAGGCGCATGCCGTCAACGAGCGCGGAGCGCAGCATCTCGCTAGCGCCGCGCGCCATGCAAACGTTGGGCGTTTTGTTTTCTTGAGCACCGGGCTGACGTACGGTGACAATGGTGGCCGTCTCGCTGATGAGGACGATGCTTGCAATCCAGTCGATGCGTATCCTCTGAGCAAGCTCGCGGCAGAGAAAATGCTTCTTGGGATGGAGGGGCTCGATGTGCGCATCCTGCGCTTGCCATTCGTTTACGGTGACGGCGATCCACACATCGAAGAGGTCATCCCGTTCATGCGCGGCTTTCCTGCCGGCCAACGCATGTCCATCGGCCACCACGTGGACGTAGCTCAGGCAGTTTCACGGTTGCTCGACGCAGGCTCGCCATCCCATCGCATTTATAACGTAGTGGATGATGAGGCGCCCGAGCTCACTGCGTTGTTTGCCGCCGTCGGCCAGCCACCACCCGATGGCTCCAGTGGTGAGCGGGCAGCAGCGTTCAGCGCGCTCCTCAATGGACGCCGAATCCGAGAAGACCTCAAGTTCAAACCGACTTTCCCAAGGTTGGCGGACGCGATCTTGGCGAATGCCGTGGGCCGAGCTTGGCCGGAGTAGGGGGGCACCGCTAAGAAAAGTGCTATTTCGGCCACGAGTTGAGTCCTGCATATTCTGCCAATGATGACCGAAGGCTCCGTCGGAAGGTGGCAGACTATTCCAACACATCAATGATCCTGATGACGAAGTGTTGCTTGGTCTTATGTTCCGAAGAAGGGATTTGAACCTGGGATTTACGTTGTGAGAGTTCCATCGAACCGAGGACGCGACCATACCCCAGGAGGGCGCCGATAGGGGGTTCTGGCTCGGATCGACGTGCGTCACGGTACGACGCATGCGGCAGTCGAGTTTGTACTCGACGCGCGGCGAGTGCCTGTGAAGCTTTGCATGTGAACAAAACTTTATCACGGAAGAATCGCGCAGGTTTTCTCGGGAAAAAATAGAGCTGCCGTCCTTTATCCACAGGCTTGCGCACAGCTTCTGTGGGCGAATGTCACGTTCGAACTCGACTGGAGTTCGAAAACCTGCAACTCGATCCAACCGACTTGCGAGCGATGGAAATCTCACGGGCCGCTCGAGGCGCGCCGTACCTGGCGCTCGCAATGGTGTGTTCCAGTCACCAATAGCATCCGTTTGCGCAACTTCCGTCGCACGCGGGCGCTGGTCTAGGGTTCACGCAGAAGCCCCCAGGGCGAAACCTCGAAGAGCGGCGCCTCCGGATGATCGCGAATTCTCCAGTCAGCACCACAAACGCCACGCTCAATACGCGCCGCAGTGTCGCGGTGACTGGTGGCGTTGCCAGTGCCACCGCCATCTATGCCGACCGGGCCGCGAACGCGGAGATATGGGATGTCGAAGGCCGGCGCTACATCGATTTCGCGAGCGGCATCGGCGTGCTGGCGACCGGGCATCGGCATCCGCGAGTCATGGCGGCAGTGAATGCGCAGCTCGAGCGCTTCACGCACACCGCATTTCAAGTCATGGGCTATCAGCCTTACATCGAGCTGGCGGAACGGCTCAATGCGATAGCGCCATTCAAGTCGCCGGCCCAGACGTTGCTGCTCACGACTGGCGCGGAAGCCGTCGAGAACGCCGTGAAGATCGCGCGCCTGGCCACTGGACGCTCGGCGGTCATCGCCTTCAGCGGCGCATTCCACGGTCGAACGTCGTTGACGCTGGCCATGACGGGAAAGATGGCGCCGTACAAGAGCGGGATGGGATCGAGCGGTCGAGAGGTGTATCGCATTCCGTTTCCGATGGAACATCGCGGCGTATCGGTGGCCGAGTCGATCGACGCGCTGCATGCGCTGTTTTATGCGGATGTGGCGCCCGATCAAGTTTCGGCCATCATCATCGAGCCCGTGCAAGGCGAGGGTGGCTTCCAGGTCGCGCCGCTTGAATTGCTGCGCCATCTCAGGCAAGTCTGCGACACGCACGGGATCCTGCTGATTGCCGACGAAATCCAGTCGGGCTTCGGCCGGACCGGGCGAATGTTTGCTATCGAACATGCCGGGGTCGAGCCGGATCTCGTGACGCTGGCGAAGTCGCTGGCCGGCGGCTTTCCGCTAGCCGCGGTTCTGGGGCGTGCGCAGATCATGGAACGCGCTTCGCCGGGATCGCTCGGCGGCACGTATGGAGGATCGCCGATCGGCTGTGCGGCGGCATTGGCCGTTCTGGATGTAATCGAAGACGAGAATCTACTGGAGCGCGCCGACGTGATCGGCGCACGCCTGCGTTCGCGTCTCACTGAAATCAGTCGTCGTAACGATGTGCTGACGATGTCGAATCTGCGCGGCCTGGGCGCCATGATCGGTTTCGATCTGGTGAGCAGCGCCGATCCGCTGGTGCCGAATGGGACTGCGGCCAAGGAAGTCGCGGCCCGAGCGCTGGCCAACGGGCTCGTCATTCTTACGTGCGGCACCCATGGCGAGACGGTGCGCATTCTGGTGCCGCTGACGGTCACCGAGGCGGTGCTCGAGGAAGGGTTGAGCATTCTCGAACGGGCCCTGGCTCGACCGAATAGCGCCGCTTGAGCAACCCGATGACGAAAGACGCTGCTTTGCGCGAAGGTCCGCAACTCGCGAAGAGTCTGCTGTCGAGGCATGTGACCATGATCTCGATCGGCGGGATCATCGGCGCGGGATTGTTCGTCGGCAGCAGCGCGGCCATCGCCGCTGCGGGGCCAGCCATCACGTTGAGCTATGTGCTTGCGGGTTCAGTGATCCTGCTCGTCATGCGCATGCTGGGCGAGATGGCGTCGGTGAGTCCGGGGCAGGGCTCGTTCACTGAATATGCGCGCCTCGGCCTGGGCAACTGGGCCGGCTTCGTCACCGGCTGGTTGTACTGGTATTTCTGGGTGGTGGTGGTGGCGATCGAAGCCATCGCCGGCGCGGCCATCATCGCCGCATGGCTGCCGTTGCCCGAGTGGCAGATCGGATTGGCGCTGATGGTGATTCTCACCATCGTCAATCTGATGTCGACGCGCACCTACGGCGAGTTCGAGTTCTGGTTCGCTTCGATCAAGGTCGCTGCGATCGTGGCATTCCTGGTGGTCGGCACTGGCTATCTCATCGGGTTCACGCCCGCGGGGGGCGGGGGTCTGCACAACTTGACGGCGCATGGCGGATTCTTGCCGCAAGGATCGATTGCCGTGCTCGCGGCCATCACTACGGTCATCTTCTCGCTGGTGGGTGCGGAGATCGCCATCATCGCCGCGGCCGAGTCGAATGAGTCGGCGCTGACGATCTCGCGCCTGACCATCACCATCCTGCTGCGGATCCTGCTGTTCTACGTCGGCTCGATCCTGCTGATCGTGATGATCGTGCCGTGGAATGAGATCCGGCCCGGCGTGTCGCCGTTCGTCATGGCGATGGATCGCATCGGCATTCCGGGCGCCGCGCTCATCATGAACGTGATCGTGTTGACTGCGGTGCTGTCCTGTCTGAACTCGGGCGTCTACATCACTTCCCGTGTGTTGTTCACACTCGCCGCCAAAGGCGATGCTCCTCAGTCGCTCATCAAGTTGAACGCGCGCAAGGTGCCGGTGAGGGCGATTCTGCTCGGCAGCTCGCTGGGCTACGGCGCCGTGATCACGGCGGTGATCTCGCCATCGGTGCTGTTTGCGTTTCTGCTCAATACCTCGGGCGCCATCATGCTCGTGGTTTATCTGATCGTCGCGCTGGCGCAGATCCAGCAACGCAAGGCGCTGTCGCCCGAGCAGGTGCAGGGGTTGAGCGTGCGCATGTGGTTCTTTCCATGGGCGAGCTGGTTGGTGATCGCGGCTATCGTGACTGTGCTGCTCGCCATGGCGTTCACGTCGGATCTTGCCAGTCAGCTGTTCGCGAGCCTGTTGTGCACCGGCATCGCGTTGTTCGCCTACTACCTTCGCAATCGTTCCAGCGCCAATCAGTTGGCCCGCGCTTACAACAAACGGGAGTTCATCCAATGAGTTCAAGCCAGTGGTTCCGCCCGGCACTCGTGCTGGCCGGAGGGATGGGGTTCGCCGCCAGCGGCGTGGCGCAAGAAAGCGCCGACTTGGTGATGTTCGGCGGCAAGGTACTCACCGTCGATCGAGATTTCTCGATCGCTTCGGCGGTGGCGGTGAAGGACGGCAAGATTCTGGCTGTGGGCGGCGATGATCTCGCCAAGAAATACACGGCCAAGCGCAGCATCGACTTGAAGGGGCGCACGCTGTTGCCGGGGTTCACGGATACGCACATTCATATCCGCACGTCCGCGCGGCGCGACGTTGATCTCGTCGGCGTGAAATCCATCACCGAGCTGCAGGAGCTGGTGCGAAAGAAAGCCAAAGAGCTGGGACCTGGCAAATGGATCACCGGTTATGGCTGGGACGAAGCGATCTTCGCCGAGAAGCGCAATCCGACGCGTGCCGATCTCGATGCAGCGGCACCGGACAATCCGGTCGCACTCACGCGAGCGGGCTCGCATTCGATCGTCGGCAATTCGGCCGCGATCAAAATCGCCGGCCTCACGCCCGAGACTCCGGATCCGCCGAGCGGCCTGATCGAAAAGGACGCCAAGGGTCAGCTCAATGGCGTAGTCCGAGAGAGCAACGACATGTACTTGAAGCATGCTCCGGCGAATCAATGGGAAGACCTGAGCGACAGTTATGTCGCCAGCTTGAAGTCGTTGCTGGCCCTCGGCATCACCAGCGTCATGGACGCGGGCGGCACCATCGATGATGAGCCGGTGGGCAAGGGCGGGACGGACAAGCCCAGCGCGCGTGTTACTTACAAGCGTGCGAAGGCCATCTACGACAAGCAGGGCACCGATTTGCCACGGCTCGCGCTGTATATCAGCTATCCCGGCAAGGATCGGATCAACGCGTATCCGCACAAGACGGGCTATGGCGACGACCGAGTGCGCATCGGGCCCATCGGGGAAACGGCCGTCGACGGCGGCTTCACCGGCCCGACCGCGTGGACGCTGGCCGACTACAAGGGCATGCCTGGCTTCCGGGGCAAGGGTCGTTTCAGCGATGCGGAGCTGAAAGAGATCGTCGACAACAGCGCGAAGCGCGGCTGGCAGATGGGCCTGCATGCCATCGGCGATGCGGCGATCGTGCAGACAGTCAACGCATATTCGTCGGCGCTTCGCTCCATCGTCGGCGCGAACAAGGATCACCGCTGGTTCCTCGATCACTTCACCGTGATGCCGCCCGACGCGACCATGAAGACCATGGCCGAAGACAAGATCATGATCGCGCAGCAGCCGAACTTCACTTACAACCTGGAAGATCGTTACGTGCAGACGCTCGACGACTGGCGCGTGCAGCACACGAACTCGATCGCCACGCCGGCCAAGAAGTTCGGTCTGTTCGTGGCGTTAGGCTCGGACAATCTGCCCATCGGCCCGATGGTCGGCCTCTACACGGCCGTCACCCGCAAAGGCATGAGTGGCAAGGTCTACGGTCCTGAAGAGGCCGTTTCCATCCAGGAAGCGCTACGCATGTACACCGCGAACGGTCCGTATCTGACGTTCGAGGAGAAGACCAAGGGCACGCTGGAGAAGGGCAAGCTCGCCGACATGATCGTGCTCGATTCCGATCCGCTGAAGATTCCGGCGGACCGGCTGCTCGATGTGAAGGTCGACCTGACGGTGGTCGGCGGCAAGGTGGTCTACGAGCGGTCGGCTACTTGAGGAGTCGTCCGGTGAAAATGTTTGCTAGTGGAGCGGTCATCACGCTGGCGTTGGCTGGCATTGCCACGAGCGAGCCGGCAGCGGCGGAGCGACTGGGCGAGCCCGACACGGTCTTTCAGAACGGCAGGATCTACGTCGGCATACCTGGGAAGTTCGTCGAAGCCGTCGCCGTGAAGGACGGCAGAGTGCTCGCTACCGGCTCCACGGCGCAGATGCGAGCACTCGCGGTCGGCACGACGAAGTATGAAGATCTGGGAGGCCAGGCGGTGTTGCCTGGCCTCTACGACAATCATGTTCACGTCAATGCCGATCGCGGCGCGCAGCCCAAGGAATCGTTGGACCTGAGCACCGTGACCGGCTTGAAGGACCTGCAACAGCGGTTGAAGGACTACGCGGCGCGTCGGCCGAGCGCCGAGTGGATCGTCGCCACTGTGCCGCACGGGACGGGCGCCGTCGAGCCCTTCCCTGAATCGGCGTTGCCGACGCGTTGGGATCTGGATGGCGTTACGCCGAATCATCCGGTGGCGCTGACGCGCGGCGCGCATATCACGTTGACGAATACGAAAGCCCTGCAGATCGCCGGCATATCGCGAGACACACCGCAGCCGGGCGGCGGCGTGATCGAGCGGAACGACAAAGGCGAACCAACCGGCGTTCTGCGGGAGTCTTCGGCGCGGCGCATGGTGATGCGTCACGTGCCAGAGCCCAAGCTATCGGATGAAGAGGGGATGCAGAATCTGCGCAAGCGTCTGCGCGATCAGTTGGCGCTCGGCGTGACGAGTTTGAATGTGCCGGGCATGCGTCCTGGTGACGATCTTCGTCTGATGCAGAAGCTGTACGAAGAGGAAGGCGAGACGTTGCCGCGCGCGACCATTCAGATTCGTCTCAGCCCGGGCTTCGACAGTTACGACGATCCCGCGAAGGGCGCTCAGAAGAGTATCGAGGAGATCGAATCTCTATCGTTCCGAACGCGCTTCGGCAACGATCGCATCAAGCTCGGCGCCATCAAGATGAGCGTGGACGGCGGCATGGGCGGTCAGGCCGCGTGGCTGGTGGACGAGTATCGAACGCGACCTGGCTATCGCGGCGTGGAGCGGATTCCGGAAGATGCGCTGTATCGTGTGGCCAAACGCGCTCACGATCTCGGCTGGCAACTTGGAATTCACGCCATCGGCGATCAGGGAATCATTCGCACCGTGAACGTCATGGAACGCATCGTGAAGGAGAATCCACGCCCCAACGCACGCCACTATCTGCATCACATCTCGGTCAAGCCGCCGGAGGAGATCCTGCGGAAGATCAAGGACAATCAGTTTCAGGCGGCGATGCAGCCGAATTTCACGCACACGCTGGCGTCGTTCTACGCCATGGCGTTGTCGCCACAGAAGTTGCCGACCAACAACCCGTTGCGATCGCTCAAGGCGTTGGGCATTCCCATTTCCTTCGGCACCGACAGCCTGCCCGATGGACCGATCGTTTCACTGTACGCCGCGATCACTCGTCGCGGTGTCGATGGCAAGGTCTACGGCGCGGAAGAACGTCTCACGTTAGAAGAGGCTTTGCACGCGGCGACGGTCGGCACAGCCTATATGACTTTCGACGAGAACGATCGCGGCACGCTTGAACCGGGCAAGCTGGCGGACATGATCGTCCTGGATCGCGACATCTTCAAAATCGATCCGGAAGACATCCGTTCGCTGCTGGTCAAGACCAACATCATCGGCGGCCGGGTGGTGTGGCGAGATGACGGCTCGGCGCGGCCCAAGCCGACGCATGCTTTGCTCGATCCGGGCTGTACTGTGACCGTCACCGAAGTGCATTGTCACTATTCCGGCGAGGATGGCGGCGTCTGGTGACGCTGTAATTGTTTCCTTTCGAATGCACGCTGCGCGCCGGGCCGCGCAGCGTGCAAGAGCCGATTACGGCTTCAACTGAGCCCGAATCTCTCCCGGCTTGTGCTCGGCACTGTGCACGTTCACGTACAGCCCGCCGGCCTTGTAGCTCGCGAACTGCTCATCGGTCAGCTTCGAGCCTTCCGGCACATCCCAGACGCCCTCGGAAGATTGCACCAGCGTGATGATGGGCGGCCCGTTCTTGCCCGCCGGGGCGGCGTGGATGTGCGCGGCGATTCCCTTGATCCCCGTGGTCTTCACGCTGCCGCTCACGGTCTTGTCGGCATTGACTTTGATGCTGCCGGTGCCGGTGGCGGAGGTGGTGACGGCGGGCACTTCTTCCGCGCCGGTCAGCTTCAGGTCGGCGGCCAACGCCGCGTGGGCGCCGAGCGCCAATGTCATCGTTATCAGCGCAGACAATGCTTTCATCGTCGAGTCTCCTGGCGGTTGTTATTGAATCTACTGTTATGAAACGGGCGCGGACGTCGGACGGCTTTACTGTGCCCGAGGCCGGGCCGGCCCGCATGAGTAAATTCATGGACACGGCGCAAGGTTTCCGTGCCCGGGGCGGTTCTGGTGTCTGGAAGACACCGAACTCGTCTCGTTATACATCTCCTCAAGGCGGCGCCCCCCCGAGTAAGGTGCTGCTCAACGGCAACGTAGGCGAAACGCCACGATTTCCGGGCCGACAGTTTCGGGGGGTCGATGAAGAACATCAGAGCGCTTGTCACGAGCGCGCCGTTAGTCGCTCTAGCCGCCGGTGCCACACCAGCTCACGCTGAGACACGTGGCTACGTCATCAGCTGGTTTGGCACCGCCACACACGTCACCGATTTCAAGAACAGCTGCCCGCAGAACAAGAATGGCGGCGGTGCCGAGTGGATGATCCGCGATCTGATCAGCATCGGTTACTCGAGAGCGCAGGCCGCCAAGCTCGCCGAAGGCGGCGAGGTCGCGGGACCGCTGCGGGACAAGCTGGCCAAGCGCGCCGTCGTCAACGGCAAGAACGTCAGCATCTACAACTATCCCGACGCAGTCCCCGATCCGGACATCGAAACCGTCTCGGGCAAGTACGCCTACGGTTTCGATCTGGGCGGCACGAACGAGGCCGCCAAGTTCATCGATCCGGACACCGGCGGCAAGGTCGACAACCAACTGTGGCGCGCCATCGGTTGCACGGCATCGTTCCGTGCCGAACCGCCGGCGATGCCGTTCCCGGAAGAGGTTTCCTGGAACGCGATGGTGGAAACATCGCCGGGCTGGTCGATGCGGATCACCGCCGAGGACTTCAGCAAGGACGGCAAAGTCACGCTCACGCTCGATCGCGTCACCCAGCATCTGGAGCGTGACGCCGCCGGCAACATCATGAGCAGCGCCAGCTACGTGATCGAGCCTTCCGAGAAATCTCACAATGTCTTGAAAGGCGAGCTGAAGGGCGGCGTCATCACCATCGAGCCGCAGGATATCTATCTGCAGGCGGAGATGCCGTTCTATCCCGAGATGGCGCTGCGTAACGCGCACATGCGAATCACGGTGAAGCCCGACGGGCAACTGGTCGGATACTGGGGCGGTTATTTCAGCCGCGAACGTTTCTCTTACATGATCACGTCGCGTCCCGGTCACGGCGGCGATTCGCTCGGCATCTATCACGCGGTGAAAAAGATGGCCGACGCCAGCCCCGATCCGAAGACGGGCCAGAACGAGGAGATTTCCTCCACCTGGCGCATGGAAGCGGTGCCCGCTTTCCTCACCACCATCGACGGCAAGGTCGTGGCCAACGCAGTGTTACCCGCCGCCGCGCCGGCTCAGGTCGCGGCAGCAGCGGATTCCGAAGGTTGAAGGGGCTTATGAAAGTGAGATTCAGTTGCGCGGCGGCGGCAGCGTCGCTGTTGACCGCGAGCCTGGTATCGATGGATGCGCTGGCGGCATCCTCGACACCTGCATCGTCGGCGGCTCCTTTGTCATGGCGGCTCGGGCCGAGTCAGTATCGTCAAACCATGGTCGAAGTGTTCGGACCGTCCATCGCGATCACGGGACGTTTCGATCCCGAGTATCGACAGGATGGTTTGCTCACCATCGGTGCGCGCACCGCCAGCATCTCCTCCTCCGGTTTCGAGCGCTACGACGAGCTGGCCGAGAACGTGGCGGCGCAAGTGGTCGATCAACGGCATCGCGACACGCTCATTCCTTGCAAGCCGCAGTCGGCGACGACGAACGACGATGCGTGCGCTCGGCAGTTCCTGAGCACCGCCGGTCGATTGCTCTATCGCCGTGCGCTGGCCGAAGAGGAGATTTCGCTGTCGATCCGGATCGCCGGCGAAGTGGCCAAGGCCAAGAACGATTTCTACACCGGCATCGCCGCGGCACTGAGCAACATGTTGCTGTCGCCGAACTTTCTGTACGTCTACAAAACCTTCGAGCCCGATCCGGACGAGCAGGGCAAGCTGCGACTGGACGGTTATTCCAAGGCGTCCGTGCTGAGCTTCTTCCTGTGGAATGCGCCGCCGGACGATGCACTGCTGAGCGCCGCCGAGAATGGCGAGATCCATACCAAGAAAGGCTTGAAGCGCCAGGTGGACCGGATGCTGGCATCGCCCAGTCTGGAGTCCGGTGTGCGGGCGTTCTTTGCCGACATGCTCGGCTTCAGCGAGTTCGAAACGCTGGCCAAGGATCCAACGTTCTATCCACGCTTTACCCCGAAGGTGGTCGATCAGGCGCAGGAGCAGACTTTGCGAACCATCGTCGATCTGCTGATCGTGCGTCAGGGCGATTATCGGGATTTGTACACCACGCCCGATACGTTCCTCACCCGCTCGCTCGCCGCGCTGTACGGCGTGCCTATCGTCGACACCACGGACAACGGCCAGCCCGAGCGCTGGATTCCTTACAAGTATGGTGCCGACGATCCGCGCGCCGGCATCCTTTCGCACGCCAGCTTCGTTGCTCTTCATTCGCCTTCGGGCCGCTCATCGCCGACCGATCGTGGCAAGGCGTTGCGTGAATATCTGCTGTGTCAGGCGGTACCGTCGCCGCCGGCGGATGTGAGTTTCGCCGTCGTCCAGGACACGAATCATCCCGTCCACAAGACCGCTCGTGAACGTCTCGGCGCACATGCCACCGATGCGGCGTGTTCGGGATGTCACAAGATCACCGATCCCATCGGCCTCGCGTTGGAAAATTTCGACACCGCCGCTGGCTATCGCACGACCGAGAATGGCGCGCGCATCGATACCAGTGGCGAGCTGAACGGCACGAAGTTCGATGGACCCGTCGGTCTTACCAAAGCCCTGCATGGCGATCCGGCGCTGACCACCTGCGTCGCGACCCGAGCTGTCGCTTATGCCTCGGGCCGGACGCCTGGCCGAGGTGATGCGGAGTTGAAGCGCATCCAGGCCGAGTTCGGCAAGCAGAAATACAACTTCGTCGAGCTGCTGCGTGAAGTGGCGCTCAGCGATGCGTTGTTCCGAGTCCCGCCCTCTGCCGCTCAACTCGTCACAGCAACACGTTAAGGAGCAGACGCACCATGAAGTCCGGTCGCCAGATCACTCGTCGCCGTCTCCTTCGCGGCATGTTGGCAGGCAGCGCAGTCACCGTAGGGCTGCCGATTCTCGATTGCGTGCTGAACACCAACGGCACCGCGTTCGCGTCCACCGGCTCTGCGCTGCCGGCCCGCTTCGCCACCTGGTATTGGCCGTTGGGGCTCGGCGAGGACGATTGGACGCCGAAGGTGAGCGGCACCAACTACACGTTGCCGCCGCAGATGGCGCCGTTGAAGCCGCTGCAGAAGAAACTCAACTTCTTCACCGGCGGCCAGGTGTTTCTCGACGGTCAGTCGAACAACGTGCATTTCACCGGCCTGCAGGGCTTGATGACCGGCAAGGTCGCGAACTCGCGAGAGTATCTCGGCAGCATCGATGCGCTGATCAGCCAGGTCATCGGCAGCGGTTCACGCTTCCGCTCGATCGAAGTCGCCTGTGCCGGCAGCCCGCGCGATTGCTGGAGTGCGCGTGCCGACAGTGGCGTGCAACCAGCGGAGATTTCGCCGGTGGCATTGTACGGCCGCATCTTCGGCGCGGAGTTCAAAGATCCCAACGCAGCCGAGTTCACACCCGATCCGGATGTAATGCTGAAGAAGAGCGTGCTCTCCGGCATCGCCGAGGAGCGGCAGTCGTTGATGAAACGGCTGGGCGCGGCCGATCGCGACAAGCTCGACAACTATTTCACTTCGCTGCGCGAGCTGGAACAGAAGCTGCAGATTCAGCTGCAGAAGCCCGAGCCGTTGCCGTCCTGCTCCATTCCGAAGCCGCTGCCGACGGACCACGAGCCCGCGGTGACGCTCGCAACGGATGCCATCGAGCGCGCCAATCTGTTCGGCGGGCTGCTTGCGCATGCGCTGGCGTGCGGGCAGACGAACGTGACCAACCTCGCGATCTCACGTCCGCAGTCCGGACTGCGTAAGGGTGGCGATGCGACCGCGCATCACACGCATACGCACGAGGAGCAGATCGATACGAAGTTGGGCTACCAGCCGGTGTGCCGCTGGTTCACCGATCAGTACATGAGCGCGCTGGCGCAGTTCGTCACCAAGCTGGACGGCATCAAAGAAGGGGATCGCACGTTGCTCGATAGCATGGTGGTGTTCGCGTTCACCGACCACGGCGCGCCGCGTCTGCACTCGGTTCGCAACTATCCCATCCTCACCTTCGGCAACGGCGGTGGACGCATCAAGACCGGCATGCACATCGGTCGACCCGGCGATCAGGTGACGCGCGTCGGCCTGACGATTCAGCAGGCGATGGGCGTGCAGACCAGCAGCTGGGGTGTGGGTTCGAATCGGGTGACCAGCCCGATCTCCGAGGTGTTCGCGTGACCAATACGAAGTCGGTGGTGCTGGTGGGAGCGGGCGTCGTGGTTGCCGCTGCCGCCGCTTATTTCCTGATGTCGCGCGACGCGCTCGACAGTCGTCCGATGGAAGCCTGGGCGCCGCCGCCCTCGGTGCCGGCCGATTTGACGATCATCGACGTGGTGAGCTCGAGCGGCCAGTTCCTGTGGCAACGTCTCGGCGACGATACCGGCAAGCCGCTCTACACGTACAAGGCGGACGAAGCCAGCGGCAAATCCTCCTGTACGGGCGAGTGCGCGACCAGGTTTCCGCCGCTCCTCGCGGCTGCTTCGGCGGCTCCCTCGGGAGATTGGTCGATCGTTACACGCGATGACGGAACGAAGCAGTGGGCCTACCAAGGCAAGCCGTTGCATCGCTTTTCTGGAGAGAATCCGCCGGACACCAAATCGGACGGCTCGCCGCTCGGGGGCAGCCGTGCGCGAGATCCAGCGCTGTTCGATCCGGGTAGCACTCTTTATTCGCCCGACTCCGATTGGCAGCGCGCGGCCTTCGCACCGGACAAGAGCATGGCGATTCCGGCGGGCATCACATTGCGTAGTCATTCTGTCGCCAACGGCTATGTGTTCGTGGTTTCGAACACAGGCATGGTCATCTACGCGATGGGCAAGCCACCGAAAGCGGAAGACACGAGTTCGTGGTCGCCGGTCGACGCACCGGGTCTCGCGGTGCCCATGGGCGACTTCCAATTGGTCACACGTCGCGCCGATGGGCGCAGGCAGTGGGCATACAAGGGATATTTGCTCTACACCTATCGCGGCGACTACTCGCCGACCGATCTGAATGGATTGGCGGGCGGCAAGGACGTACATGCGGCACTGGCGTACGCCAACTACATGCCGCCGTCCGTCGACATTCGATTCGTCACCGCTCGCGGTCCGATCATGATGACGAAGGAGGGCCGCACGCTCTACACGCAGCTCGGGTATCGGCTGCAATACGGCGGTCGCCTCAGTCGCGACGGTTACAGCTATCCATATGCGGACGCGAAGCACGTCGGCACGCGCGGTTGCGTCGATGAGTGCCTGGAAACGTGGCAGCCATTTGTCGCCGACGCGAACGCCAAGCCGTCAGGATTCTGGGAGATAGAAACCCGCGCGGACAACGGAGCGCGGCAGTGGGCTTACAAGGGAGCACCTCTGTATACCTTCGCGGGCGACAAGAAGGCCGGGGATTTGGAAGGCAACAATCGCTATGTGGTGGTCTATGGCGACGTGGATGGCAAGGTCGATCTATCGCTCACCACCGGCGGCGACTCCGAAGGAGGGGACCGGGCCGGATCGAGTTTCTTCTGGCGCTCGGCGGCGCTAGTCAACTAGCCGCACCGACCAATCGTCTCGAACAGGGCATCTAACAACTCCGGAGCCGCAACGCTCCGGGACTGGGTTGCTGCGCGCCGAAAATTCCGGCGACGGCAATCGAGGCAAACCAGATAGGGGAATCCAATGAGTCTCAAGGCATCGTACAAGCTGAAGTTGGCCGTGGCGTTGGCGTTGACAACCCAACAGTGGAGCGTGCACGCCCAGGAAGCGAGCGGCGAATTGATGGCGCAAGCCGAAGGCGCTCCGGCCGCGGGCGCGACGCAGGACTCGGGACGACCTGAAGAACTGGTAGTCACCGGTTCACGCATCGTTCGAGTCGACGGCTACGAGGCGCCGACGCCACTGGCGGTGGTGGATGCGGACTCTCTCAACATGGCCGCAGACGCCAGCGTCACCCAGACGCTCAATACCATGCCGGCTTTCGGTGGCAGCTTGACGGTCGCGGGCGGCGCCAGAACGCCCAGTTCGAACACCGCCGGCATCGCCGGTGTGGCGCTTAGAAATCTCGGTGGCAACCGCACGCTGGTGTTGCTGGACGGACAGCGCTCGGTGCCTGCGACGGCCACGGGCATCGTCGATACCAACAATTTCCCGCAGCAGCTGATTGCGCGCGTCGAGACGGTGACCGGCGGCGCATCGGCGGTGTACGGATCGGACGCCGTGGCCGGTGTCGTGAACTTCGTGCTCGACCGTAAGTACACCGGCATCAAGGGCGAAGCTTCGGCGGCCTCGACCAACTTTGACGACGGCCGTAACTGGCGAGTCGAGCTGGCCGCCGGTTTCCCGTTCGCGGGTGGCCGCGGCCACGTGTTGTTGAGCGGCGAGATGATGGACGACGACGGCGTGCACGGCGTCGGCAAGCGCGGCTGGGCCAAAACCGCGCACAACTACTACGTCAATCCTGCTTACAACGGCACCAACGGCCAGCCCGAGTTCCTGCTCGCCGACAATGTGTTCCTGTCCGGTGCGACGCCGGGCGGCATCATCACGTCCGGGCCGTTGCGCGGCACGGCCTTCGGCCAGGGCGGCGTGCCTTATCAATTCAACTATGGCATCAACGTGCCGCGCGACAACTTCATGTCCGGCGGCGACTATCGCGATACGCTCACCTACGACTCGTACAGCCTGGCGCCCTCGGAGAAACGACAGAACATTTTCAGCCGCGTTTCCTTCGACGTCACCGATAACCTGAATATCTTTGCGCAGGTGTCGCGTGGTGTGTCCGAGACCTGGGGCATCGCGTTCCCGCACTATCAAGTCGGCGCGGGTCCGACGGTGCGATCCGGCAATCCCTTCATACCTGCCTCGGTGCAGGCGCAGATGACCTCGTTGGGACTGGCCACGATCCGCATCGGCACCATGAACGCGGACATGGGCGATATTCCCGTCGGCACGACGCGTGCCGCGAATCGCTTCGTCCTGGGCGCGGAAGGCAAGCTCGATATGCTGAGCACTTCCTGGTCGTGGAACGCCTACGCCCAGGTGGGCGAGACCTCGAGCTCGCACAACACCTACAACGTCGAGGACAACGCCAAGTATGCGTTGGCCCTCGACGCCGTTCGGGATCCGGTGACGGGCAATCCCGTCTGCCGCTCGACGCTGACCGATCCGGGCAACGGCTGTGTGCCGTGGAATCCGATGGGCATCGGCGTGAACAGCGCTGAAGCGCACGCTTATCTGTTCGGCACGGCGCACGCGAATCAAACGACCAAGCAAACGGTGTACGCCGCGGCGATCACGGGTGAACCGTTCTCGAACTGGGCAGGTCCGGTGTCGGTGGCGTTGAGTGCCGAGTATCGCCAGGAAGATGCCACCGTGACTTCCGATCCGGTGTCGCAGGTCGGCGGCTGGCGCTCGGGCAATCTGATTCCGCTGGACGCCGGCTTTCACGTCGTGGAGGCGGCCATCGAAACGCTGGTGCCGCTGGCCAGCAACATGCGGTTTTCGTTCGACAGCTTTGGATTTTTTTGTCCGCCGCGTTTTTTTCGTTGCCACCGACTACGAGATCTCGGGCAGCGTCGAGACTTGGAAGGTCGGCATGACGTATGCGCCGATTCAGGATGTGAAATTCCGCGGCACCATTTCGCGTGACATCCGTGCTCCGAACATCAACGAGTTGTTCCAGGAGTTGAACATCGGTCTCACGTCGACGTTCGATCCGGTGACCAACACCACGCCGACTCACGGCCGCACGCAGCGGGGCAACCTGAGCCTGACGCCGGAGAAGGCGGACAGCATGACCGTGGGCGTGGTG
>NZ_LSRW01000101.1:189-32150 GCF_003104955.1 Steroidobacter cummioxidans | reverse complement strand
AGGACAAGCCGATGACGATTGACCAGCAGTTGCTCGCCGAGCTGGTCGAGCTCGCGCCCGACGCCATGTTGATCGTCGACGCGTCGGGGGAAATTCTTTACGCCAATCAGCGGGTGTCCGATCTGTTCGGCTATCGGCGCGAGGCCATTGTCAGACGCAGTGTCGACGTGCTGCTACCGGAGCGATTGCAGGCGCGCCACGCGCATCATCGTCGTCATTTTGCGGAGGATCCGCGCGCGCGCCCGATGGGCGCCGGCCTCGATCTGCTGGGCCGTCGTTCGGATGGCAGTGAGTTTCCGCTGGAGATCAGCTTGAGTCCGCTGCGAGATGGCTGGGCGGCAGCCGCGATCCGCAATGTCACCGATCGCAAACGCGTGGAGCAGGAGCTCATCGAGGCTCGTGAAGAGGCCGATCGCGCCAATCTCAGCAAGAGTCGTTTTCTGGCCACGGCGAGCCACGATTTGCGTCAACCCCTGCAAGCGCTCTCGATGCTGCACGGCACGCTGTGTCGCGTCGACATGCCTGCCAGTGGCCGCGAAGCGCTCGCTCAACAAGGTCGTGCCATCGATGCGATGAAGCGGCTGCTGAGCGCGCTGCTCGACATCAGCAAGCTCGAGTCCGGCGCGGTGAAGCCGCAGTCCTCGGAATTCCCTCTACATCCATTGTTCGAGTTGCTGAGCACCGAATTCTCGCCGGCGGCGCGTGACAAAGGACTCACGCTCATCGTCGAGCCCGCGGATGTTTGTACGCGCACGGATCAGTCGCTGCTCGAACAGTTGTTGCGCAATCTGATTTCCAATGCCATCAAGTACACGAGCACCGGCACCGTCGCACTCCGGGCAATGCCGACGACCACCGGAGTGTGCGTCGAAGTGCGCGATACCGGCGAAGGCATTGCCGAAGACCAGCTGGCTTATATCTTCGATGAGTTCTATCAGATTGGCGTCGCCAGCAACGCCGCGCGGGAAGGCTATGGACTGGGCCTGGCGATCGTGCAGCGAATCGCCAGGCTGCTGGGCCTGCGCATTCAGGTGCAATCGCAAGTGGGCCAGGGCTCGAGCTTCACATTGGGGCTGCCGCGCATCGAATCGGCCAGGCCGGACTACGCCGGCGATTCTTCAGTCACTGCCACTCATCTCGCCCGTCACGCACCGAGCGGCAAGATCCTGGTCACCGAAGACGAGCCGAGTGTGCTGCAGGCAACCCGGCTACTGTTGGAGCTGGAAGGCTACCAGGTCATCCCAGCCATGAGCCGCGAAGAGGCCCTACAGCGCAGTTGTGAGCATCCCGATATCGCGCTGCTGGTCAGCGACTATCACCTCAAGGAAGATCAGACCGGATTGAATGTGATCACTGGGATTCGCCACCTGCTGGCTCGAAACATTCCCGCCATCCTGGTGACTGGCGACACCTCCAGCGCCATGCGCAAGCTGCCTCGCGATCGACAACTGCGCCTGGCGAGCAAGCCCATCGACGCAGAGGAATTGCTCACGTTGATGAATGAGCTGCTGAATGCGCGGCGTGACTCATTTGCCACTGGGCGCGAGAGTGGCGCGTAAGCCGCGGGCACCTGGCCGGCCCGAGCCTGCGATCGGCACCTCGCGTCCGGTGGCATCTGCTGAATGACAACTGCACTGGGGATTGAGACTGCGACCATGCCGACTGAACATTCCTTGTGCATGCGACTGCATCGTCCGGGAGCCAGCCTGGCGCTGGAGCAAAGGCCGATGCCCGCGCCCGGCCCGGGCCAGGTATTGCTCAAAGTCAGCGCCTGCGGCGTGTGCCGGACCGACTTGCATTTGATCGACGGTGAGCTGCCAGACCCGAAGCTGCCCATCGTGCCCGGGCATGAGATTGTCGGCACCGTGGTCAGCTGCGGCGCAGGAGCGAACCACCGGCCGGGCACGAGACTGGGTGTGCCGTGGCTTGGTTACACCTGCGGCAAATGCGAGTTCTGTTTGAGCGGCCAGGAGAATCTGTGCGACCGGGCCGCGTTTACCGGATATCAGCTCGACGGGGGTTACGCCGAACACGTGGTGGCCGACGCACGCTATTGCTTCGAGCTGCCTGCAACCATTGACGATGCACACGCCGCACCGCTGCTGTGTGCAGGATTGATCGGCTACCGCTCATGGCGAATGGCTGACGGCGCGCAGCGCTTGGGCATCTACGGCTTCGGCGCGGCCGCGCATCTGGTAACCCAGGTGGCTACTCACAAGGGACAAGAGGTTTATGCCTTCACACGCGCAGGCGATGTCACTGCGCAGAAGTTCGCGATGAGCCTCGGCGCCCACTGGGCTGGCAGCAGCGACGATCGTCCACCTGCACTCCTCGACGCCGCCATTATCTTTGCACCGGCTGGCGAACTGGTGCCGCTGGCGCTGCGTGCCGTGCGCAAGGGCGGCCGCGTGATCTGCGGTGGCATACACATGAGCGATATTCCATCGCTGCCCTACTCATTGCTGTGGGGCGAGCGCTCGGTTCGCTCGGTCGCCAATCTGACTCGCCGCGATGGCAGCGAATTTCTGGCCCTGGCGGGCCAGATTGGCATTCAGTCCAGCATAACCACGCTACCGCTGTCCCAAGCCAACGAGGCATTGGAACGATTGCGTCACGGCGCGCTCAGTGGTGCCGCCGTCCTGATCCCTTGACTGCCGCAAGTCACGGCGTATCGGCACCTGATGTCATCAAGATCACCTGCTGGTGGTGCACGACTTCATCCTCGGCGGCAATCCAGTCCTCCAGCTCGTGTCCCGGCTCGAAGCCACGCTTCTGCGCGCGAAAGTAAGCCGCAATCGCGACCATGTCGTGCCGTTCGTGGGCCCGATGCTCTGCCTCGATCTTGGCCATGCGCACGAAGTCGTCGTGCGCCAGTTTGGGCTCGCGTCGACGCTTGACCTGTGAGGTCGGATCCGGGCGCTGCGCCACGCGTGGTTTTCTCGGTGGTGTTTTCATCGGTGTTTTCATGGGTCTCCTATGGCTCGCTTCGGCAGGCGAGACTCGCCTGCCGAAGCGCACGAAATCAGGTCACTTGGATGGCGATCGGCTGCTCGGGCTTGCTCGGCTTGGTCTTCGGGATGTGAACTTTCAGCACGCCGTCCTTGGATTCGGCGCGAATGCCCTTGGCGTCGACGTTGTCCGGCAGCGAGAAGCTGCGGGAGAACGAGCCGTAGAAACTCTCGATGCGGATCTCGTTGTGCTCCTTCTGCTGCTTTTCCTGACGGCGCTCGCCGGAGATGGTCAGCATGCCGTGCTCGAAAGTGACTTTGACGTCATCCTTGCGCACTTCGGGCAGTTCCGCCTTGATGAGGTATTCGGTGTCGGTCTCGCTGATGTCGGCGATCGGCCGCCATTGGCTCTCCTCGCCTTCGAAGCGGCGCAGAGCGCGCGATAGGAAGGGCAGCCGGAACATATCTTCGACTTCGCGGAACGGTTCCCAACGGGTGATGTTCATGTCGCAGCTCCGATGAAAGTGGGGTCGACGATCGCTGCGAATGTTTGACCCGCGCCCTCGGACTCACCATTCGGGGAACGCCGTAACGGCTACGGGATGGCTGCGAAATCCTGCACGCGATTTAACCGCAGGGTCTCAGCAGATTCCCGAATGAGAAACTGCCGCAGACATTGCGACACTTGCGCCATGAAGCCATTGCGCATCGAGGAGCTCATGGCTCCGTCAGCATTTCCGCATGCCGTCGACGAGCTGCGCCTGGTGGAAACGCACATCTCCTGGGTCATTCTGACCGGCCCACGGGCCTACAAGATCAAGAAACCCGTCAAGCTCGACTTCATCGACACCTCCACGCTGGAGCGCCGGCGGCACTACTGCAACGAGGAGCTGCGCCTGAATCGACGCCTGGCGCCGGAGCTGTACCTGGAAGTCGTGCCGATTACGCACCAGGCTGGCCAGGCTCGCATCGAGGGCACGGGCCCGGCCATCGAATACGCTGTTTGTTTGAAACAGTTCGCTCCGGATGCAGAGCTGCCGGCCTTGCTCGAGCGTGGCGATGTATCGTTGCCGGAGATCCTGCGCCTGGGCGAAACGCTCGCTGACTTTCACATGCAGACTCCCGAGTGCTCGGGCTCGGATGCTCCGGCAGTCACGCAGCGCATGTACGACACGGTGCTCGGCAATCTGGAACAACTGCTGGAGTACACCGAACGCCACCAGCACATCCCCGAGCTGCGACGACTATGGCGCTGGACGCGCACCGAGATCGATCGCAAGGAAGCGGCTTTTGAGGAACGAGCGCGCGGACATCGGATCCGCGACTGTCACGGCGATCTGCATGCAGCGAACATCGTCCGCTTCGACGGCCGGCTGGTGCCCTTCGACTGTATCGACTTCGATGCACAGCTGCGCTGTATCGATGTCATGAACGACCTTGCGTTCCTTGTCATGGATCTGCTCAGTTATCAGCGCGAGGATCTCGCCGCCGCGCTGTTGAGCCGCTATCTGGAGATCACTGGCGACTATGAGGGCACCCGGCTGCTGCCGTTCTATGCGGTGTACCGCGCGCTGGTGCGGGCCAAGGTCGATGCGATCGCTGCCAAACAGTCCGCTCATCTGGTGGAGCAATACACCAGGCGGATGCTGCGCCGGGTGCGGACCGCGCTCGAATTGACCAGGCGTCCCCGCCCCGCCCTGCTGCTGATGCACGGCATGTCCGGTTCGGGCAAGTCGTGGCTGAGCGAACAGTTGGTGGCTCCGTTGCATGCGCTACGCATCCGATCTGACCTGGAGCGAAAGCGCCTGCTCGGCCCTTCGACTGCAACCACCGGCTTTCAACAGGGCAATTATGCGCCGGAGATGAGCCAGCGCGTTTATGCCAGGCTCTTGGAGTGCGCGGAGAGCTGCCTGCAAGCGGGCTTCAACGTGATCGTCGACGCATCGTTTCTCGATGCCGCCGATCGAGAGTTGTTTACGTCGCTCGCGCAGCGCATGGAGGTCACCTGCGCATTCATTTCGTGTCGGGCTGATCCGGCAACGCTACTGAATCGGGTCGCGGATCGGGCCAAACGCGGCGACGACGCTTCCGAAGCCGATCAGACCGTCGTCAAGGCGCAGTTGAATCATTTTGAGCCGCTCGCAGCGGGCTCCACCACCATCATCGAAATCGATACTCGCGCCACCGACGCGGTCGGAAACGTGGTCAGTGCGGTGCGAGCTCTAGGCTGACTGGCGATCTCATTGCATGCGTAGTGCGCTGGGCGCACGCTTGCTTCGGCTGCCGGGTAGCTCGCGCGCGGTTGCGAGCCAGCGCGGGCTCGGCGAAACCGCTTGCATCTTCGGCATCATCGGTTTGATCACCAGCAGATCGCAGCCCACACGATCGATGACCCGTTCCGCGGTGTTGCCGATGACTGCATGCGTATCGATGCTGCGAGAGACGGCCCCCATGACCAGCAGATCCGCGCCTTCGCGACGTTCGATGGCAGGAATGATGTCTTCCGCCTTGCCCGCCTTCACCTCGCAGGCCTCAGTGTCGACTCCGTGCCGTGTCGCCAGGTCCTGCACGGCCTGCCTGGCGCGAGCAAGCATCAGCGACCGAACCGGACGAGCACTGTCCGGAATCTGGCAGGCGTGCGCCAGACTCACGCGTCCACCGAACTGTTGCGCAACGACGCTGGCGGCGTGCACCAGTCGTTCATCTAGAGTGGCCGGTTTGTCGTGCGCATGAAAGGGATCGACTGCCACGAGGATGCGCAGCTGCGGAGCAATCTCCGGCGATCGCACGAACCACACCGGGCACGGGCACTGACGAATCAATTCCCAATCGGTGTTGGCCAGCAGCCAGCGCGCCAGCCGGCCATGGCGGTGGCTGGCGGTGATCAACAGATCGGGCTTGGTCTTCGAGACCTGCCTGACAATCGCTTCATGCGCGGGATAATCCCACGCCGCGATACATTTCGCGTCGCGAACCCGCGTGAGGTCGACCAGCGCTTCCATCCGCTCGCGCCGCTGACGCAGCGCCGATGCAATGATCTGCGACCGCGACCCCATCGGCACGTCGTTCACCGGCTGCGGCAGCATGAAGCAGTTGAACAGCACCAGGCGCGCACCGCTACGTAACGACAACGTCACCGCCTTTGCCAGCGCGGGCTGATCGTCCGCGAATGGATCGGCGATGACCACCATCAAGGTCTTCCAGGGTCGCTTACTCATCGCTGCTCCTCTAATTCAGCTCTTCTGGAGAGTGCGCAGATAATCGACGAGCCGATCGATCAGAGCGTTCACGCGAGCGCGCTCGGCGGGATCGTTGCTCGTCTGGCTGCTATAGAACTGCCAGCCCCAGACCGGCATGTCCCGCGGGCCATGCGCCGGGCGATCGAAGCGGCCGTCGATGCTCCGATGCACGTCCTCGGCCGGAAATTCGCCGCCGTGCCGCTGCGCAATGCGGGTCAGGTCGGGCACGTGAATCTTGATGAGCGGCGCGACCGGTCCGTCGCCTTCACCGCCGACGCCGTGACAGCTGGCACAGAATGATTGATACATTTCCAGACCGGACATTTGCATCACTTCGCGCTGCGTTGGCTGGGACGCGCAGGCGGCGAGCAACACGGTCAAAGTCGCAACTGGAATCAACCAGAACTTCATCTCGGCTCCTTCATCGATCCCACGAGGAGCAGATTGACAGCAACTCACCGCCGCGAGAGCCCGGAGTGTTCCTGGTGCGGTACGTAGTTCACCGGTGGAGCCGATGTGTTTCTATTGCTGAACTATGCAGCGTGCCGGCTCATCAACTGGCCCGCGCACGCCGCTCCACTCGCTGCTGGTGTTTGATCGAACCGGCGATGTCACACATGAACGTCGTGATGATGTCGAAGGCGTCGTCGATGGCAATGACCCCAGTCAACGCGCCGCGCACATCGACCACCGGCACGCGACGGACGCCGGCGATGCGCATCGCCGCGAGCACTTCACTCAAATCTTCGGCCTCGGTCGCGACCAGGGGTTGCCGGGTCATGAGGTCGTCGACCTTGATGGCCTCCGGATCGATTTTCTTGGCGATGACCTCGACGACGATGTCACGATCGGTCAAGACTCCGATCGGCCGGCGTAGCGGATCGCCAGGTTGATGCACGATCAGAAACCCCACGTGATGCTCTCGCATCAGCTGCGCCGCATCTGTGATGCCTTCAGTGCTGGCAATCGAGATAGCGCCTTGATGACAAATTTCACCGACTTGCATGACACCCTCCAGATCAATGCGCGAGCTGCGCCACTTCGGCCGCCAGCTGATGCTGGCGTTGCGAGACCTTCACCGGCGCTTGCAGTACATGCTCCAGAGTTCGATACGCCGGCGGCAGCCTCGCGAGCTGTTCCGCGCAGTACACCCGAACCTCTTGCAGTGGCGGAGCGGAGCACAAGCGCCGCCCGTTGGTCATCACCTCGTGCAACAGCGGCTGACCGTCGATGATCTCGTCCTCACAGGCCAGCGAGTCCATGCTGAGGTATCCGCTCGCATCGTAGTGGCGATACACCTGTCGGGGACCTGGCCAGGTTTCCTTCCATTGCGACAGCTTCCTGACCGGACGCCCGGCGTATTGCTGCAGCTTATAGGCACAATCCAGCGAAGGCGCGTCTTCGGACACCGCGAGCTTGGTCCCGAGGCAGAACGCGTCGATCGGGGCGTGGGCGGCGATCATCGCGTCAAGGGAATATTCATCAAGCCCACCGCTGGCGAAGATGCGAATCTCCGTGCAGCCGCCCCGATCCAGCACGGCTCGCACGGCAACGGCGGCCTCCGCGAGATCGCCACTGTCGATTCGTACGCCATGAATTTTGATTCCTTCGCGACGCAGTTGCCGCGATAGCTCGACCACGCGCTTCGCGCCACGCTGGATGTCGTACGTATCGATGAGCAAGACGACACCCTGCGGATGACAGCGTGCGAAGTTCAGGAACGCGTCCGCTTCGAATTCATGCGCCTGAATGAATGAGTGCGCCATGGTTCCCGCCGGCGGAATGCCAAATCGCCACGATGCTTCAACAGTCGCCGTAGCGTCGATACCCGCAATGTACGCTGCCCGGCTCGCCAGCAAGGCGGCTTCCGCGCCGTGCGCACGCCGCATTCCGAAATCGATGAGCTCTGCCTTGGGCGCCGCGAGCCGGCAGCGCGCTGCTTTGGAGGCCACCAGTATTTGATGGTTCAGCAGACTGACGATGCGGCTCTCGACCAGCTGCGCCTCGGGCAGCGTAGCCTCCACCCGCAGAATGGGCTCGCTCGCGAAGAACACCGTGCCCTCGGGTACCGCAAACACTCGCCCCGAGAAGCGGAACGAAGCCAGTCGCTGCAACGTGCTCTCACTCAGACGTTTGGTGGACTCGAGCCAGGCAAGCTCTGCGGCGGTGAAGCTCACGTTCTCCAGATACTCGAGCACTTGATCCAACCCCGCAGCGAAGCAAGAGCAGAAAACTGCGTCGCTGCGGCAGCCGCCTGACGAAAAACTCGAACACCGCCGTCTGCGTCATTCCCAGACGGTAATACGCATCGAGCATCGACAGCTGATACCAATCGGTCAACAGCACCGAAGGCAGATTGCCGTGTGTGGCCATGAGCTCACCTTCCTGTTCCGTGGCTTTGGCAGCAGCCGATCAATGACCGCTGCGATCGCCGCGCCGGCCGGCCTCGTACAGCGACCAGGTGCGCTTCTCGCCCTCGTCGATCCAGACTTCGATCAGGCTGCTGGTGGCGAAGTCACGAAACTTGCCGCACAGGTCGTGAACCTCTCGCAACCGGCTTACCAACGCCTTGTTGTCTTCGCGCAGCTCCGCGAGCATGTCGGCTGCTTCGACGAAATCGGCATCGTTGTCCTGCATTCGTTGCAGACGGGTGATGTTGCCGGTGGAGCGCAGGGTCGCGCCGCCGATCTTGCGGATGCGCTCCGCAATCGGATCCGTCATCGCGAAGATCTGGCTCGCCTGCTCGTCGAACAACAAGTGATAGTCGTGAAAGTGCGGGCCGCTCACGTGCCAGTGAAAGTTCTTGGTCTTCAGGTACAGCGCAAACACATCCGCCAGTATCGCGTTCATCGCGGCGGAAATGTCGCGAGTCGCCTCCGGCTGCAAATCGGTAGGCGTCGCGAGCGCCGCCTGCCGGCGACGGGTCAACTCATCTCGCGAAGCGGTGTTCTTGGTGGCCACGATCGAGGTCTCCTGTGCTGAATGGATATGAGCTCCACGGCGGGCCGGCGCGCCGGCGCGGCGCCGGCCCGGTGCTGTGCTCATTGTTTCTTGACTTCATGGTAAGTGGCCATGATGTGCTGATTGCCCGACAGCGGCACGGCCGCGGTCGCATTGATCGACATGCCAGTGACATCCTTGCAGTCGCCCGGCTGCAATGTCTCCTGCTTGCCGTCGTAGACCACCTTCATGGCGGCAGCTTCGTCACCCGGCTTGACGCACACCCGGTATTCCTCGGCGGTCTTGCCATGGTGAATGGTCTTGACTTCCTTGCCGGTCAGATCGAACTCGCCAGGGGTGACCGCCGCTTTCATCTTGTCCAAGGTCGCATCGGTCTTGTCTCCGGCAAACGCCGCAGAAGCGCCCAGCAAGGCCAGCGCGGTCGCGAGCAGCAACTTTGTATTCATAGCCGTACACCTCAGGGTTGCGTTCGTATCGACCCAACCACGCTGCGCGCCTCGGCGCTCGCCCACAAATCGGAACATCGCGCATCGCCTACGGGCAATTCGCAGGCGACTGCCGCACAGTCGATTTCGCTACGCTGAATGACGTAAGCGAGCCGCAGGTTTCCGCATGGCAGCGCTGCTGGAAAGGCTCACAGTCCCGGCGTGACCCTTCCCAGCGTAGGAGTGCCCGTCATGAATCTGCCGAAAATCAAGCCCCAATTGCCTTGGCCCGTTGCGCTCATTCTTTCGGCTACTGCAACAACTGCCGTGGCCGTCGACAAGGAGACGGCCGAGCACGTGACAGTGGAAGACGGGCCTCCGGCGGTGACGGTGGTCGGACATACTCAAACTCAAACGGGCGCGCACCTCGAGCGAATGGGCGGGCAGTTCGAGTCGCTCGCATTGCATGGCGAGGTGAACTATTCCGATCTGGCGCTCAATCTCCCGAGCAATGCCAAAGTGTTCAAGCAACGCGTGCACGACGCCGCTTACGAGGTCTGCTCGCGTCTGTATCAGATGTATCCCGACAGCACCGGCGAGGACTGCGCTTACAGAGCGGAGCGAGACGCGATGCCACAAGTGACTGCAGCCATCAATCAGGCCGAAATCGATCATGCCGAATCTCTCAAGCGTGCCGCGAGATAGTCACACACCGTGGAGGGCGCAGCGATGCTTGCAGCAACAACACGCGTACTGGCAACCACGATAGCGCTGAGCCTGACATTCGCGGCCTGCAAACAGGGGCCAGGTCCGATCGCCTCAGCGATGGCCTCGACCAATGGCGAGACCGGCGGCGCAACCGGTCTCGCAGCGCTGCCCGATTTTTCACAGCTGGCGGCGGACAGCGGACGCTCGGTCGTCAACGTGACCGTGATCGAGAAGCAGGCCGCCCACCCCTCGGCGGAATTGGGACAGAACGACGAAGAGGAGGATCCCTTCTCCGAGTTTTTCAGGCGCTTCGGCATACCGACGCCGCAGCAGCCGCCCGGTCCCGTGCGTGACATGGGATCGGGCTTCATCGTCAGTCCCGATGGTTACATCCTGACCAACGCACACGTGGTCATGGATGCGAGCGACATCACCGTCAAGCTCATCGACCGGCGGGAGTTTTCCGCCAAGGTGGTCGGCCTGGACGCCCGCACCGATGTGGCCGTTCTCAAGATCGACGCACGCGACCTGCCGGTCGCCAGGTTCGGCGACGCCAGTCGGTTGCAACCCGGCCAGTGGGTCATCGCAATCGGCGCGCCGTTCGGCTTTGAAAACAGCGTGACAGCCGGCGTAGTCAGTGGCACTGCGCGCTCGTTGCCAGAGAACGACTATGTGCCATTCATTCAAACCGATGTGGCCGTGAACCCCGGCAACTCCGGCGGACCGCTGATCAATCTGCAAGGTGAGGTCGTTGGCATCAACTCCCAGATCTACAGTCGCAACGGCGGCTACATGGGTCTGGCGTTCGCGATCCCCATCGACGTTGCGCATAACGTCGAGCAGCAGCTGATCCAGACCGGCCATGTACGTCGCGGACGTCTGGGTTTGTCGGCTCAGGAAATGAATGCGCAGCTCGCACAGTCCTTCGGGCTGGACCGCGCGCGAGGTGGTTTGGTGAGCTCAGTCGATCCCGACGGCCCCGCGGCCCGCGCAGGCATCAAGCCTGGCGATGTGATCCTGCGGGTCAACGACCAGACGATCGAACATTCGAATCAGCTGCCGCCACTGATCGCCGGCCTGACCCCGAACTCGACGGCGACCCTGCTGATCTGGCGCGATCGAGCGCAGACAGAAAGCAGAATTCGCATCGCGGAGCTGCAGGAACCGGGTACGACTCGCGCCTCGGAACCCTCTGCAACGTCGGGTCCCGCCGGCCTGTCGGTGCGGCCACTGACACCGAAAGAGCGTCAGTCCGTCGACACACGAGGCAGTCTGGTCATCGACGATGTCTCGGGCTCCGCAGCCAAAGCCGGGCTCGAGCCCGGTGACATTGTGCTCGCGGTCAATGGTAAGACGGTGAAGTCGGTCAAGGAGCTCGAGCGTGCGATCCACAGTGCCGGCCACACGGCTGCGCTGCTCATCCAACGCGAGGACGCGCAGATCTTCGTGCCGATACAGATAGCAGGCTCGCCTGGATAGCGGCTATTCCCGGGCGCGACCCGACGTGTCGAAGTCATCGCCAGGTCGCTGCTGCACGAGCCATAGATAGTCCGTAATTCGATTGATGAGAATGTGCCCCGGCGGCACGGGCCGCGGCTTCACCTGCGGGTCTACGGTCTTCGTCTTCGACTTTGGCGGCTTGGATTTCTTCGACTTCGACTTGGTCAGAGCGGGCGAAGTCAGATCCGCTCCCCATACCGGTTGGGCTCGGGAGCCGTGCGCCGGCAGCGCGTACGTACCCTCGATGATTTGTTCCACGCGGCTGCGAGGAAATGTATCTCCGGCGCGGCGCGCGAGCAGAGTCAGATCGGGCATCGTGCTGTTGTAGGACTGCGCCGCCGCCCCGTCTCCGTGACCGGAGATGCCGTGGCAAGACGAGCAGAGGTGTTGATAGAGCTCCTCACCGCTCATCTTCACATAGTTTTCGGGAGTCGCAGGGCGACCTCGCGCCGAGCTATCGGGTCGTCCGTGGGCACAGGCTGCAAGCAATCCAATCATCGCAGCCAAGAGCACGAGCACAGCGGGCATGGCTAAACCCCTACAGGCGAGCAGGACGAACACACATCCCCACACTATTCAGCGGCAGCACGCGGCTCTCAACGCGAAGAAACCATGAGCGCCTACGCGGTCCTCCGCGCGACGCGGGCGATCTCACTACGCTGAACAACCTAGACCGCCAGCACGTTTTGCGCATGGTGCATCGTCCGCAACGGCTCAGAGTGCGACATTCATGAGCGCAATTCCCACCCGATTGACGGCCAACTGGCACACCTGGCTCGCGCCGGTACTGAGCGTGCTCCTGTTATGCGTCGTCGTGCTGGTAGTGCATCGTGAGATCCAGCATTTTCATCTGCGCGCAATGGTCGAATACTTGCGCCAGATTCCGGCGTCGGAGCTCATTGCCGCTGCGTTGTGCACAATCGGCAGTTATTCATTACTGACGCTGTTCGACTTCTCCGGCCTGCATTACATACAAAAGCGCCTGCCCTATGGGCGCGTTGCCCTCAGTTCGTTCATCGCCTACGCAATCGCCAACAACGCCGGCGCGAGCGCCCTTACCGGCGCGGCGATGCGCTTGCGCCTGTACACGGCTCAAGGTCTCACGGGCACTGAGGTCGCTACGCTGCAGGGATTTTGCAGTCTCACCAACGCGCTCGGCATCGGCACACTGAGCGCGCTGTCGATCCTGTTCGCCCGTGACCAGAGCGTGACGATATTCAATGTGCTCGGCCCCTGGACCTGGGTCTGCGGAGTATTGCTGCTCGGCGCAATTGCCGCCTATGTCGGCTGGGGTAGCTTTGCGGGTCGCGGCATCGTCTTTCGCGGCTGGTCGTTGCGACCGCCCGGCCCAGTGCTCGCACCGCTGCAAGTGGTGCTCGGCTCCGTAGAGCTTGCGATCGCATGCACGGTGCTCTGGACGTTACTACCGTCGGATGCGCGGATCGGACTGCCCGCCTTTGTTGGCGTCTACGCAGTGGCTGTGGCAGCTGGCATCGTCAGTCATCTTCCTGGCGGCGTGGGTGTGTTCGAGTCGGTGGTGCTGCTGGCGTTGCCCGACACGCCACGCAATCAGTTGCTCGGTGCATTACTCGCCTATCGCGCCATCTATTACGTGGCACCTCTCATCACCGCCGGCGTGCTGTTTGCGGCGATGGAAATATATGAATACAGGCACCGCTTCGGACAAGTCGGCTCGCTCGTCACTACCTATGTGACGCGCGTGTCGCCGCAGATCGTGGGAACGCTCGTGCTGCTCGCCGGTGTCGTCCTGCTGGTCTCTGGCGCGACCCCGGCCCTGGAACCACGCGTGTCGGTCCTGCGAGATCTACTGCCCTTGCCGGTCCTGGAGATGTCACATCTGATCGGCAGCATCTGCGGCCTGGGATTGCTGGTGCTGGCACGGGCGCTGTATCGCCGTGTCAGGGAAGGCTATCAACTGGCGGTCGCATTGCTGATCGCAGGCATCATCGCGTCGCTGCTGAAGGGGCTGGACTATGAAGAGGCGGGCGTTCTTGCGATCGTGCTCGCGGTCCTGTGGCTCGGTCGCAGCGCATTCCATCGGCCCGCGTCGATCATGGAGGAACGCTTCACGCCGATGTGGACCGTGGGAATCCTCGGAGCGCTCGGCGCGGTCAGCTGGATCAGCTACTTCGCTCATCGCCACGTGCAATATTCCAACGAGCTGTGGTGGACCTTCGCATTCTCCGCAAGTGCGCCGAGAGCGCTCCGAACGCTGCTGCTGACGGCACTGGCGGCAGCGACGTTCCTTACGATGAACCTCCTGCGTCCAGCGCGGCCGCAACCTGAGCTGCCGAGCGCGAAGGAGCTCGAACGTGCGCGCACCATCATTGATCGCTGCGATGATACGCTTGCGAACGCTGCTCTGTGCGCGGACAAGCGTCTGCTGTTTGCGCCGAAGGATGACGCATTCATCATGTATCAAGTTGCTCGCCGCAGCTGGGTGGCGCTCGGCGATCCAGTTGGCGAGCCGGCGCGCTATGAGGAGCTGATATGGCGCTTTAGCGAGATCGCCGACCGGCACGGCGGCTGGACCGTCTTTTATCAAGCCAGCTCCGAGCGCGTGCCGCTCTATGTCGACTTCGGCCTCACGCCGGTAAAAATCGGCGAAGAGGCGCGCGTGCCGTTGGCGAATTTTGGCCTCGAGGGCAGAGAGCGACGTGACATTCGCCAGGCGCATGCGCGTGCGGCGCGCGAGGATGCGACTTTCGAAGTCGTGCCCATCGAAGCCGTGCCGCCGTTACTGCCCGAGCTGCGCGCAATCTCCGATGCCTGGTTGAAAGAAAAATCGACCAGCGAGAAAGGCTTTTCCATCGGCGCGTTCGACGAACCCTACATGCGCCAGTTTCCGGTTGCAGTGGTACATCGTCAGGGCGCCACCGTCGCCTTCGCCAATTTGTGGACCACACGCAGCCGGGCGGAGCTGTCGGTCGATCTGATGCGATTCAGCCCGGGCGCGCCCCACGGCGTCATGGACTTTCTGTTCACCGAACTGATGCTGTGGGGACGCGCCCAGGGCTATCAATGGTTCAACCTGGGCATGGCGCCGCTGGCCGGCCTGGATCTGCATCCACTCGCGCCGGCGTGGAACCGCATCGGCAGCTTCGTGTTCCGTCACGGCGAACATTTCTACAACTTCGAGGGACTCAGAAACTACAAAGCGAAATTCGGGCCGGTCTGGAACGCCAGATATCTCGCCGCACCGACCGGCCTTCTGGTGTTGCCGCGGGTGCTGGCGGACATCTCCGTGCTCATCGCCGGCGGTGTGAAGGAGCTGGTGAAGAGGTGAGCGCGCCGCTTCAGTTGTTGACGGTGCCGTCGCTGTTCATCTTGTCATGATCTTTGATGGGCCCTCGCATGCGGGACAGGTAGTCGGCGACCGCGGTGGCCTCTTCCGTGTCCAGACTATCGAGATAGCGCACGAGGTTCGCATCGACATTGAGCCGATGCCACGTACCGATGCTGCGCACCTGGCGAACCAGGTACGCATAGTGCTGGTCGCGCAACGAAGGCGTGAAACCGTCGTCATCCCCGCGTGCGTCCTGCTCATGACAGGAGGCACATTGATCCTGAAAGATGGCTTCGCCGAGCTCCAGCCCGCGGCCGTCGCCGGTCTGTGGGAAGCTGGTTCGCGGCAGTGAATTCAGATAGCCGGAAAGATCGGCCCAGGCTTGCTCGCTCGCCAACTCAGGCTTCGAGACCACCGCATGCATCGGGCGGCTGTCGCGCTCCAGCTCGCTGAAATCGGCCAGCTGTTTGACCAGGTAAGCGCGCCGCTGACCCGCCAGCGATGGAATCAGGTTGGCCGCGCTACCGAGCGCTTGCTCACCATGGCACTGGGCACAGTGAGTCGCGTACAGCTTCTTGCCATTGCTGGCGTTTTGATCCAGCTGCAGAGCATTGCGCACTTTCTGATCGACGCTCAACGGCGAGGCTTCGGACACGCCGGTCGCGAGCACACAGGCCAGAAGTACAGCAGGCGCTCGAAATGAAATGCGCATCCAGTCACCTTCAGAAACAATCGAGAAACAATCCAGAAACATTTTGGCGATGCGCGCAAGTCTCGTTCGGCGCGACCGCGGGTGCCACCGGTGAATTCCCCTACCGCCTCCGCAAATTCCCGCGCTCTATCGATCGCATCACAGTTTTTGCCGTCGCATTCGTAAGGTCAGCAAGCTCGCGCCGCCTGGCTGCACCTCGCGAGTGACCCGCGTCTCTTTCGCCGGAAAAATCACATCGCAGTCACAGCAGCGCCGGTAAGGTTGTGCCGCAACACTGGGACTCATTCCGGTTGTCGCCTCAACGGACTGTTGCGCGCTGAATAGCAAGGACGCCGATGAACACCCGCTACAGCAGACACCCGTCTATCAGATGGCCATCGAACATATTCTGCCGATGACGGCCGCATGACATCGAAATCATCCGTCGTGCGCCAGGGCCAGCCAGTCGCCCCCGACAGTGCTCCGGCATTCAGCCAACCCCACCACTCCAGCATCAACCCGTCAGCCGCACGCTGCAGTGGCATGCTGGTCATGATTCAGTATGACATCGAGGTCGGGTTCGCCATCGGCCGCCTGGTGAGCGTGTTCTACGAAATGGCACAGCAGCTGACCGGCAGCGCCGAGCACGTGCATTTCTCATTCTCAAAAGTAGGCGCCGCGCGCTCGTCCGCGCTGCCGAGGCAATTCGAGCAGGTCGTTGCGTTCGACCCTCGCCAGCCCACACCCGAGCAGGTTACCCGGCTCAAGAACTACATCCGCGATCATCGCATCGACACCTTGTTCGCTCTCGACCTGTCCGCGAACGCCAGCTATCTCGGCGAGCTGCGCAAGGCCGGCATCAAACGTGTGTTCAGTTACTGGGGCGCGCCGATGAGCTCGATCAATGGCGAGTTCCGCTTGCTGTTTAAGCGCCTGGAGGTCGCCCTGCTCCGGCGGGCCAAGCCCGACTATTTCATCTTCGAGTCGCGCGCCATGCAAAGCTGCGCCGTTTTGGGGCGTGGCATTGCTCAGGGCAGAACGCTGGTCATCCCGACCGGCGTCGATGCGGACAAATTCAAGCGCACACCGCATCACAGTGGCCTGGCTCATGAGCGCTTCGGCATTCCCAAACACCGTCGAGTGATCGTTTACATGGGGCATCTGCACCAGCGCAAAGGCGTGCATGTGTTGATGCGCGCCGCTGTGCATGTGGTGCAAGAGTTGCGGCGTGACGACATTCATGTCCTGTTCCTCGGCAACGTCAGCGATGAGGTGGAACAGCTGCGTCCGCACTGGAACGACGCCGCCTCGCACATCACTTTCGGGGGTTATCAGGCCGACATCCCGGCCCTGTTGTCGGGTTGCTATGCCGGTTGTATTCCTTCCACCGGCTGGGATTCGTTCCCAATGTCGTCGCTGGAAATGCAGGCTTGCGGCCTGCCCGTGCTGACCAGCGACTGGCAAGGCGTTCCGGAAACCATCGTCGATCGCGAGACGGGCGTGGTCGTGCCAGTGGGAAATGCGCAGCGACTGGCAGCCGCGATGGCCGCCTTGGTGGACGACCCGACGACGCGGGATCGCATGGCTTTGGCCGCCCGGCGGCGCATCGAGCAAGGCTTCACGCGCCAGCATCAGTTGAACAACCTGGTGGCCTGCTTGAGCGAGCGGCTCTGAGCCATCGCGCGTTGACCGCTACGGCGTCGAGCCGGGCACTTCACTCGTTCGCAATCGATAGCCCAAGCCCGTTTCAGTGATGATGAACACCGGCCGTGCCGGATTGGGCTCGATTTTCTGGCGCAGATGCTTCAAGCACGCTCTGAGGCTCTGCGTGTCGTGCGTCCGATCGGGGCCCCACACCTCGCGAATCAGCTGATTGGCGGTCACGATCATTCCCGCCTGGCGCGCCAGCGATTCGAGCACGCGATATTCCAGCGGCGTGAAGCGGACTTCCTTATTGGCAGCGCGCGCCTCGCGGCGTGTCAGGTCGATTGTGACATCGCCCAGCCGAACGATTGCCGTACGATCCGAGCCTCGCGCGCTTCGGCGTAAAGCGGCGCGTACCCGCGCGATCAATTCCGGCGCACTGAAGGGCTTGGTGACGTAGTCATCCGCGCCGGCCTCCAGTGCCGCCACCTTTTGTGCTTCCATCGTGCGTGCCGACAGCACGATGATGGGCACAGCAGACCATCCGCGCACGCCCTGGATCACAGTCATCCCGTCGGCATCCGGCAGCCCCAGATCGACGAGCAGCAAATCCGGTTGATGGGTGCGCGCTTCGATGAGCGCTCGAGCCGCTGTCTCCGCCTCCACCAATCGGTACGGCTCGGACTGCAACAGCGCGCGCAGCACGGCGCGAATGGTCGGATCGTCCTCGACCACCAGGATGCGATGCATGGCTTGCGTCATGACGCACCCACAGTCGCCGGCAGAAAGAATTCGACACGGGCCCCGCCGCCGAGCCGGCCGGCCGCGCGGATCTCGCCTCCATGCGCCTCGATGATGGCGCGACAAATCGCCAGACCCAGACCGGCACCCGCGACCGCCCCCTCACCCTGGCCGCGACGAAACTTCTCGAACAAAGCCTCGGGATCCGGAATGGGAAAGCCAGGTCCTTCGTCCTCGATCTCCACCATCATCCGGTCGTCGGCGAGCCGCGCCCTGATGTGAACCACCGCGCCTGCGGGGGTGTACTTGGCGGCATTGTCGAAGATATTCGCGAGCGCCTGCACGATCAGCGTGCCGTCCACATGCAGTACCGGCAACTCATTCGGCAAGTCGATGCGTACCGGGTGACTGCGCAATCGTTCTTCAACGCGCCCCAGCGCCGAGCCGATCAGGTCATCGAGCGCATGCGCATCGCGCCCGAGCTCGATCTGACCCGATTGGAAGCGCATCAGGTCGAGCACGTTGGAAACGATCTCCGACATTTCCACGGCCTTCGCTTCGATCGAGCGCGCCAGCGAAGTGCGCGTGTCATCGTCGAGATCCCGTCCGCGCTCGGCCAACGTACTGCTGGCGCCTGCAATCGCCGCCAACGGCGTACGCAGATCGTGTGATATCGAAGCCAATAGTGTGTTGCGTAGACTTTCGGTCTCCGCGGCGACTCGTCCCGCTTCGGCGGCGGCCGACAGGCCGGCACGCTCGACTGCCAGGCCCAATTGCTCGGCGAACGCTTCCAGTAACCGCATCTGCTCCGGCGCCTGCAAGCGCCGGCGATTCTGGGGCAGCACCGCCAGCACACCAAAGCGCTGCTGATCGTGGGCCAACGGAACATATATTGCCGACGTGCCCGGCATATCGCTGGAAGTGAGGCCGGCGCGCCGACCCTGCTCGAACACCCAGTGAGCCACGGCCAGATCGGCGCTCTTGAACGAACCTTCGATCGGCACGTCGTTGGGATGACGCAATCTACCGGCGGCATCCGGCAGCAGCACGACCGCCTGGCAATCGAAAATCTCCGCGATATGCCTGACCGCGACGCGCGACATGTTCGCGACGCCGCGCGTAGCACTCAGATCCCGAGTCATCGCATAGAGCAATGCTGTGCGCCGCTCTCGCTCGCCCGTGGCCCGGATCTGCCGGCGCACGCTGGTCATCAGGTTCGCCATGGTGACCGCGACGATCAACATCACGATGAAGGTCACCAGATACTGCGCGTCGGCCATCGACAAGGTAAACCGCGGCGGCACGAAGAAAATGGCAAACGAGACAACGTTCGCTATGGATGCGAGCACCGCGGGCCCGCGGCCGAACCTGATGCCGACCAGCGTCGAACTCAGCAGGTAAGTCATCAGCAAGTTGGGAACCGCGAAAAAAGGATCCATGGCGTAAGTGATCGCGGTCGTGAGCGCACTGATCGCGAGCGCCCATCCATAGCGGGCCCATTGGATCGGAGCGGGCTCGGGGGCGGCGTCGATGAGTTGCTCTTCGGAGCCCTCCTCATGCTCCGCGCCGACCGTGATGACGACGAACCCATGGGCTCTGGGCACCAATCGTGAGGGCGTCGAGGGGCGCAGCCAGGCAACCAATCCGTGTCGCGTCGGGGCACCGATCACGATGTGCGTAGCTTCGGAAGTACGCGCGTACTCCAGCAGCGCATCGACGACGGACAGACCGTCCAACGTAACTGCATGAGCACCCAGCGAACCTGCCAGGCGTTGCAATCCTGCCCAGCGATTGCGCGAATCCGAAGGTCGGCGCAGCAAGTCGGGCGTTTCGACGAATACCAGCGTCCAAGGCGCCGCCAGCATGTCGGCCATGCGTTTGCCCGCCCGCATCACCCGCTCCGCCTGCGGATCCGCTCCCACGGCCACGAGCACGCGCTGCTTACGAGCCACCGGCAATGCCATGCGTTCGACGAACGTTCGATCCGCGTCGGTGCTCACATCGGTCATCTTCGGCGCTAGGTCTGCGGGATTGCTGTCGCAGCTAGCATACCAAAGGCGCGAAACACCGCAGAACAGCGAAAATTACGCCGAGAGCACAGCGCTACTGTGCCGGCGCTTGGGCAAATCGATCGTCCGGGCCAGCCGGATAGCGGGCTGCTCGATGAGTACGTTCGCGATCCACGCCGCCACGATACTCGCCGCCATCCCAACGGCGAACGCAAAATAAGCCCACGCCGTCGAATAGTGGCTGCCGATCAGCTCCCGGACCAGGACGGTCGCGCGCCAGCCGATAGCCAGGTGCAACAGATACAGGCTGTAAGAGATCCGCCCGAGGAACTGCATCGATGCTCCCTCGAGCAGCCCACGCCGTGGAAAATGCAAGCTGCAAACGATGCCGACGGCGGTCGCGACCGTCACCAGCAGAGCCGTGACTCGATAGGCGTCTGCGCCGAACAGCACTGCGGCGCCCAGGCACAGCATTACCGAAACGATGAGCACCTCGATGCCGCAGTGGCCGCGATAGTAAAGATAGATGATGACCCCCAACGCGAACTGAAACCAGCGGTCGAAGAACAGCGCCGGGTGGGCTGGCGGCAGCAATCCGACGAACAGGCACACCGACCAGAGAAAGCCGATCGATAGTGCGGCGGTTGCAATCAGGCGAGTCGTGGCCGCGGACACGCCCGCATTGCGCAGGCGTGCGAGTAACACCAGCGACAACACCAGGACCAGATAGAACTGCACCTCGTAGCACAGCGTCCAGAACACCGGCAGGATGTGCGGATAGCCCAGGAAGTTCTGCAGATAAAATGCGTTCGCCGCGATCGCCCCGAACGACGGCAGCTCTCGGGAATACTGGGCCAGCAGCTGTCCGCTGAGCCACAGCAGCGCCATCTCCAGCGCAATCACCGACCAGTAGGGCAAGTCCAGGCGCACGAAGCGGCGCGCGGCAAAGCGGCCGAAGTATTTGAACGAGTACTCCCCGCCAGTGACGCTGTGCGCGATCACGAAACCGCTGAGCACGAAGAAAATCTGCACCCCGTAGCGGCCCAGTGAGGCGATGGCCTCGATCCCCGGCCCCAGAATGCCGGGATGCCGGTCGGCAGCCGCATGCGCAAGATGGCCGATGGCGACCATGATTGCCGCGACGCCTCGCAACCCGTCGATGAATTCGAACCGTGCCCTGCCGCTCGGAACCTCCGTTGCGGCCGCCGTCATGGATGCGGACTGAGCAACGACGCCGGGGCTTTCACTCACTCCGATAGTCATGTCGTACCGATGCTGCCTTCGAGTTACTCCTCGGGCAGATAAGAGGGATGGGGTGGATTGCGATCAGGGGGAGCGATGAAGAGCGATGCCGCGGAAAACACACCAAGTAACGCCGCAGCAACCAGGATCAGAATGTGTTTTATGGTCATTAGATCGGCGTGCCGAGCCATTCCCCGCAAACGCGAGTCGTCGCGTGCCTTGCCTTCTCCCCAAGCCGTGTTCGCCCCGGGCATGCCTGTCACTCACACGCTGCCCGGCCGGAACGGCCCACGCGCACAATAGTGATAGCGCTGTGATTGCGGCGTGACTTTTTCGGGCGGTGTCGGGCCACTTTCGAAATTCGTGAGCCAGGGAACTTTTCTGCCGCGCCCTGGTGTCGCCGTACTACGGCATGGTCAACAGGAACTACCCCAGTGGGATTGCCGTTTAACTACCGGTGTCAATACGGCACAGGCACTTGGGGAGACCCGATGATGCGAGCAAGTGTCCAGAACCTCGACAGAATCATTCGTAAGCTGGGGTCTGGCTGGGTATTGGTGGATGCACAAGGTGAGATTCGCTGGATCGACCAGACCACGCGCCGCTGCATCGATGGAGAATTGCGTCACCTGCAACTGCCGCTGAATAGAGATGAGCACGCCGTCGACTGTTTCATCTCGGCGGTGGAAATTCCGGTGAACGGTCAGATGAAGACGTTGAGCGTCGTGCAGGCGATCGAGACGCAAGAGGCATCGCGGCGTGATCTGCATCACATGATCAACGACGCCGTCCATGATGTGCTCTCGGACTCGTCCTGGCTGGCACGGCCACTGAGCGAAAAACTGCGCGCCTGGTGTCAGGTCGCACAGCCCCTGGCGCGCGACGAGGAATTCGCGGCACTCACGCCGCGGGAGCGGGAAATCCTGGGCTTGATCTGCGAAGCTCGCTCGGATGCGGAAATGAGCCGCATGCTGAAACTTTCGCAGAATACGGTGCGCAATCATGTGGCATCGATTTTTCGAAAGATCGGCGTGAACCGGCGCAGCGCAGCCGTCATCTGGGCGCGCGAGCGCGGCATCACCTGCCGCGACAGTTAGCGCCCCCGGCGCTCGCTGCGCCGCGCTACTAGTACACGTAGTAGTTGCCGATCTCTTGCGCGCCTACCCGCCGGGGTGTTTTGCTGCACGGATAATGATCGTGATCTCAGCATGAAACCGCCGACCCAGGGGGCGGGCCCAGGGCCGATGAAAGATGAGACGGATATCAAATTTCTGATCGAGAAGAGCACCGACGGCATCATTGTCGTCGATGCCGAGGGTGTAGTGCTGTCCGCCAATCCCGCGGCGGAACACATCTTCGGCCGGCCGGCTCAGGCGCTGATCGGCACCCATATCGGCATTCCTCCCAGTGAAGAGCACTTGAGACATGCCACGAAGATGGAAGCGGTCGGCCGTCTGACCGCCGGCATCGCCCACGACTTCAACAATCTGCTCACGGTCGTGCTGGGCAATCTCGACGGCGCGCAGCGGCTGCTCAAGGAGGCGGACGCCGCCGTGCAGCGCTCCATCGCCAATGCGATCCATGGCGCCCGCCGCGCCGCTGTGCTGACCGAACGTCTGCTCGCCTTCTCGCAGCGCAAGCCGCTCGAGCCGAGCGTTCTCGACGTGAGCGCCCTGATCGAACGGCTCGCCGACCTGTTGCGCCGCTCGCTGGGCGAAAACATCCAGGTGAAAACAGTGCAGAGGGAGCGGCTGTGGAGCGTGGAGGTCGATGCCACCGAGTTGGAAACATCGATCCTGAATCTCGCCGTGAACGCCAGAGACGCCATGCCGCAAGGCGGCGAGCTCAGCATCGAAACGATGAACCTCGAGGTCGACGCGGCAGCCGCCCGTGCCGGTGACGTCGCGCCCGGTCGATATGTGTGCATCCAGGTCACAGACAACGGCGCGGGCATGTCGCCGGCCACGTTGAAGCTCGCCTTCGAGCCGTTCTTCAGTACTAAATCCAGCCAGGGCGGTACCGGCCTCGGACTGAGCCAGGTCTACGGCTTCGTCAGGCAAAGCGGCGGACGCGTCGAGCTTGCCAGCGAACCGGCCAAAGGCACGAGCGTGAGAGTTCTTTTGCCGGCTGCCGTCGCTGGAGCCAGCAATCTGCGTCGCGACGGCAGCGATGCGCCTTCAGACCCCATCGCACGCGGCAGCCAGGATCAGATCATCCTGGTTGTCGAAGACCATACGGAAGTTCGCGCCTACGCAGTGGCGAGCCTGACCGGACTGGGCTATGGAGTGATCGAAGCGGCCGATGCCGTTGCCGCACTTCAGATTCTGGAGCGCGAGCCTGCCATCGCCATGCTGTTCACCGATCTGGGCCTGCCCGGCAGAGTCGACGGCAGGATGCTGGCCGAGCAAGCCCGCAAGCTGCGCCCGACCCTGCCGGTGCTGATCACCAGCGGCTATGCCAACGACATTCTGAAAGCGAACGGCCGGCCGGGCGACACATTCGAGCTGCTCAACAAGCCGTTCACGCTGCCCGCTCTCGCCAAGCGCGTTCACGAGCTACTGATGCAGCCCGCAAAGCGGCCAGATGAAACCTCGGACGCATGCATGCTGGTGATAGAAGACGAGCCCCTGGTACGAATGTATGTAACGGACATTCTTGCCGACGGCGGCTTGCAGACCGAAGCAGCGGAAACGTTCGCGGCTGCCCTGGAGACATTGAGCACACGCGGGGAACGTTTGTCCGGCGCCATCGTCGACCTGACGTTGCCCGACCGGTCCGGCGCGCAGATCGTGTCCGAGATCCGGCGGCTGCAGCCACAACTGCCGATCGTGGTCGCAACCGGCCGCGCCACGGCCGAGCTGCGTCGACAGTTTCAACAGGATGCGCGGTTGCGTGTGCTCTCCAAACCGTTCGATCGCAGCGAGCTGATCGATGAGTTGCGGGCGCTCGGCGTACCCTATGAGCAAGCGGACTGAATTCTGAGGCGCCGGTGTCAGTCGGTATCGCTGACGCGACCTGCCGATTGCCGACCGAATGAATATCTCACGCCGAGCCACGCACCGAACGGCGCGCCGGGGCCGCGAAACTGCTCCGGGACGGGATCGATGCCGACGGCCGGGCCAAACGTCCGGTCCGGACCCGTGAAGAAGTTCTCGCCCACCACCCCAAAATTGAAATAGCGCCGATCGAACAGATTGTTGATACGGACGAACACCTCGAACCGTCTGCCAGCGAGATAGCGCGCATCGAGATTCACGACGGTATAGCCAGGCACCTGTCCATTGATGTCCTGATTGTTCTCGTCGCCGCGAGCATAGACTCCGGCGCTCGTCAGGACATTCGCACCGACGAACAGCCGCGATGTGACCGACCAATCCGCTCGCACTTTGAGCACGTGTCGCGGAATGCTGGGAATGCGATCGCCCGGCTCGACCTGAATGATGCCTTGCTCATCCGCGCTGGAGTTCGCGGGACTGCTCTCGGCGAACGACGATCGAAAAGTGGCGTCCAGAAACGTATAGCGCACCGCGAATGATACGGGGTCGCGCTGCATTTCGAGTCCCAGCTCCACGCCTTGGCGGCGAGTGCTGCCGACGTTCGCGAAGAATCCTGCATTGGTGGCGCCGGCACCGGCACTGATGAAAGTAATGTCGTTCTCGAGCCGCGTGCGATACACGGCCGCATTCCAGCGCCACGATGTTCCAAAACGACCGCGCCCCCCGACTTCCACGGTCTTCGATATCACCGCATCGAGCGGCGGATCCGCCAGGAAATCATTCGGCAGCTTGCAAGGCGCATCCGGGTCGGCGCATGTCAGCTCGATCGCTGTCGGCGCACGCATGCCCTCGTTGTAGCTCGCGTACGCAGTGAGATTCTGGTTCGGATTGAAGTTGATGCCTACGGCAGGATTGAATCTGGAGAACGTGTGCTCGCCGTTCAGCAGTGGCGCCTCGCCAGTGCGATCCTCGATGCGAACGCGCGCCTGGTTGTAACGACCCGACGCCGACAACGTCCACTGAGCGTTCAGATTGAACGTATCCGCAATGAACGCCCCGAGGTAGCGCGTGGTCGTGTCAGCGTCCGTCTCCAATTCGAAATCGTCGATGCCCACGGTGTTGCGATCAGGGGTGAACGCAGCATCCTGCGACTTCTGCGTGAAGCGCGCGTCAGCGATGTCTACCGTTGCGCCGAGCATGAGCTGATTCTTGCGACTTCCCGCCTCACTACTCAGCACCAGTTGCAAGCCGCCGCCGTAGCCGCCCTGCTTGATATCCGAAGCATCGTTGGTGGCCTGGATGCCGGTCTCAGAGAACTCGTCATTGACGTTGCTGCTGAGGTTGCTGGTCCGATAGTTGCGGTAATACAAGTTGCCGCCCAACAGGACCTCGTCGCGAAAAAAATGGCTGCCCTTCACGGTCACGAATGCGAGCTTGTTTTCATTCTTGTCCGGAAACGTATAGGCCTGCCGGATGTCGTCGAGGAATGAGCGCGGCAGCGTCTGCGTGCCTTGCAGCGTGTTGTCCGCGCCCGTAAAGCTCACATCGAGATCGCTGGTCTGGTTTTGCCAGCCCACCTTGCCGAAGAAGCGCCGCACCCGGCTGGGATTGTGATCCGCCCAACCGTCATCGTCGGTGGCATCCGCAGTCAGGAACCAGTCGACCACACCGCTCGATCCGCCCCAATCGACTTCGCCGGACTTGCGGCCGAATGAGCCGCCAGACAGCTCGACGCCGCCTCCCGGAAACTGCGCGCCGCTTTTCGTGTACACCGCCAGCGCGCCGCCGAGCGTGTTCAGGCCGAAGGCCGGGTTGGAGCCAGGAATGAGCTGCAGGCTGGCGATGGCCGACTGCGGGATGAGATCCCAGTTCACGACATCGCCGAAGGGCTCGTTGACTCGCACACCATCCTGAAAGACTGAAACGCCCTGCGGCGTCCCCAGCAGCGGAGATGCAGTGAAGCCGCGCAAGTTGATGTCGGGCTGAAACATATTGCCCTGCGCGGCATTCGAGGAGATGCCCGTTGGGTTCTGCTCCAGATAGTCGGTGGTCGTTGCCTGCCGCTGTCGAGCCAGATCCTTGCTGGTGTAGATCTGGACGTTGGCAGGCACATCGCGAAGCGCAGTGCCGAGTCCGGGCAACGGCGTGGTCCCGACCACCACCACGGTCGGGATTTCCAACGCTTCCGCCGGGTTCCCCGGTTTGTCCGCCGCGTTCGCCGTCGCAACCGCGGCTGCGCCGATCCCTGTGAACAGCGTCAGCCTAGCTCGGGTTCTCCAGACTGAACGTTGCGCTGTCATCGTCGTACGCAAATATCTCGGCATAGCGACCCCAGCTGATCACCGCGCGCAGCGTCTGCTCGGCTGCTTGCGCCGTCATGTAGTCCTCCAGCTCATCGGAGAAACGGCTCATCGGCGCTACATGGGAGGCTCGCTCATCCAGAATGCGCCGGATGTGAGCGGCCAGCGCCACGTAGCTCAATAGATGACTTGCAAAGATCTTCTTGCGCTCGTCGACCGTCGCGGTGGCGAACGCCATGCCCGGCTCCAGCAGCCGGATATCGCCGCCCTCCACTTCCGCCAGTCGCATCATCTGCAAGGTCTCGGCAACAGGAAACAAATCGTCGATCTCCATCTGCAGCCGCGACGCGATCTCCGGCAGATCCGCTTTGCCGTTGAAAGGCTCCGAGGCGAGCGCTTCCATGAGTCCAGAGAGCAGATTCGAAGACACCCGCGGCAGGATCGTGCCTATGCCCAGTCCCTGAAGTCCTTCGGTGCGAATACCGGCGGCACCCGGCCTGCCGCGTGCGGTCATCTCCACGTAGATATTCTCGACCAAGGCACGAAAGGCCGGGTCGAGACGATTGCGCGGCTGCGGTAACGTCACGCTGATCTCGGAAAGCACCCGCCCGGGATTGCTGCCGAAGACCAGGATGCGATCGCACATGAGCACCGCTTCCTCGATGTTGTGCGTGACCAGAATGACGCCCTTGATCGGCATTCGGCCTTCAGACCACAGATCGAGAAAGTCGGTCCGCAAGGTCTCGGCCGTGAGCACATCGAGCGCTGAAAACGGCTCGTCCATGAGCAGGATGTCGGGATGAACGACGAGTGCCCGCGCGAAGCCGACGCGTTGACGCATGCCGCCGGACAGCTCGCGCGGATAGGCCGATTCGAAGCCGTCCAGCCCGATCAGATCGATGGCAGCCAGCGCGCGCTGACGAACTTCGGCTTTCGGCAAACCCTGCGCTTCGAGCCCCAGCGCCACGTTCTCGAACACGCTCAGCCAGGGAAACAGCGCGAAACTCTGGAACACCATGGCCACGCCGGCCGAAGGACTGTCGATGGGCTTGCCCAGATATTTCAGAGTGCCGGCGTTCGGACTCGACAGTCCGGCGATCAATCTGAGCAGGGTCGACTTGCCCGATCCGGAGCGCCCCAGCAAGGCCACGATCTGCCCCTGCCCCAACTCCAGATCGACCTCATCGAGGACCAGCAGCTCGCCTCCGTCCGGCTTGGCAAAAGCCTTGCGAACCTGCTTTATCTGTAACAGCGGCTCGGCAGCGTTCATCGACACTCCGCAATAGGGCCTGTTAACACTCATTGGATGGGCTGCGACGAGCTATTGCGGTTCAGGGCTAGGCGCGACGACCGCCGTGTACTCTCCGTACACAAGGGAGGAGTAACGACGTCCTGAACCGCAATAGCTCGTCCCATCTAAGGATATTCATTCATTATAGGGGTTGCGCCTCGAATCGCCTGCCGCTGCGTTACAAAGCTTGCCCGTATCGACATACGGGCTGCGCTTTGCGCCTTGCTGCAGGCGATTGGAGGCGCAACGCAGCCCATCCAATGAGTGTTAACAGGCCCTAGTCAGGCGAGACGAAAGCTTCGCTCGGCGTAGTAATACAAGGGACGCCAGAACAAGCGATTGATGGTCACGACGAACAGGCTCATCGTAGCGACGCCGAGTACGATGCGGTGAAAGTCTCCATCGGCAGTGGCGGAAGCTATATACGCGCCGAGGCCGTGCGCCCTCACTTTGCTATCGCCCCAGCTCGCCAGCTCCGCAACGATCGAAGCATTCCACGAGCCGCCCGAGGCGGTAATCGCGCCGGTTACGTAATACGGGAAGACTCCAGGCAACCCCACCCTGCGCCACCACAGCCAGCCGCGTACCTGAAAGTTCTGCGCCGCGTAGCGCAACTCGCCGGGCAAGGCCGATGCGCCGGCAATCACATTGAAGAGGATGTACCACTGCGTGCCGAGAATCATCAGCGGGCTCAGCCAGACGTCCGGATTGAGGTTGCCGCGGACGATGCAGAATACGACGACGGGGAATAGCAGGTTCGCCGGAAACGCGGCGAGAAACTGGGCAATCGGCTGCACGATCTGGGTCGCTTTCGGGCGTAGCCCGACCCAAACGCCGATCGGCACCCAAACCAGGCTCGCGATAGCGATCAGCACGAACACTCTCAGCATCGTGATGGCGCCGAGCTCCAGCACCTCCAGCACATCGGACCAACTCATGTGCGCGAGCAGCCCTCGCGCCCCCCGCCAGCTGATGACGATCAAAGCGATGACGATGACGCTCAGCCAAAACACATCGGCCAGCCCGCGCGTGCGCGAGGGAAGTGACGTTCGAGTGCTTGGCACTCGCGGCACCATGCGATTGGTCCATTGCGCGAGCGTGCGCAGCATCTGCATGACGCCGCGTATCAACCTCGATCGCACCAACATGGTCAGGATGAATGACTGCGGGGCCCGCGTGCCGGGCTCCTGCTCGACGCGAAACCGATCGACCCAGGCGACCAGGGGCCGGAAGAACAATTGGTCGTACAGCAGGATCACAATCAGCATCGTGGCAATCGCCCAGCCGATGGCGACCAGGTTGCGCTGCTCGATGGCAAGTGCGATATACGAGCCCACGCCGGGCAGATTGACAGAGGTGTGGCCAACGCTGATGGCCTCGGAGGCGACCACAAAAAACCAGCCGCCGGACATCGACATCATCATGTTCCAGACCAGCGCAGGTGCCGCGAACGGAACTTCCAGGCGCCAGAAGCGCATCCACGGCGACAGCCGAAACGAATCGGCGGCTTCCCGCAGCTCGGTCGGCACCGTGCGCAGCGACTGATAGAAGCTGAATGCCATGTTCCATGCCTGGCTGGTAAAGATGGCAAAGATCGCCGCGAACTCCGCTCCGAGCACCCGTCCCGGCGCCAGCGACATGAAGAAAACTACCGTAATCGAGATAAAGCCCAGGATTGGAACGGACTGCAGAATGTCGAGCAGAGGAATGAGCAGCTTGCCGGCGTGCTCGCTCTTCGCCGCCCAGGTTGCATACGTCAACGTGAATGCAAGGGACAATGCCATGGCAGCAAACATGCGCAGCGTGGTGCGCGCTGCGTACTGGGGCAAGTGCGATGGATCGAGCGACAGCGGCACGGCCTGAAGCTCGACCAGCGGCTGCATCAAGCCGCGACTGGCTTCGGCGAGAAACACGAGCAACCCCAACACGATCAACATCGCCAGCACATCCCAGCCGGTGATGAAGTCGCGCGCGAAGCCAAAAGGGATCACTCTCTCGCTCATTCTTGCTGCACTCGCGAGCCGCTCGGCGCCGTTACACCTGGTAGCGCCCGCCCACCTCATCCCAATTTATGTTTGCAAAGAATGCATCGATGTACTTGCCGGCCGCGGCGCCGAAGTCCAAGTGATAGGCATGCTCGTACATGTCCATGACCAGCACCGGCTGGGTGTGTGGCGGATTGTGGGCATGATCGGCCTGCCAGTAATTTTCGAGCAGCTGCAAGTGCTGGTTGTAGCCGAGCACGACCCAGCCTGAGCCGCCGCTCAGCCCTTGCGCAATCTTGCGAAACTCACTCTCCCACGCAGTGAAGCTGCCGAACGACTTGGCAATGTTCGATCTGAGCTCGGCCGAGGGTTTGCCATCGCCGCCGAGATTGCCGAAGTACAACTCGTGCAGCACTACCGAGCCGGTGCGAATCAGATGCTCTCGCTTCAAACCGTTGTAGATGTACGGCGGGTCTTGCGACGTCAGCTGAGCACGCAGCTTCTCGCGCACGACATTCAACGCCTTCACCGCACCTACATAATTGTTCTCCCAATGAGATTGGATGAGCTTCTGCGAAAGCCCATTGAGACTCTTCGGGTCGAACGGCAAGCCCTTGGGCTCCAGCGTACGGGTCCACGCGGGACCCGTTGGCTCCGCCACTTGTTGAGCAGCAGCTTCGGTGGTGGCGAACATGGCAACGCCCAGAGCGGCAGTTTGCAGAACTTCCCGGCGGGTCAGGTCAGTCATGAGCTGTACTCCCAACAAAGGTTCTCGAATCGCCAACGTCGCAATTGTGCCGACACTCGCTGCGCCCGCGGCAATTGCGACAAACACTGCAGCAGGCCGCAACACAGACAAACTCAGTAAGGAACCTCGCGGCAGGATCGGCGTTGATCTTGGCCTCCGCCAACTCCCGGCAGCAATTCAGGTGATTCATGGCGAAACGCAAGCCGAACGTCACTCGGTCGAGCAAGACATCGAAGCAAGTGACAACTGCGCCGACCAAGCGCAAGCCCGCAGCCAATCCAGTCAAGTCATCCGCGCGCGCCACGGTCAGTGGTCCATCGCTGAAGCCGGCGAGAGCGAAGTCGATGGCGAGCGATCCGTTGGCTTCGAAAGCCGCCGCGACCGCGGAGCTCGTATCGGCATTTCCCTACAATGCTGCAAAGGCAGCCGAGTTCGACGCCGAGCAAGCGACTGCCCCTCCGGCCGGGCAAACCGAGGAACCCAGCGATCCGGCAGTGCTCGCCAGCACATTGAGCGAAGCCAATGCTTCGGCGAAGGTCGGCGATGGCGCACCCGCCTCCGGATCCAACCCGGGCACCGGCCCGCTCGATCGGGTGCGTGTAGATTCCAGCGGTCAACCCCTCACGACCAATCAGGGAGTGCAGATCGCCGACAATCAAAACACGCTCAAGGCCGGACTGCGCGGCCCGTCGCTGCTCGAAGATTTCATTCTTCGAGAAAAGATTACGCACTTCGACCACGAGCGCATTCCCGAACGCGTCGTGCATGCACGCGGCTCCGGTGCCCACGGATATTTCGAGTGCTACGAACCGCTGACCCAATACACGCGCGCTTCGCTGTTTGCGGAAAAGGGCAAACGCACGCCCGTGTTCGTTCGCTTCTCCACGGTCGCCGGCGAACGCGGCTCCACTGACACGGCACGCGACGTACGCGGCTTCGCGGTCAAGTTCTACACCGACCAGGGCAATTGGGATCTGGTGGGCAACAACATCCCGGTGTTCTTCATCCAGGACGCGATGAAATTTCCGGATGTCATCCACGCGGTGAAGCCCGAGCCTCACAACGCCATGCCGCAGGCGGCCAGCGCGCACGATACGTTCTGGGACTTCGTGTCGCTCATGCCCGAGTCGATGCACATGCAAATGTGGATCATGTCCGATCGGGCGATCCCCCGCAGCTATCGGATGATGCAGGGCTTCGGCGTACACACCTTTCGCCNNGTCNAC
>NZ_LSRW01000101.1:0-184 GCF_003104955.1 Steroidobacter cummioxidans | reverse complement strand
CNGCCAGTCGACCTTCGTCAAGTTTCATTGGAACCCGCTCGCCGGCACGCATTCGCTCGATTGGGACGAAGCCGTCAAGATCAGCGGCGCCGATTCGGATTTTCATCGCCGCGATCTGTGGGAAGCGATCGAAGCCGGCGCCTATCCCGAATATGAGCTGGGCGTGCAGCTGTTCACGGAAAAA
>NZ_LSRW01000100.1:0-7642 GCF_003104955.1 Steroidobacter cummioxidans | reverse complement strand
GACTATTACTGGGGCGGCGCCACGGGGCCCTACTTCTGGGTCGATCCGCAGGAAAAACTGGTTGCGGTCATGATGCTGCAAGCATCGGACATTCAGCTGCGCACTCACTATCGATCGTTGTTGCGCAATCTGGTCTATCAAGCCTTGCTGTAACATTCTGCCCGTTTTTTGTCGCGAATGTTATAAAATCACGGAAAATGTCGCGATCGTTTCGCGTTGACCGCCGCATGCGAAAGGCGGCACCCTTCGAAGGTGAGTACTTCGCCTGTCATTCGCGCGCATGGAGCCGCCAGCTTTCTCAGTGGAGGCGGCGAGCTGGGCGAGCTCATCCGCACGTACTCATGGGATCGCACGGCGCTCGGCCCGCCCGAACAGTGGCCGCAGTCGTTGCGAACCGCATTGAGAATCCTGCTCACCACCCATCATCCGGCGTGCGTTTTCTGGGGCTCGGAGCTCCTTTGCTTTTATAACGATGCCTACCGCGGCTCGCTCGGCCCGGAGCGTCATCCGGCAATGCTCGGCGCGCCGCTGCGGGAGGTGTGGTCGGAAACGTGGTCTGTGATGGGACCGCAGATCGAGCGTGTGATGTCGGGCGCGGGTGCGAGCTGGGCCGAAGATCACCTCGTCATGATCCCGCGCTTCGGCAAGCGCGAGGGAATCTATTGGACCTACAGCTTCAGCCCCATCGATGACGCGGACACTGTCAGCAGTGTCGGCGGCGTCATGGTCCTGTGCATGGAGACCATCAAGAAGGTGCGGGCCGAGCGACAGCTGGCATTTCAGCTGGCGTTGAGCGACAAGTTGCGCAGCCTGAGCGACGCATCGGAAATCATGCTGACTGCGGCGGAAATGGTCGGCCGACAACTCGGTGCCGGGCGCGTGGGTTACGGCGAGATCGAAGAATCGGGCAAGAGCGCGCTCGTCGTGTGCGACTGGGCCGCGCCGGGCATGGCCAGTCTCGCCGGTCAGCATCGGCTCGCCGATTTCGGGACGACGCTGATCGAAGAGCTGCAAGCCGGTCGCATCGTGCGGCTGGAGGACAGCTTCGACGATCAGTCGACCCCTGCTGCAAACGGGGTCGACGGCTATCGAGCCATTGGTGCGCGCTCCGGTATCACCGTGCCGTTGATCAAGGGCGGACGATTGGTCGGCGCTCTGTATGTGCATCAGGCCGAGCCGCGTCGCTGGACCGACGATGACATTACATTGGCTCGCGAGACCGCCGAGCGCACCTGGGAAGCGGTCGAAAGAGCGCGCGCCGAGAATGCACTTCGACAACTCAATGCAACCCTCGAACAACGCGTCGAGCATGCGGTCGCTCAGCGCAGGCTGTGGGGCGAGCTGCTGGATTCGGTGACTGCGCTGGTCGCCGCGGTCGGCAATGACTATCGGTTCCTCGCGATGAACAAGGCGTACGCCGATCGATTCGAGGGTCGGATCGGCGTGCGGCCGCATGTCGGTCAGAGTTTGCTCGAGCTGATGAAGACTCAGCGTGAGCAACTTGCGTTGTCGGGCAGTCGCTGGAGCCGCGCGTTGGCCGGCGAGGAATTCACGCTGATCGAGCCGACTGCGTCGAGCGAAGGCGATAACGACCGTCACTACGAGATCACCTACACCTCGCTGCGTGACCCGATGGGGCGCGTCATAGGCGCGTTCCAATATGCGCAGGACGTCACCGAGCGCATACGAGACCAGCAACGCCTGACCGAGGCGGAAGAGTCGTTGCGTCAGTCGCAGAAGATGGAAGCGGTCGGTCAGCTCACCGGCGGCATCGCGCACGACTTCAACAATCTGCTGACCGGCATCATCGGCTCGCTCGACATGATGCAAAGAAAGCTGGCGCGAGGACAGCAGATCGATGTAAACGCTTATGTGTCGGCGGCGATGACCGCTGCGAATCGGGCGGCTGCGCTGACCCATCGGTTGCTGGCGTTCTCCCGGCGCCAGGCGCTCGATCCGCGTCCGGTGCATGCGAATCGGTTGATCCGCGGTATGGAAGAGTTGCTGCGCCGGACGCTCGGTGAGGCAATCGCTCTGGAGTTCGTCGAGCAGCCGGATGTCTGGCTCACGCGCTGCGATCAGAATCAGTTGGAAAGCGCGCTGTTGAATCTGACCATCAATGCCCGCGACGCCATGCCTCAAGGCGGCAAGCTCATCATCCGGACAGCCAACGAGCATCTCGAGAATGCGCATGAAGCGAAGCTGCGCGATGTCGTGCAGGGCGACTACATCGCCATCTCCGTGTGCGATTCCGGGGTGGGAATGTCGCCGGAGGTCATGAGCCGCGCGTTCGATCCTTTCTTTACGACCAAGCCCATCGGCCAGGGCACCGGGCTCGGTTTGTCCATGATCTATGGATTCACCCGGCAATCCGGCGGCTACGCCAAGATTCAATCGGAAGTGGGTAAGGGTACGACGGTCAAACTGTATCTGCCGCGCTATCACGGCGAACATGAGTTGTCACAAGACCCGGATCCATTGCCGGTGACGCTCCAGCCGATGGGGCGCGAGGAGGTCGTGCTGGTCGTGGAGGACGAGCAGGTGGTGCGCGATCTGGTCGTCGACCTGCTGGCCGAGATGGGTTATCGCTCGCTGCAGGCGGTCGATGGCCCGAGCGGGCTGGCGATTGCACTGTCGGATGTGCGCATCGATCTGCTGATCTCGGACGTGGGCTTGCCGGGATTCAATGGGCGCCAGCTCGCCGACGCCGCCTGTGCACATCGTCCGGATCTGAAAGTGCTGTTCATCACCGGCTATGCGCACAACGCCGCAGTGAGCAACGATCTGCTGGCGCCGGGTATGCAGATGATAACCAAGCCGTTCGCGCTGGAAACATTGGCGGAACGCATCCGCGACATGATCGGGAACTGAGCGCTCAGCGGCTCAGCGGCGTCGTCGCCGGCACCAGTGCCGAAACAGTCAGATGCGGCGCGCCGATGTTTCCCATGGCAGAAGAACAACGGACGTTGTCTTTGACGATCTGCACGGACATGCGCGGCAGGATCTGCTGGCGCAATTGCTGAACGAGCTCACAATCGCCGCGTTCCAGACGCATATGGCGATCGTGTGCGAACGATACCGTCTTCCACACTGCGGCAAAACGTTCCAGATCCGCGGCGCCAGGCAGCTGCTGGCCATTCAGCCGAGCGACCAGCTGGTCCCTCGAATCGCGGGTCGTGAGCTCACGGACGGTTTCTTCCGACGCGATCACGGGCGATTGCATCGATATCTGAAAACGAGCGATGTTGAGCTGCTCGTCGCAGACATAACTTTGTAACCGCAGGTCGTCATGAGCGCCCACCGAGCGCAAGATCATTTGCAGTTTGTCTTCGAGGCTGCGGCAGTTATAGATCGTGCTGTAGCCGCGATACTCGAAGTTCACTTGCTGAGCTTTCCAGACGGCAATCACGGTCTCATCGGGCGAGCCGGCCATGACGGCGGTCGGAACGATGAAGAGCAGCGCTGCGAGCGTGTGGCGCCAGCGCTCCAAACAGGACCTGTGTCTGACAAAAAAGGTCCGCATCGTCCCTCCGTCGTCACATCATGGCTGGCTGTGACATAACTGTAGACTGGCAATCACGCGTGCGCCACGGACTGACGGTCAACTGCGCGCACGCGCCGGTGAAACGAGTATGATGGCTCGCCGCAGCACATACGGGCCCGTCGAGAGGCCGTGCAAGGGGAGCGGACGGATATGGATAACCGGTCCAAGGAAGCCTGGGAAGGCTGGTCCATTGTTGGCGCCGTGGCAGTCGCGCTGACGCTGGTCGTAACGATGCAAGCGATGATGGCGGGTGCACCTGTCGAGGGCATTCGCGGCATCATTCGTGCGACCTCGGGCAGCTCGTTTGCTCTATTCGCGCTGGCGTTCACCGCGGCGGCGGCTTGTTACTTCTGGCCGAATGCCTGGACGCGCTGGCAGCGGCGCAATCGCCGCTATCTCGGCGTGTCGTTCGCGCTCTCACATTTCGTTCATATGCTTGCCATCGTCGCGCTCGGCCGGATCGCACCCGAGCGGCTCGCGGCGGAAACCAATGTGGTCACATGGATCTTCAGCGGGCTCGCCGCGCTTGCCCTGCTCATTCTCGCCCTGCGCCTGTCGCGGGCGAGAGTGCGACAGGCTAATCCAGCTTCATTACCACGGAATCGGTGAGCACCGGGTCGTTGAAGCGCGCCATGTCGCCGGCCTTCTTGCCGGGAACCAGGAACAATCGCGCCGAAAGTGGCTTGCGAAGTCGCATCGAGAGAGACGCCACATCGCGGAGCAGTCCATTGATGCTATCGGCGGACGTGTTGCCCGGAATCGGCACGACATCCAGCCCGGTGCCGCAGACGCTCGAATAGAGCAGCACGTCACGGATGCTGTAGCGATTCTCGCCGGCGCGTTGGGCGAGCAGCGGATCCTCCAGGACGGGCAGCATCAGTCCCGAGTAGCCGCAGGTGCGCACCGATACGGACTTCAAGGCCGCAGTGATGACGGAACAAGCTTCAAGCGTGCCGGCACTACCAAACGGAGTTCGAGTGAGCGCTTCGACCGCGGCGGCGATACTGCGATCTTTCGCGGGCGCAGCTGAGGTGTCGATGCCCAGGTACTGACGGCGTTCACTCTGCGCGATCTCATTCGCGAGCTGTTCCACCGGCGTGAGCATTTTATTCAGCGCGCCTCGCAGTATTTCGGTGGCATCGTCACCAGCGCGCATCGAGGCGAACGCGCGCTCCACGACGGATGCCGACTCCAAGCCAATCGCGAAGGATTCGGGCCCTTGATGCCACGCTACTGGAAAGAACGGCGTGCCCGGCGGAATGTTCGCGGCGGCGGCAAAGCGGAAGTTCGCGAGTCCATCCGGAAGCGCATTCGCCAGAGCGACCATGATCTTCGCAGTCGTCGCGGCGACTTTCGGCAACACGCCGCCGTCCGGCGTGGCGATCGCCGTCGAGAAGCTGATGGACTGGGTCGTGCGTACTAACGCTTGTGACCATTCCACCATGCTGTCGTCAGAGCGATCTTCCGTGAGTATCGGACCGATGTTGAAGATCGCGCCGTGCGAAGCGACCAGTTCGTCGATCCGACGCAACTGATCCAGCGCCTGGTCTCTCGCAGCCGGCGCGAGCGAGGCGATGACTGGGTTCGCCGCGACTCGCACGGTCTGAACTTCATAGCCTGCATTCTCGAACGCACGCTTCGCGCGCGTCAGAAAAGCGGCCGCCGCTTGCACTCGATCCAGTTCCAGTGCTGACGTGAGCTCCACACCTGCAGTGATGGTTCGTACGCGCACCGAATTCATCGTTGGCACTGACACAGACTCACTCACTTTCGATCTTGAGCGCCCGGCGCTTCCGGTTCGAGCTCATGTAGTTCGCGACTCGCGCGAAGAAATCGCCAAAGTCCTGTGGGGCCGAGCCACGCAGGATCTGCTCCACCGAATGGAAGCCCAGTGCCCGATAGCTCTCGAACTGCGACTCGCTGAACCACTGGTCGCTGGTGGGCTCATGCGGGAACGAGTCGACCGTCCGCGCGTAACTGTACACGTCATAGGGCATCGGATGCTCGCCCCGCCCACGCAGTGTGGGCTTGATGTACAGCAATCGACCGGGCGGAGTGCCTTTATCGACAGCATCGTAGTCGATGCGGGCGGTCGCGCAGTACAAGCCCTGCTTGGCGGAGCTGTTGGGATAGATCTCGATCTCTTTCTCGAAGCGGATCGGAATCCCAAAGTCGATGCGGATCTTGCGAATGGCATTGCCCAGGTCGCCCAGCTTCGCGTCCGGATCGCAGCCCGCGTCGCACACCATGATGTAGCGGCAGCGACGCAGCACCACCTCATACAGACCGAGATTGTCGAAGTGGCCGCCATCGGACAGGTTCACGTACTTGAAATCCGGCGTCGTATAGCCGAACAGTTCACCCAGCATGGGCGACAGAGCCTGGCGCGGCCCGGGTAAGCGATACGCCTTCTCGCCTTGTGCGTTGGTGTTACCGAGCCACGCGCCGAGACGAACGTTGAACAGCGACATTACGAACGCCAGTGCCGGTGATGAACAGTAGCCCATGTGCGGATTGGCTGCGGCACCGGAGATCGTCACTGCCGTGCCCAACGAGATGCCGCCCTGGCCGCCGTACAACTCAGACGCGCGGTAGCCTTCATGGAAATTGCCGCAGAAGTACGGCGTGATCGAGAACGACTCGGCCTTGCGCTCCTGCCACGCGAGGTTGCCATCGCGAAGCACGTTCAATGTGACATTGATCAAAGGCAACAAGCGCTGCGCGCCTTGGGTCGGGCGCAGCTTGTGCATGCGAATGTTGTCCGCAGCGTCGAAGCCGGTGAATGGGTCCGGCTTGCGATTGGTATGCGATGCGCCCAGGTACGCGCGCACCAGCCGATTGCGATAGAAGCCGTGCAACGAGAAACGATTCACGTTGACGATCGAGCCCATGATCAACGCGGCGCCCAACAGCAGGCAAGGCAGCGCCCAGAACCATTCGAAGCCGGTGTGGCGCAAGCCGCTTTGGCGCACCATGGGCTCAATGAAGATGCGCTCGGCGGCGACGTTCGAGTTCGTCACGATCCAGCCGCCCAGCGTCGCCGTCGCCCACGACAACACCAGCACGACGCAGATCACGAAAATCGGTGCCGCCAGCGCCAGGCCGACTCGTTGCATGATCGAAGGCTGGTCCGTGGTGGTGGTCGCGGTCTTGTCCCGGCTGCCGAGCAAGGCTGCAGCCACGCCGGATATACCGCCGGCCGCGGCCACCAGCGGCTTGAGCGAGTTTTCGATCTTGTCGAACAGGTACTGGCCGAACAAACAAAGGGCGGTGACCACGATCCAGCCGAGTGCGACGGCGAGCACCCAGGCCGACAGTCGGGCCCACCATTCGCGATCGCCGTCATTGACCAGCGCCGGCTTGGCGCCGGTGACGAACGTTTCGCTCAGGCTCGCCAGCCCTACGAACAAGGTCCGCGCCAGCAGATACAAACCGAGCAGCACCGGCAAAGTCAGCATCACATACAGGCCGGGGTGGTTATAGAGCGGCAGCAACAGGCCGCGGATGACCAGCGCCAACAGCAATGAAATCGCGAGGCCGGAAATCAGCAACGCAGCCAACTCGAACTTGCCGGTGTGCACGCACTCGGACGGGATGTTGTGACGCAGCCGATACAACAGCTCGACCACGAGCCAGCCCGCCAAAGGAATCACCGTGCACCAAAGCACGGAGAACATCAGGATGGGATGGTTGCCCGCCGACCAAAACGGTGCATCGAGCACGACCGCTGGACCATTCGCGTAGCCGAGCCCGGTAAATGACAGCAACGCGGCCGCGGCGATCACGGGCAGTACGCACAACAATGAATAGCGCGACGAGGGCGTGTCTGGAGCGCGCACGAACCGACGGTGGTAATAAATAGAGAAGCTCGCCAACAACTCAACGATCACCGAGGCATACAACAGAGTTCTTCCCAGGCCAGGGCTGACCGTGCTCTGCACCAGCAGGTAAACCCCTTGAGGAATGACGACCAGCGCGGCCAGCAGCGGCAGTATCACCNGNCNNTTNNACAGCANNTNNCGCNGCGATGATGGCCGCGGCGGTCCACGTGTCGGCCGAGAAAAGACCGAGGCGCGGTGTCAGATAGTTGCTGAACTG
>NZ_LSRW01000099.1:0-23133 GCF_003104955.1 Steroidobacter cummioxidans | reverse complement strand
GCAGCGTCAGATGTGTATAAGAGACAGAACCTGTATCGAGGCACCATCGGGACGGGCGGCTTCATTCCGGGGTTCTCCGGCGGCGGCGCGTTGCCCTCACAACTGCTCATGTACGATCCTCGCGGTCTGTACGGCTACCTGCAAGGGCTGGGCAATCCCTATCAGAGCAACATCCCGGGGTTCAATTATCCCCAGAACGAGGACGGCTCCAACGCCTGCCTCAACGCCGCGCCACCGGCCCTGTGCAGCTACGCGGGGAGCCTCGATCTGGCTGCCGACCCGGGCAGCATTCAGGACATCACTGAGAAGACCTTGTCGCTGTTCGTGCGCGCGGCCTTCAACGTCGAGGTTGCGGGCCGTCCGTTCCATTTCAGCGCGGGCGTTCGCAACGAGCGTACCGACGTGACTTCAGCGGGTATCGGCCGCCTGCCGGTGTCATTGGCCCGGGACGCCGCCGACCCGACGTTGCTGACGACCACGTTCTCGCCGACGCGGTCGATCTCCACCGACAGCAAGTATTCCTATCTGCTGCCGAGCATGGACATGAAGCTGGAGGTCACTCCAGAGATTCATGCCCGCTTCAGCGCCTCGCGGACCCTGACGCGACCGGCGATCAACTTCCTGACGCCCGTGCTGAACGTGGGTGGGCTGCCGCGTATCGGCGCATTGACCGCGGATGGCGGCAACCCGAACCTCAAGCCGTATCTGTCGGATAACTTCGACTTCGCGGTCGAGTGGTACTACCAGCAGAACTCGTATGCGTCGGTCAACTACTTCATCAAAGAGGTGACCAACTTCATCGTGCAAGGCACGCAGCGCCAGACCATCAATGGCGTGATCGATCCGAGCACCGGTCAGCTGGCGCAGTACACAGTCTCGCAGCGGATCAATGGCCCCGATGCCACCGTCGACGGCTTCGAGTTCGCCTGGCAACACGTGTTCGGCGACACCGGCTTTGGCTTCAACGCCAACGTCACGCTGGTGAACACCGACAAGCCTTACAACCGCTACGACATCTCGCAAAGCGGCTTTGCGGTGACCGGTCTGGCGGACTCGGCGAACTTCGTCGGGTTCTACGACAAGAACGGCTTCGAGGTGCGCGTCGCCGCCAACTGGCGTGACGAATACCTGTTGCAGTTCGGTCAGAACCAGAACACCGGCGCGTTCGGTGCCGAGCCGACGTTCGTGAATTCGAGCCTGCAGATCGATCTGACCACCAGCTATCAGCTGACCGATCAGCTCAACGTGTTCTTCGAGGCGTTGAACGTCACCAACGAGACGATGAGCACGCATGGTCGGTTCGACAACCAGCTGCTCGACGTGTTCGCCTACGGTCGGCGCTACGCGTTGGGCGCGCGCTACCGGATGTAACATCGGCCGAAAGAGAGCTGTCGACGTACAGTCGGCAGCTCTTTATAGTTGTTGCCGTTAGCGACGCGAGTTGGGGTGGGTCTTTGTATGGTGCGTCCAATTACAAGAGTCGTAGTCGTGGGCGGCGGCACCGCCGGTTGGCTGGCCGCTGGCGTCATCGCTGCAAAACATCGCAACCGCATTCCAGCGAGCTTTACTGTCACGCTCGTGGAGTCGCCCAATACGCCGATCATCGGAGTGGGCGAGGGCACCTGGCCAACCCTGCGCAGCACCTTGTCACGCATCGGTGTGTCGGAGACCGAGCTGTTCAGGCAGTGTGACGCCGCGTTCAAGCAAGGCGCGTGGTTCGGTCGATGGACCACCGGTGCCAGCAACGACGGCTATTACCACCCGTTGATGTATCCCCAGAACTTCTCGCAGATCAATCTTGCGCCTCACTGGCTGGCCAGCGGCGATGGCCGCAGCTTCTGCGACGCCGTGTGCCCACAAGGACGGATCTGCGACGATGGCCTCGCGCCCAAGACCATCGCCACCGCCGAATACGAAGCGGTGGCGAACTATTCCTACCATCTCGATGCCGGCAAGTTCGCGCCGTTCCTTCAGAGGCACTGCTGCGACAAGCTCGGTGTGCGTCACGTGCTGGCCGACGTGCGGCGGGTGAATCTTACGGAGACCGGCGACATTCGCAGCCTGGAGACTGAGCAGGCCGGCGAGATCGAAGGCGACTTGTTCATCGATTGCACCGGCTTCAAGGCGTTGCTCATCGGCGAGACCTTGGGCGTGCCATTCAAGAGCTGTACCGACGTGCTCTTCTGCGACACGGCGCTCGCCATGCAGGTTCCGCATGCCAGCCCGACGAGCCCCATCGCCTCGCATACCATCTCAACGGCGCAATCGGCCGGTTGGATTTGGGACATCGGCCTGCCGACCCGGCGCGGCGTCGGCCATGTCTTCTCCAGTCGCCACACCTCGGTCGACCATGCCGAGCGGGAGTTGCGTGAGTATGTGGGGGCGGCAGCGAAAGATCTGACGGTGCGCCGGATCCCGATCCGCTCAGGCTATCGAGAGACTTTCTGGAAGCGCAATTGCGTCGCCGTGGGTCTGTCGGCAGGCTTCCTCGAGCCTTTGGAATCATCGGCCATCGTGCTCGTCGAGATGTCGGTCAAGCTCATCGCCGAACAGATGCCCGTGTGCCGGGAGGTGATGGATGTCATCGCCGCGCGCTTCAATGCGACCACGGAATATCGCTGGGGCCGGATCATCGATTTTCTCAAGCTGCACTACGTGCTGACAAAACGGGATGACAGCGCGTTCTGGCGCGACAATCGATTGCCGGAAACCATCCCTGAGCGCCTGCAGAATCTGTTGCTGTTGTGGCGCTATCAGTCGCCCTGGTACCACGACGAGTTCGATCGTATCGAGGAGGTCTTTCCGGCCGCCAGCTATCAGTATGTGCTGTATGGGATGGGCTTTCGCACGGAGGTCGAGCCGACGATCGTGGCGGGTAATGGCAAGACGGCCGAGCGGGCGATGCGCGAGAACGTCGCGCAGACGGAACGGCTGCGCACCGGGCTGCCGCGTCATCGTGATCTGATTCGTAAGATCGTCGAGCAGGGGCTACAGCAGGTATGACAAACACGCCAGCGAGGAGCGGGGTGGAGTTGCTCAATCCGCAGGACCATGGGCAGTTGCGCCTGCGACCAAGAAGCGGGCCGACACCGCATTTCGTGCAGATCGTGCCCAGCGAGTTTGTCGCAGCGGCCGTCTCTTGTCCGATCTTGTTCTCCAAAGATCCGAGCAGCGGCGCGTTCTATCCGGGCGCGGTGCTGGCACTGAAGCCAGGCGAAGGTCCCTTGAAAAGTGTGGCCGAGCGCGGCGGCTTCGAGCCGCTCGAGCTGGTGCGTGAGGGCTTCTTCATTTCAGGGGAAAACATCGCCATCGATCGTCGCAATTCGCGATTCAGCGAAAGCGAGGGCGAGACCTTGTTCGACGACGCGCAGCAGCCGAGTGTTAGTTTGCGCCAGGTGCAGCGGGTGCTGGGCCAGCTGCAACAAGGGATGGAGCAGACCACCGCGCTGGTGCGCGCCTTGATCGAGCTGAAGCTCCTGGAGTCGATCGACATTTCGCTCAGCTTCGACGACGGCGAGCGACTGACGCTGCAAGGTCTTTACACGGTCAGTCGCGATACGCTTCGCGACCTGGACGATGCCGATGTGTTGCGCCTGTTTCGCAGCGGTCACTTGCAGCACGCTTATACCATCGCAGGCTCGCTCAACCAGATCGCGATCCTGGCGCAGGTGCGCAACGAGCGGCTTGCCGGCAAATGACGGCTTGCAAATGAACCCAACTGAGATCGCTGCGAGTGATCTGACAGCCGCAGATGTGTTCGTGCGTGAGGTTGCTGAGCCGTGTCGTCCCGTCGTCATCCGAGGCTTGGTGAAATCATGGCCGGCGGTGACGGCTGCCGAGCGATCGGCGGCGCACTTTAGAAACTACGTCGCGCGGTTCGATGCGGGTGTGGTCGCGGAAGCGTTCATTGGCGAGCCGCACATCGCTGGTAAATACTATTACGACGACGATCTGAAAGGCTTCAACTTTACGCGGGCCCGCATGCGCTTCGCCGAGGCGATCGATCGCATCATCGCGACCTCCGGTCGGGCTGATGAGCGTTCGATGTACGTCGGCTCCTTGCCCATGGACCAGTACCTTCCCGGATTCTCGACGGAGAATGCGTTGGCATTTCTCGATACCCGCATTGCGCCACGCATCTGGCTCGGTCATGCATCGAATGTGTCAGCTCACTATGACACGTTCGACAATGTGGCATGCGTCGTTGCGGGCGTGCGTCGCTTCACGCTGTTCGCACCCGAGACCATTAGCCGACTCTATGTGGGTCCGCTCGATCACACCATGGCGGGCCAGCCGGTGAGCCTCGCCGCGTCGTCGCCTGCCGATGACGAAAGATTTCCGCTCTTCCGCGAAGTCAGGGAGCAGGCGATCGTTGCTGAACTGTCTGCAGGCGATGCCATCTACGTGCCCAAGTTGTGGTGGCATCAAGTCGAGGCGACCAGCGCATTCAACGTCCTGGTGAACTACTGGTGGGACGCGTTCAGCGGCGGAACAGACGCGCCTTCCGTTGCGCTACTGCTGAGCATGATTACGATCGCAGAGCGCCCGCCCGCAGAGCGCAATGCGTGGCGGGCGTTTTTCGATCACTACGTCTTTCGAACGAACGGTCATCCGCTGGCACATCTTCCAGCCGATCAGCATGGTGTGCTCGGGCCGCTGCAGCCAGACAACTATCGAAGGATTCGAGCGCATCTGATGCAAGCCTTGCGAGGCGGATGAGGCTAGAAACTCTCGAAGATGAGTGATCGATGAGTGGCGCTGCCTGCGAGAGTGCCGTCGCCAACTGCCAGTGCCACTGAGCCGCCTGGTCTGGCCGCATCGCCGCAGGCGTACACGCCAGGCACAGTGGTCGCTTTCATCGGATCGGTCTTGAGTGTGCGACCCAAAGGTGTGATCTCAACATCGCAACCGAGTTGATCGGCGATTGGACCGACGTCGATCCGGGGCATCGCGAACAAGCCCTCCAGGCTTACGACGCGCCCATCTTTCATCACGAGATCGAGCTCGCCATCGATGCGCTCGATCAGGCCGTCCTCCAGTGCTACGCCGCGCGCCGCCAGTTGCTCCAATTGTTCTTTGTCGGGAGTGAACGCGCCATTCAAGAAAAGCGTGGTCGATCCCCAGTCGGGCAGCAGCAGTGCCAGGTGCATCGACATTGGCGATGTCGCCAGCACACCGATGTTTCCTTGATTGAGCTCGTAGCCATGGCAATAGGGGCAATGAAACACGCGTCGACCCCAGCGCTGCGCCAGGCCTGGCAGATCCGGCAGATGATCGACGACCCCACTGGCGAGCACCAGTCGCCTGGCTGCTTGTGATTCCGCCCCTGAGATTTGGACATGAAATCCGCTGTCTGTGCGCTGGGCCGTTGTGACATGGCCATCGAGCCAGCGAACGGTGTCGTAGGCGAGGAGTTGGTCTTTCGCCACCGCTGCGATCGCAGCTGCTGGCGTTCCGTCCTGTGTGAGGAATCCGCGTGAATGCACCGCGAAGCGATTGCGCCGCCGACCTCCATCCACCACGAGAACTTTGCGTCGAGCGCGCGCCAGCTGCAGCGCAGCCGCCATGCCGGCGTAGCTGCCGCCGACCACAATTGCGTCATAGTGCATAAATGATCTCTCGATGTCGTCGCGCTATTACGGCACTTATAAAGTTACATGATAGCTCGCCACCGGCCACTCTTGCAACGTATAATGTGACGTGAAAGCAGAGGCCCTATCGTGCAAGCCTTGTGAGGCCAACTTGAATGAGAAATGACAGCCGGCTATCCCGCATGCTCCATGTGTTGCTTCACATGGCGCGGCACGACCAGCCGTTCACCTCGGAGCAAATTGCCAAGATGCTCGATACCAATCCAGTGGTGGTGCGGCGGACGATGGCGGGCCTGCGCGAAGCCGGCTACGTACAGTCTGAGAAGGGGCATGGCGGCGGCTGGATGATCGCGTGCGATCTGAAGAACACCACGCTCCTGGACGTCTACAAGGCCGTGGCAGGAGACAGGCTCTTCGTCATCGGCCATGAGAGTGAGAATCCGACTTGCGCCGTGGCGCGCACGGTCAACACGGCACTGAACGATGTCTTGCAGCAGGCAGAGGTGCTCGTCATGAAAAGGTTGGGCGCCATTGCCCTGGCCGACCTGGTGGACGAGTTCGACATGCTCTGTCGAGATGCGGGCTGGGACGTCAAGGGTTCGCCTGCCAAGCGGCGGCGCAAGAGTTCGAGGCGCCCCCGTAACAGCATGAAGGCCACTTAAGCATCGCTACGATGAAATTCCCGCTTGTCCTGATCGTCGACCTTGATGATCACATGTCGGATTTGCATGGCGAACTCACTTAGCGGGCTCGCTTGCCGTCGCGCTGCGCACTGCGGTTGCCACCGACGCATCACCGCTTTTCACATAGCCGAGTGCTTCGACGATCAGACCATCGCGCACGCGCATAACGTTGACACCCCGCACGGACTTCGACAGCTCGGGGCCGAAGCGATAGCGCCAGCGAATGAAGCCGTGCTCGCCGAAGGCGACGATGTCTTCTGCAGTGAACGCACCGTCGCGGCTGTTGGCGAGCCTCTGCCAGAACTCCAGGCACGCGTTGCGACCGACGTATCGTGTGCCGTCTGGAGCAGGTTCAACGCTCTCCATGACGCAGTCCTCGGCGATCAGATGTTCGAGCGGCGAGCTGTCATGGTCCACGAACGCTTGGTTGAATATTTGCAGGATTTGCAAGGTCTGGGATGGCTGGGCTTTCATGGTCTCTCCTATACTTCGCTGAAGTCGCTGGGTTGGCTGGGGGAGAGTGTGCCCAGCAGCAGCCCGCCCAAATTGATCGAGAGTCCGGAGTTCTTTGCAGGCAACCTGTTCGAATGGATGCACTGTCTGAAGCCATGCGCGCCGTGCGCCTCACGAGTGCACTCTTTTTCAACGGCGAGTTCTGCGCGCCGTGGCGTTTCGTCACGCCGGCGCAGGACAAGTTGGCGCCGATTGTTTCACCGGACAGTGAGCGGCTCGTCCTGTTTCACCTCGTGACCGACGGACAGGCGACCGCGCGTACCGCAGGGCACGATGACGTGACGCTCTCAGCAGGAGATATCGTCGTCTTCCCGCAAGGTGATGCTCACGAGCTGTGGAACGGACGCACCACCAAGCTGTTCCCTGGGGCCCGCCTGTTGCCGAAGCTTGCGAAGGGGGAGTTAGCCGCTGAGAAGTGGGGCGGCACTGGGGCGGTGACACGGATTATCTGCGGCTACCTGGGGTGCGAACGTCACGCCGAGGGCTCGTTTCTGAGCGGCTTGCCGGCGATATTCAAGGTCAACGTGCGCAGCAGCCCGGCCGGTGCATGGATTGAAAGCGCGATACGCAACGGCGTGAGCGAGATCGAATCGCAACGTGCGGGCCGGTTGGCGGTGCTTGCGAAGCTTGCAGAGACGCTGTTCGTGGAAACATTGTGCCGCTACATGGACGAGTTACCTCCGGAGCGCACGGGCTGGCTCGCCACCGCGCGCGATCCGAAAGTCGGGCAGGCACTCGCACTTCTACATCGCGACCCGGCACGCGCGTGGACGTTGCCCGATCTGGCACGGGAGAGCGGAACATCGCGAACTGTGCTGGCCGACCGGTTCGTTCATCTCATGGGTGAAACGCCACTTGCGTATCTGGCGCGCTGGCGACTGCAGCTCGCTGCGCGTCGATTGCTCACGACCGATCGGAAAGTTCTACAAGTCGCGTGCGACGTTGGTTACGAATCGGAAGCGGCATTCAATCGCGCTTTCAGGCGCGAGTTCGGCATGCCACCGGCACGTTATCGCCGGGAGCGTAGGGCGCAAACCGCGGCAGTGGAGCGACGCGATGCCTGACATCCTGTTCGATGTAGACGGCGTTCTGGTACACGGCTACCACGCCAAGCCCGAATTCAGCAGGCATTGGGATGAGCAGCTCGAAACCGACTTCGGCATCAGCCGTGCCGATTTTCGGGACCGTTTCATACATACGGTGTTCAAGTCCGAGGTCCTTACTGGAAAGCTGGGCCTATATGAGGCGCTGTGCGCCGTATTGCCGAGCATTGGCTATGACGGCGACCCTCAGAAGTTGATCGACTATTGGATGCAAAGAGACGCGGTTACTACTCCCGGCTTGCTACCGTACGTCGAGCGCCTGCGCGCCTATCCAAGCGTTCGACTCTTCATGGCCACGAATCAAGAATCGATACGTGCCAGGTATCTCATGACTACGATGGGTTTCGGACGCTACTTTCAGGATATCTTCAATTCGGCGCGGCTCGGCGTCTTGAAGCCCGATCCCGAGTTCTTCATCCGCATCGAACACCTTCTCGAGCGTCCCCAGGAGAAGCCAACGTTCTTCGATGACCGGGAGGATGTGGTCGAGGCGGCCCGTTTGGCAGGCTGGGATGCACATCAATTCAATCAACCCTCGGATATTCTGCAGTCTCAGCGAGTCGTCGCGTTATTTGCCAGTGGCTGACGATGACGCGTAGAACATGCGCATGGCGTGCAACCCGCAGATGTGTATGATCGAGCGGCCAACCCCATCGCGTCGAGGAGGCCCCATGATTCGCACACGTGGACTGATCTGGGTAACAGCGAGCTGCGTCGCGCTCGTCGGCACCGCGCTCGCCCATCATGGCTGGTCAGGGTACAGCTCTGAAATTCAGACACTGTCGGGCGTGATCGAGCAAACCAACTATGGCAATCCGCACGGCTCGATTCATCTGAAGACCAGCGACAAGACTTGGGAAGTCGTGCTTGCGCCGCCGGCGCGAATGACCACCCGGGGTCTCACGGCAGACATGCTCAAAGTCGGCACGAGCGCGACCGTCGAGGGCTATCAAAGCACCAGCGATGTGAAAGAAATGCGCGCCGAGCGCATCTCCATCGCCGGCAAGACCGTCGAGCTGAGATAACCGATCAGGCGTGCACCAGGACGCCGCCTGCGGACTGCCACTCGTTTTGCAGGTAGGCCGAGTCGGCGTGGTTGCGCGCTTTGACGCCAATCAACACGCCCCCCTGACGAATCTCTGATTCATATTCTTCGACGCGTCCTTGGGGAAGGCCCCAGTTGGTGAGCGCGGTAACCAGTCCGCCGGCGATCGCCACCGCGCCGCCTGCGGCCAAAGCAATAGCGACTGGGCCAGCGAGCACCAGGCCAGGTAGCAACGCGGCCGAGCCAATGGCGGCGAGGGCAGGGGCGATAGTCGCCGCCGTGCCGCCTACAGGGCCACCGATCTTCGCGGCCGCCGGGTGTTTCTTTTCCGTGCTCTCGGCCGCTTTCTCCGCCAGGTCGGTTTCTACCTGATCGACGCTGAAATGTTTGCGGCAGGTGTCTTCTGACAACACCAGGTTGATGTCATTCCGGTCATAACCCCGCGATAACGCGGCGTGATACGCGCGGTCGACGCCCGCGGCGTCCTTGAACAGAGCCGTCACAATCGCTGCACTGCCAATCGAAGGAGCCATGACCGTTCCCCCCCGCAAGTTGTAGCGCCCGCCACCTCCCCAACGCCTCCCAAAATGGATCGTTCCGGCCCCTGCGGCTCAGGTGGCCACGATTGCTGTTGCCAGCAATGATTTGTCTGAGTTATAAATCGCCGCACCAGACGGGGGAATCAAACAATGAAGTCGATGAGAACGGCGCTCGCCGCAGGCGTGCTGCTGATCGTGGGCGGCTGTCTGTTAGATGCGCAGGACCCAACGGTCGATCCCAATGCAATTACTCACAACGACCTGCCGGTGCACGATCCATCCGTAATCCGCGCCGACGACGGAAGTTTCTATGTCTTCGGCTCGCATCTTGCGGCCGCGCGCAGCACCGATCTGATGAACTGGCAGTTCGTCGCAAATAGCGTCGATGCAGCCAATCCATTGTGGAGCACGATTCCTGCCGATGGCACCTCTTGGACCGGCGCGCCGGGCTCTTGGGCTGCCGATGTGATCAAGCTCAAGAATGGCAAATATCACTTCTACTACAGCTTCTGTGGCATTCCGCCGGGCGGAGAATGCACCGGGCCGCGCTCGTATCTGGGTGTTGCGACTTCGAATCGCATCGACGGTCCGTACGTCGATCAAGGCATTTTCCTGCGCTCGGGTATGTCGGCCGCAGAGATCGCCGCGGGCTATGGGCCGCCGGGTATCACGAGTTACAACGCGACGATTCATCCGAACACCATCGATCCGGATGTTTTCTACGACAAGCAGGGCAAGCTGTGGATGACGTATGGCTCGTATTCGGGCGGCATCTTCATCCTGCGAATGGATGAAACCACTGGCAAACCGCTGCCCGGACAGGGGTATGGTAAGCACCTCGCCGGCGGCGATCACAGCGCCATCGAAGGCAGCTACATCCTGTACAGCCCGGAAACGAACTATTACTACCTGTTCACCTCGTTCGGCGGCTTTGTATCCACCGACGGGTACAACATTCGCATCGCTCGATCGCGCAATCCCGATGGGCCCTATCTCGATGCCGAAGGTCGGGACATGGTCGGCGCGCGCGGCAACTGGGAGAGCATCGCTCCCTATGGCGTTAAGCTGATGGGCGGCTTCAACTTTGCGTCGGCGCCGGGGGATCGCGAAAGCTCGCGCGGCTATCTGTCGCCGGGTCACAACTCGGCGTACTACGATGCCGCGACCAAGAAACATTTCCTCATCACTCACACGCGCTTTCCGAACCGCGGCGAGGGTCATTCGATTCGCGTGCACGAGATGTTCGTCAATGCGGACGGCTGGCTGGTCGCCTCTCCGCATCGTTACGTGCCGATCAAAGGCCAGAACGTCGTCGATGCCAACGATGCCCTCGGTGACTACAAGTTCATCAACCTGGGCAAGGACATCAATCGCGAGGCGAAGCAGTCGGTCTACGTCTCGTTGAACGCCGACTATACGATCACCGGCGAGGTGACCGGGCAGTATCGTCGCTACTTCGCCGATCCCAACCGCATCAGCATTCAGCTCGATGGCAGCGATGCCGTCTACGAAGGCCGGCTTGCGTGGCAGTGGAACGAGGCCGCGAGCAAGCTCATGCCGGCGTTCACGGCGCTGTCGAGCAAGGGCGTGTCCATCTGGGGATCCAAGCTCGAAAAGCGCACCACGCGTCAGGCGCTCAAGGACGTGGCTGACAGCTTGTCGCTGCCCGATACCATCAAGGCCGGCGCACTGGATCTGCCCACCCGCGGCACGCGAGCGACGACGATCGTGTGGTCCTCGAGCGATCCGTCCGTGATTGACGCCGATGGCACGGTGACTCGGCCGAACGTGGGCGAGGGCGATCGAATCGTCACGCTCACCGCGGCCATGACCTTGAATGGCGTGACCACCCTGCGCCAATTCCAGGTCACCGTGCCGGCGCGCCTGCCATTCAATCGGGTCGCGCAGTTCAGCTTCGAAAACTCATTGAATGAGCAACTGGGCCGCTTTACCGCGGCGACCGCGACGGGCAATCGTGTCTGGAATCTCGGCTCGGTGAGCTTCGCGCCGGGTCAGCAAGGACAGGCGGTGAGTCTGGATGGTGCCTCGGGCGTGTTGCTGCCGGATGGCGTGATCGACAACTACGAGTACACCGTTTCGTTCTGGGCGAATCCGCGCGTGCTTTCGCAGTTCACGACGGCGTTCTTCGGTGCAGTCGATGAGCAGAGCGATGCGGCGGGTGTGCCGTTCTCCAATCGCTGGCTCAGCCTGGTGCCGCACGGTTGGGACGGCAACACGATGCTGTGGAGTGGCAGCGAGGCGTGGTTCGACGGCAGCGCTGGCGAGCGCATCCCCGCGAATGCCTGGACGCACGTGGCGTTCTCGGTGAATCGTGGTGTTGTGTCGGTGTATCTCAATGGCGTGCGCAAGTTCGGCGCGGGAACGCTCACCGATTTCTTCAGCGCTCGCCGGGGCAAGTTTGCGCTCGGGGTGAACTATTGGGATCTGCCGTTCGACGGCTTGATCGATGAGCTCAAGATCTACGAGGCGAGCTTGTCGGCCGCGGAGATCCGTGGACTCGACATCGATCATCTGAGCGGTCCGCAGCTGCTGGACTCCGCGACGCAGATTCTGGATCTCGGCGATGTGAGTGCGGTGCAGTCCGACCTCGATCTGCCGCGCACGGGGCCGTATGCATCCGTCGTGAGCTGGGAGTCCTCACATCCGACGGTGGTGAGCCCGACGGGTCGCGTGACGCGTCCGGGTCGCGATTCGCCCGATGCGAACGTGACGTTGACGGCGACCATGACGTTGAATGGCCTGCAGGCAACCAAGACGTTCCATGTGACGGTCCGTTCGCTCGCGCCGCCGCAGCCCATTGCCGCGTATGACTTCGAGCATGACCTCACTGCATCGCGCGGCGTCTTCGGCCCGGGCGTCGTGATTGGGCCACGAGCGGATCAGCCCGGTGGCACCGTGTCGTTCGCGCCAGGCGCGGCGGGTAGTGCGTTGGTGCTGAATGGCGCCTCGGGCGTGCGCTTGCCGGATGAACTGATCCGCGATCACAGCTACTCGATCTCGATGTGGCTGCAACCGACCGTGGCGTCGCAGTTCACCCCCGCGTTCTTCGGCTGGGCGAGTCCGACCAGCTGGCTCAGTGTCGTGCCGCGAGGCCCGGGGACGACCCAGCCGACGATGCTGTGGTCGGGCACGGCGTGGTTCGACGGCTCCTTCAACACGCCCATCCCGCTCGGGGCGTGGTCGCACCTGGTGATGTCGGTCGACCATGGCACGTTGCGGCTGTATCTGAACGGTATGCTGGTCAACACGATGACCGGCTTTCCGGATGTGTTCACGCCCGCTGCGCAGCGCCAGTTCGCCCTCGGGGTGAACTTTTGGGATGCGCCGTACACCGGCCTGGTCGATCAGCTGAAGATCTATGACGAGGCTGTGAACGCCGAGGTCGTCAGTCAGTTGTATGCCGAGGGCGCCAATTAGGCGCCCTTTCAGGCAGATCATTGGGAACCCAGCGCCAGCATTGATGCTCTTGAACGAGGAGGGCCGTAGAATCTTCCACTGTCACTGAACCGGCGGAACCGACGATGCATAAAGCCAAGCTGCTGTGCTTACCCCTGCTTGCACTCCTGCTGAGTGCGTGCGGCGTCAACCCGGTGACGGGCAAGAAAGAGATTCAATTCGTCTCCGAGGCGCAGGAGATCAAGATCGGCCAGCAGCACTACGCGCCGACCAAGCAGACCGAGGGCGGCGAGTTCGACGTGCTGCCCGATCTGTCCGTCTACATCAACGAAGTGGGCCAGAAGCTGGCGGCCGTGTCGGATCGCCAGCTGCCTTACGAGTTCGTGGTGCTGAACAATCCGGTGCCAAATGCCTGGGCGTTGCCGGGCGGCAAGATCGCGGTCAACGTCGGTCTGCTCTCGGAGCTGAAGAACGAGGCGGAGCTCGCGGCCGTGCTCGGCCACGAAATCGTTCATGCCGCTGCAAGGCACGGCGCCAAGGCACAGGAACGCGGCACCATCATGCAGGTGGGGCTTGCCGCGGCGCAGATCGGGGCTGCGATCAGCGATGTCGACGCAACCGTCGCCAATCTCGCCGTCCAAGGCGCAGGCGTCGGTGCCCAGATGATCCAGCAGAAGTACGGTCGCGACCAGGAGCTGGAGAGCGATGAGTACGGCATGAAGTACATGAAGCTTGCCGGCTACGACCTGCAAGGCGCGATCACCTTGCAGGAAACATTCGTGCGCCTGTCGCAGCAGAACGGTGCCAAGAGCCAGAGCTTTATCGAAGGCCTGTTTGCCTCACACCCGCCGTCGGAGGAGCGAGTCCAGAAGAACAAGGCGACGGCGGCTCGGCTCGGTGCGGGCGGCGATCTTGGCAAAGAGCGCTACGAGGCGCGCCTGCAGCCGTACAGGAAAATCGAGCCGGCGTACAAGAAATTCGAAGAGGCCCTGGTCGCCTCCCGCAAGAAGGAATACACCAAGGCCGAATCGCTGGTGCAGGAGGCGATCAAGATCGAGCCGCGCGAAGGCCGCTTCCATGAATTCCTGGGCGAAATGAAGCTCGCCCAGAAAAAGCCCGAGGAAGCGTTGCCGCACTATCAGAAGGCGATCGATCTGAACTCGGATTATTTCGGCTCGTATCTCGGTGCAGGGGTGGCTCAATATCAAACGGGCAACAAAGCACGCGCCGAGGAATGGCTGACAAAGAGCGCCGAGCTGTTGCCCACGGCACCGGCGGCGTATTACCTGGGCACCATTGCTCGCGATCGGGGCGATCGCACGAAGGCCATGGAATTATTTCGTGCCGCCGCCGGTTCGCAAAGCCAGATTGGCGAGCGGGCCGCCGCCGAGTTCGTGCGCATGGATCTGCCCCAGAATCCAGGCAACTACGTGGCCACGCAAGGCCAGCTCGATCCGCAAGGTCGGATCGTGGTCGTGATTCAGAACCGCTCACCGACGCCGCTGGTCGGCATTCAAGTCACGCCCGTGCTCGTCGATGCCGGTGGTCGGACCGTGCAGCAAGGGCAGCCCGTGGTGTTTCGCTCTGCTATCAAGCCGGGTGAGCAAGCCGCTGCACAGACCGGCATCAGCAACATTGACCAGGCTCAACTGCCGTATCTTCGCTTTCGCGTGGATGGTGCGAAGGTCGCCGAGTAACACGTCGTGTGGGCAGGTGTGCTGACGTTTCTGGCCGGGGCGCTGCTGGCCAGTGTCTATTTCCTGCTCAAGAATCGTCGTAACACGCCGTATCTCCAGCTCGATCTCGATGCCTTGCCCGCGCTCGGCGACGACGTTCGCACGCTCGCGGGTCTCACCGAAGGCGCGGTCACGACGGGGAATGCCTGTCAGATCCTGCAGGACGGCGCGTTGTTTCCTGCGATGGAAGCGGACATCGCCGCCGCGAAGTGCGCAGTTCATCTGGAAACGTTCGTTTGGACCGCCGGCACTGTCGAGCGGCGATTCGTCGAGCTGCTCAGCCGCAAAGCTCGCGAAGGCATTGAGGTTCGTGTGCTGATCGATGCCATGGGCAGCGCCGGCGGCAATGACGAGAATCTAAAGCGCATGGCGCAGGCGGGGGTGCAGCTGTCGATGTACTGCAAGCCACGCTGGTGGAACCTGCGTCGCTTCAATCATCGCACGCACCGGAAGCTCCTGATCGTCGATGGCGCCATCGGCTACACGTTCGGTCATGGCATCGCGGATCAATGGCTGGGCCACGGCGAGGATGAAAAACACTGGCGTGATACCGCGGTGCGCGTCGAAGGACCGGCCGTGCAAGCGCTGCAGTCCGTGTTCATGGAGAACTGGATCGAAGAAAGCCACCGCGTGCCGGCGGGCGCCGGTTGTTTTCCCGAGCTCGAAGCCAAGGGCGAAAGCGATGCGCACGTCGTCAGCAGCGCATCGGGCGATGCGGTCTCATCAGTAGCGCTGCTCTATACCGTCGCGATCGCATGCGCCAAACGCGAGGTAATCATCCAGAACCCATACTTCGCGCCCGACGATGGCATGTGCGAACTGCTGGTGATGATGGTGAAGCGCGGGGTTGCGGTTCATCTCATGCTTCCCGGTGCGCATACCGACAGCCCGTTCGTGCGCAGAGCGGGTTGCCGCTTATATGAGCAACTGCTGGCAGGCGGCGTGCGGCTATATGAATTCATGCCGACGCTGATCCATCAGAAGATCGTGATCGTCGATGAGGTCTGGTCGCACATCGGTTCGACCAACTTCGATGCGCGCTCACTGTCTTTGAACGAGGAGGTCGGCATTGGCATCCGCGATGCTCCGATCGCAAGACAGCTGAAAGCTGCATTTGAGAACGATCTGCAACGCAGTCGGGAACTGACGCTCGATGCGTGGCGCCGCCGACCCTGGTACAGCCGGTTGTTCGATTGGATCGCCTATCAGGTGCACGACCAGCTTTGAGCGCTACTTCCCGTTGAACCCGGGCATGCTCTTGGCGCGGTGGCTCTTCGCAAGCGGGATGGCCTGCGCAACGGCCTCATGAAATTCTGCGCGGACGAGCTCGATTGGAATCGAACGTCGGAAGAAATCTGCCCACACGAACTCGGCGAAAGCTTCAGGGACCTTGTCATATCCGCCCGCGTCGCGCACGTAGCCGGCAATGGACCGATATACGTCATCCACCAGGCCGCCGAGCTGATCGGGAATGTGGGTGCAGTAATGCCGCACGCCGTTTTCGTCCAGCGGATGAACCCAATGGTTCTTCTCCATCTGCTTCCAGAAGTCGCTCGAGTCGCGATCGGAGAGGTCGCCGTCGATCTGGAAGAACGCGGTCGCGAGGCCCGCATCGAGTGCGGCACGCCCGAGGTGGTGATGATCGGTCACGTAGAGCCGCCCGCCGGGTCCTCTGACCGCGGGCATCGCATGCCCCCGCATGAACTCGCTGCGCTCCTTGGGAGAAAGGGTGGTGAGATGCGCCTGTTTGTCCTTCACGACGATCATGCCGACCGTCAATTGCGTCGGGTGGAGCTTGCGAAGGTCGGATTCCTCTATCTTGGCCATGACGGCACTCCTGCAATGACGAGGTGCTTTCGAGGATCTCCCGTCAGCGTCCTGCCGAACGCGGGCAGCACTCATTTCAATGCCTCGATTGGCTGGATTGCAAGGGCGCGTCGTACGTGTCGTAGCGCCGCCAGGGCCGTAACAAATAGGGTCGCGGCACCCGCAAGCACCATCGGCAAGACCAAGCCGATCCGTGCATCGACACGATCGACGAAGGCTGCGAGGTATCGTTCACCGAGCGCGGCCGCGAGCGGCAAGCCGATCGCGGCGGCAACCAAGAGGGGCGGTATGAATTCCCGACTCAGCTGACGAACGATGGCGACATCGTCGGCGCCATGCAATCGTCGCAGTACGAGCTCCGTGCGTCGGCGCCGCACCGTATCGGCAATCAATGCATACGCACCGAGCATCGCCACACCGATCGCTAGCAGTGCGACAGCGGTCAGCATCGTGGTGAGTTGTTGCTCTTGCTGATAAACCGATGCGAGCTGATCGTCCACGGATTGGATGTCGTACACCAGCCGCGGCCCGTAGGCTTTCCACAGATCGTCCAACGTCTGGCGCAGCATCGTCATATCGTCGCCATGCACGGTCAAGTCCCACTGCGGCTTGTCGCTGAGCAGGAATGCTTGGGGTAACGCTGGGTCTCGTGCGGATTCGAGCTTCACGCTCTGTACCACGGCCACGACGCGACGCGTGTCGGAACCCTCTTGTAGAAAGCCGCCGCCGCCACGGAGCAACTCACCGATTGCGGCCTGCGGATTCGGAAAGCCGAGCAACCGCGAAGCTTTCTCGTCGATGACCATGTGAGTTTCCCCGGAGGCCAGAGTGGGTGTGCCGGCGAGCACAGTCATGCCGTAAGTCGTGAAGAATGAAGGAGAGACGGTCGTCACGCGTAACACTTGTTTGTGTTGCGAAGAGCTCACGTGCAATTCGTTCGGGCCACGAGTCTCATCGGCAGGCCGTGCGTTGCTGAACGCCCAAGCCTTGACCGCCGGATGGCGATCGAGTGCAGCGGTGAAAGCGTGCATGCTCGGAACCGCCTCGGGGTCCACCATCACCCCCAGCCACAGGCGGTTATGAGTTTCGAAGCCGCGATCGATGCTCAGCAGATATCGTTGCTGCTGAGTCAGCACGCCCGCGAGCGCGATCAGCAGGACGACGCCACTGAGCTGGATCGCCAGCAGCACCTGACGAACCCGTCGTCCCCAGGGGCCTTCGCTGGCGGTACGGCCTTGCAACGCCGGAGCGGGTGGCTGGCGCAGCGCCATCGATGCAGGCGCCGCCAACGTGAGAGCCAGTAACGCGAGCACGGCAATGACCAATCCCAGCACGAAGCGCAACGGCAATGGATCGGCAACGGGATGCTCGGCAGACAGGCCGACCCAAGTGGCAATCGCAGGCGTCGCCCACCAGGCGATCAGCAACGCGCCGATCGCCGCCAGCAGCAGCGATATCAGTACTTCGAGGCTCCACAGTCGTATCAGTTGCAAGCCATCTGCACCGAGACTACGACGCAGCGCCGTCTCTCGCTGTCTGTGCAGCAACGTGGCCGTTTGCAGATTCATACAATTGAACGCGGCCATCAGGAGTAGCAGCACGCTGGCCGCCGCGACGGCGCCGAGCAATCGCCAGCGCCGCTCATTGAAGGCGCCTTCGAACGGCAGTTGAGTCAGCGTGATTGCACGGAAAAAGGCGGCCTCGCGGCCAGTTCGCCACTCGGCAGGCAACTGCGCATGCAGCGGGTTACTCTCGAACGCCTCTTTCATCCAGCTGCCCACCTGATCGACGGAGCCCTGCGGACGCAGGCGTGCGAATACCCGACCCTTGATCGCGAAGATGGCCGCGAGGCTGGCTTCATCCATCGGGTTGGCCTTTGATTCGAATCCCACCAGGGCCCAAGCGTTGCCGACCATGGGGTTGGTCTTGCCGAGCGGCGTTCGCGGATCTGGATTGGGAATGACGGCGGTGACGGTGTAGATGCCACCGCGTGCATCGATTCGCCGACCGACGGCCTGCGCAGGTGAGATATCCCCCCACAGCTTGTGCATGAGCTCGAGGGTGATGGCAATCGAGTCGCGTTGTGTCAGCGCGCTTCGCAAATCACCCTGCAGGGTCGTAAGGCCCAGCAGCGGGACAAGATCCGGGTCGGCAATCAACAGAAACGCCGATTGCTTGCGGCCGTCGATATCGATGTCCAGCCCGTTGCCACTGGTGCGACTGATGAGATCCAGAGGCACGCCGCGCTCTTTCAACATCGTGGCGAAGGATACCGGCGAAGCGGTGAACCACGGGCTGGGTCGGCCGGGCGGATTGCCTTTCATATCCAGCAGCACGACGCGCTCGGGATCGGCAATGGCGGGATCTGGCTCGCCGAGCGCCACTGCAAGTAGCGCCACGATCAGACAGGCGGCCATCGCAATCATCAGGCCGCTGACTGCCGTGAATGCGGAGCCGCTTCGACCATGCGCGCCACGCCAGGCATCGAGCAGGAGTGCTTTCATCACAGCGGGTCCGCGTAGGTGTCCACCAGCACTCTGCCATCGAGCAAGCGCACGCCACGCGAGGCCAACGCTGCGTGCTCGGCACTGTGCGTCACCATCACGAGTGTCGTGCCTTCATCGTTCAATTCGCGTAGCAGTCGCATCACCTCCTGGCCATGGGCGCTATCGAGGTTGCCGGTGGGTTCGTCCGCCAACAGCAGTGCGGGCCGCGAGGCGATGGCGCGTGCGATGGCTACACGCTGCTGCTGGCCGCCACTCAACTGGCTGGGATGATGATCGGCGCGATGGGCGAGTGCCAGGCGCTCCAGGACTTCGGTAACGCGCTGACGCTGCGCCTTTTCGGACAGCTCGCCATAGCGCAATGCCAGCTGCACATTGTCGCGTACGCTCATCTCATCGACGAGATTGAAGCTTTGAAAGACGAAACTGATCCGCCCGCGGCGAATCGCCGCGAGCTCACGTGAGGATTTGCCGGCGACCTCTTCGCCTTGCAGCCGATAGCTGCCGCTCGTGGGCACATCCAGCAAGCCGAGCAGTCCGAGCAACGTCGACTTGCCGCAGCCTGAAGGGCCCATGATCGCGACGTATTCGCCGGCCTCGATGTGCAGATCGATCCGGTCGAGCGCCGTGGTTTCGATTTCTCCGGCCACATAGCGTTTGGTGACCCCAGTCAGTTCGATCATGGCAGCGCGAGCCTCTCGGCATCGGAAGGAGGTTGGGAGATCAGCACTTCATCGCCTGGCTGCAAGCCCGCCAGCACTTCGACGCGACCGGCAGCGCGGCGACCGAGTCGAACGTTGCGGCGAACAAGTTGCTCGCCGGCGCGCACATAGAGCTGGCTTTGCACGCCCGGGCCCTCCGGCAGCACCAAGGCGGGCGAGGGCAGGCTCAGTTGCAAGCGCGCCTCGAGCGTCTGGCCCGGGCGCAGATTCGAAGGCGGCGACACGCTCTCGGGCCACTGCAATATCACTTGCACCTTGCCGTCCTGAACTTGCGGTAGCGTCTGCGTCAGTGTCAGTGCGCCCGAGCTACTGTCGGCGGTCAGGCCCGGTTCCAAGCGCGGCAGATAATACTCATCGATTTGCGCTCTCAGTTGCATGCCGCCGGTGACATCGTCGATGCGGCCGAGACGATCGCCCGGCCGGATACTCGCACCTACCTGCAAATGAAAGCCGCTCAGCCGTCCGGCCGTTGGCGCGAGCTGAGTCAAACGCTCGCGCGCACGCTCCAGTAGTTCCAGTCCGTGTTGCAATCCCTCTACCGCGCGCGCCATCTCATCCAGGGATCGTTGGCGGATCTCGGCCTCAAAGCGCTGATCCTCGCGGGCTTGTTTCAGCAATTGCGTCGCGAGCGAGTGCTGACGCTGCGCCTGTTCGAGCGCCGCCACGGACATGAATCCCTTGCCCGTCAGTTGGGCCACGCGCTCGTACTCCGATTCGGCTTGCTGCTGTGATGCCTGCAGCTGCGCCAGCTCGCGCCGACTTTGCGCCAGACTTGCCGCTTGCGCGCTCCTTTGTATCGAAACATTGGCAATCTGCTGCGCGACCTCCGCGCTTCGTTCCATCAGCAGCTGTTCCTGCTCCGGACTGTGCAAGCGATACAGTGGTGTCTGGGCCTCGACCCATTCGCCTTCTCGGACGAAGACGGCTTCCACGCGGCCGGCCTCCGCGGCATCCAGCAGAACTGAGCGTATCGGCTCGACGCGCGCGCGCACTGCCAGCTCGTCCCGGAACTCTCCGGCGACCACCTTCGCCAATTGCGGAACGCTGACGACGTCGAGTTGCGATGGGCGCTGCCACAGTGCGACTCCCAAACCCATGGCGGCAACGCCGGTAATCAGGGCACGCAGTAGGTTCTGTCGCCATTGAGGTGTCTTGGGCAGGTGACGGTCCATCGAGACGCCGCTCTGGACGGCGCTCGCATCGACTGCGTGCAAGGGCGATTTCAATGGCATCGGGTACAGCGTGCGGTCGGATCCGCTTTCGTGCCAATCCCCCTGTCCGCTTTCGAACACCGGGCTGGCGCAGGGCAGAGCTGGGCTGCGAAAATACGTCTCGTGTCCAGCGCGCCTTCGCCTTCGATCCTGCTACTCGACGACGATCCCGACGTGGGCATCGCCGCTCAGCTGCTATTGCAGCGACGAGTCGGACCTGTCGTGTGCCTGCGCCGGCCGGCGGAACTATTCGCCGCGCTCGATCGGCTCCAGCCAGCGGTACTGCTCCTGGATCTCAACTTCGGCCCTGGCCGCACGAATGGCGAGCAAGGGCTACGTCTGTTGGCAGAAGTGTGTGCCCGGCCGACGCCGCCGGTCGTGGTGGTACTGACCGCGTACGCCGATATCGATCTCGCGGTTCAGGCAATCAAGCGCGGCGCCTTCGATTTCATCACCAAGCCATGGGATAACGTGCGCTTGATCGCCACCTGCACGGAGGCGGTACAGCGATCGCAGGCAATGCGCGATGGCCAGGCAGCGCCGACCCCCAAGCTCACCGAACCGCTGCGACCGCTGGCCGAACAGGAACGAGCGGCGGTGATGGCGGCCATGGCGGACGCGCAAGGAAATCTCAGTGCCGCAGCTCGTGCGCTCGGTTTGTCTCGTGCGGCGCTGTATCGTCGTTTGGAACGGTATGGCCTTTGAGAAGCTGCGACTTCTGATCGGCGCGGTACTGCTGTTTGCCGCCGGTGCTATCGCCGCCTCGGCGACGGCTACACCACGCACCTGGATTACCGCCTCAGCGCTGGTCCTTGCGGCGCTAGTAGCTCTCTGGCCGTTGGCACGGGCGCGCTCACCCGCATCGCGTGTGCCTGAGTCTCCACCCCATCCGGATGCATCGCGACTGTCGACGTTGCAGGCACAACTCGAACATCTTCCGGTCGCAGCCTGGCTGCAAACAGGCCAGGCGCTCGAGCCCTTGACCAGTCGTGCTCGCCGCCTGTCCGCCCCTGGCGGTGTGCGCGATCGCGAGGTGTTGAATCAACTGCTCCGAACCAGTGAACGCAACGGCCCGCTGAGCTTGGACACCGAGCGAGGCAGCGAGCGGTGGCAACTGCAACGTCAGGTGCTGGCGGTCGAAGGCAAGGCGCAGGCATTGATCGTGCTGACGCCGCTGGAGCAGGAACTGGAATCCGAGTCGCTGCACGCGTGGCAGCAGCTGCTTCGAGTGCTGACCCACGAGATCATGAACTCGCTCACGCCCATCAAAAGTTTGAGCCAGACCGCCGGCGACTTGTTGGGCGAGCCGGACAGCGAGGATGAGCTGCGGACTGCACTGGATGCGATCGCGCGTCGTGCCGACAGCTTGTCGACCTTCGTAAGCAACTATCGCAAGGTCAGCCAGTGGCCGGCGCCGGTGGTGGCGCCGGTCGACCTCTGCGCGCTTTTCAAACGCTTGCAACAGGCGGTGGGGCAGCGCTGGATCGATCGTGGCGGGAGTGTTTCTTTCGAAGTGGGTTCGCCAGGCCTGCGGCTGCTGGCAGATGAAGGGCAGCTGGAACAGGTGCTGCTGGCACTCATTCACAATGCAACGCAGGCGACCGCGGACCAAAGCAAGCCGCAGTTGTGGGTACAAGCCAGGCAGACCCGTGGCGGCCGATTGCAGATCAGCGTTCGTGACAACGGGTCAGGCGTTGCGCCTGGATTGGAGCGGCAGATTTTTCTGCCTTTCTTCAGCACTCGCGAAGGCGGGCAGGGCATCGGGCTGACGGTGGTCCGTCAGCTGATGTTCGGCCTGGGTGGCCGGGTGCGGTATGTCCGGCCGTTGGAGCAAGGGGCGATGTTCGTGCTGAGCTTTTGACGCAAGCCATTGCGACCCGAACGGAATCGCTACCCTTGCGGCGCGTCCTGTGCGAACACCAGTGCATATGTAGCCAGCATACGGATCACGCCTTCGGTGATGTGTTTCGATGAGAGCGTCGTGCCGGAGATGTTCTCGATGTCGCCTTTGCGGCGCAGTTCGCCGTCTTTGCGGCCGGTGAATTGGGCGCGCCATGCGGGCATGCGGATTTTGGAATAGAGCTCCCAGCACTCCATTATCTCGATGCCTTTGACCGCACCTTGCGCAGACAGTGCCAGGGCGTAGTAGACGTTATCGTCTTTTCCCAGCACGTGGTCGACGAACATCCAGTCGCCGGTCGATGTCTTCCACGCACGTACCNCTTATACACATCTCCGAGCC
>NZ_LSRW01000098.1:0-18739 GCF_003104955.1 Steroidobacter cummioxidans | reverse complement strand
ACACGTGCTCGAGGCGGTTCGAAGCAGCACCGAGCTGCGCGCGCACCGTGCCCACTTCCGTCAACGCGTCGTTGATGGTGGTGATGATGCCGTTGTCACCCGTCAATTCCGTGCCGTCCGCCGGAGTGGCGAAGCCGGCATAGTTGGCACTCACGTCGGCGAGCGCAGTGGCCAGGTCGCCGAGGCTGGTTTCCGTGTCGACTTCCATCGTTTCGTCGGCACTGGCGCCGATCTGGAACGTGATCGCCGCGGACAACAAAGCCGCCGGTGCCGTCGGTGTTCGTGCCGTCCGAGAACAGACGCTGACCGCCGAACGAAGTGGTACGGAAGATGTTGCTCAGTTCCAGACCCAGCGCGTCGAATTCCGCCTGCAGCGCGGCCACGTCATCGGTCGTCGACGAGGCGTTGTACGCTTCGGTCGCCAGATCCTTCATACGCAGCAGCACGTTGGTCATTTCCGAGAACGCGCCTTCGGCGGTCTGCATCATGGAGATGCCGTTCTGCGTGTTGCGCTGAGCGACGGACATGCCGCGGGTCTGAGCGTCCAGACGGGTGGCGATCTGCAAGCCGGCGGCGTCGTCCATCGCGCTGTTGACGCGGTAGCCGGTGCCCAGGCGGGTCAAGGAGGTGGTCAGGGACTTCTGCGTGTTGCCGACCGCATTCTGCGAGGACAACGCCGCAGCGTTAGTGTGAAGAGAAAGCATGTGTGAAACTCCTGGTGGTTGTCGTCTTGAGCGCGACACCATCTGTTCCTCGCGCCCTCAGTCCTTGAAGGCGGCGGGCCGTGCGGAGTTCTTAAATGGCGGTCACCCGACTATTAGTGTGACCGCCATCACATTATCAGTAGGAGTCGCCCGGAATGCGCACCCAACCTTCCATGAGGACGCGCGCGCTGCGGCTCATGATGGCTTTAGTGACAGTCCATTCGCCGTCGACCTTGCTGGCCTCAGCTCCGACTCGCAGCGTGCCGGACGGATGACCGAAGCGGACCGTGTTCCGCTCTCCTCCACCCGCCGCGAGATTCACCAGCGTGCCGGGAATCGCGGCAGCCGTGCCGATCGCAACGGCGGCCGTGCCCATCATCGCGTGATGCAGCTTGCCCATCGACAGCGCACGCACCAGCAGATCGATGTCGCTGGCCTGCACATGCTTGCCGCTGGAAGAAACATAGCTCTTCGGCGGCGCGACGAACGCAACCTTCGGCGTGTGCTGACGCTTGGCTGCTTCTTCGAGCGTCTTGATCAGACCCATGCGAATGGCTCCGTGCGCGCGAATGTTTTCAAACATCGCGAGCGCTTTGCCGTCGCTGTTGATCGCTTCCTGCAGCTCGGTGCCGGTGTAGCCGATGGCGTCGGCGTTCACAAAGATGGTCGGGATGCCGGCGTTGATCATCGTCACCTTGAGCGTGCCGAGACCGGGCACGTCGAGATCGTCGATCAGATTGCCGGTAGGAAACATCGAGCCGCCCGCGCCGTCTTCGTCAGCCGCGGGATTGAGGAACTCGATCTGCACTTCCGCGGCCGGGAACGTCACCCCGTCCAGCTCGAAATCGCCCGTCTCCTGCACGGCGCCGTCAGTGATCGGCACGTGCGCAACGATGGTCTTGCCGATGTTCGCCTGCCAAATACGCACGGTGACCGTGCCGTTCTTCGGAATACGGCTCGCATCGATCAAGCCATTGCTGATGGCGAACGGACCGACTGCAGCGGACAGGTTGCCGCAGTTGCCGCTCCAATCGACGAACGGTTTGTCGATGGAGACCTGGCCGAACAGATAATCGATATCGTGATCCGCCTTCGTGCTCTTCGACAGGATCACGGTCTTGCTGGTGCTGGACGTTGCACCGCCCATGCCGTCGATCTGTTTGCCGTACGGATCGGGGCTGCCAATCACGCGCTGGAGCAACGCGTCGCGCGCTGCTCCCGGCACCTGAGCCGTCGCAGGCAGATCCTGCAGGCGGAAGAACACGCCCTTGCTCGTACCGCCACGCATGTACGTGGCGGGGATTTTGATTTGCGGTGCGTGGGCCATGCTCAAGCCACCTTGGACGATTCGAGGAAGTCCTGCGCAAAGCGCTGGAGCACACCGCCGGCTTCGTAAATCGAAACCTCTTCGGCCGTATCCAAGCGGCAGAGCACGGGCACTTCAACCCGCTCACCGTTCTTGCGATGAATGACCAGGGTCAAATCCGCGCGCGGCTTGCGCTCACCGACGACATCGAATGTTTCCGTGCCGTCGATGCTCAACGTCTTGCGATTCACGCCCGATTTGAACTCCAGCGGCAGCACGCCCATGCCGATCAGGTTGGTGCGATGGATGCGCTCGAAGCCTTCGGCGACGATGGCTTCGACGCCGGCGAGACGCACGCCCTTGGCCGCCCAGTCACGCGACGAACCCTGACCGTAGTCGGCACCCGCGATGATGATCAGCGGCTGCTTGCGCTCCATGTAGGTTTCGATCGCTTCCCACATACGCGTGACCTTGCCTTCCGGCTCGATACGCGCGAGAGAGCCTTTCTTGACCTGACCGTCGACGACGGCCATTTCGTTGACGAGCTGCGGATTCGCGAACGTCGCACGCTGCGCGGTCAAGTGATCGCCACGGTGGGTCGCGTAGGAATTGAAGTCTTCCTCCGGCAAGCCCATCTTCGCCAGGTACTCACCCGCGGCGCTGTTGAGCAGGATCGCATTCGACGGCGACAGATGGTCCGTCGTGATGTTATCCGGCAGCACCGCCAGCGGACGCATGCCCTTCAGCGTGCGCTCGCCTGCAAGTGCGCCTTCCCAATACGGCGGACGGCGAATGTACGTGCTCTGCGGACGCCAGTTGTACAGCGGGTCGATCTTCACCGCGCTCGCAGCGCTTGGCGCGAACATCGGTTCGTACACGGTGCGGAAGTGCTCGGGCTTGACGCTCTTGGCGACGATGGTGTCGATCTCAGCATCGCTCGGCCAGATGTCCTTCAAGTACACCGCATTGCCTTCGCTGTCCTGACCCAGCACGTCCTTCTCGATATCGAAGCGGATCGTGCCCGCGATGGCGTAAGCAACGACCAGCGGCGGCGATGCGAGGAACGCCTGCTTGGCATACGGATGGATGCGGCCGTCGAAGTTACGATTGCCGGACAGCACTGCCGTCGCATACAGATCGCGATCGATGATTTCCTGCTGGATCTTCGGATCCAGTGCGCCCGACATGCCGTTGCACGTCGTGCAAGCGAACGCGACGATGCCGAAGCCGAGTTGTTCCAACTCCGGCAGCAGCTGTGCATCTTCCAGATACAGCTGCACGGCCTTCGAGCCCGGCGCAAGCGACGACTTCACCCACGGCTTGCGAACGAGACCGCGAGCATTGGCATTGCGCGCGAGCAAACCCGCGGCGATGACGTTTCGCGGATTACTCGTGTTCGTGCAGCTCGTGATCGCTGCGATGATTACAGCGCCGTCGGGCATCTGGCCGGGGACCTCTTCCCACTTGCCGGCGATGCCGCGCGAGGCAAGCTCAGTCACCGGCAGGCGCTTATGCGGATTCGACGGGCCCGCCATGTTGCGAACGACCGACGACAGATCGAACTTGAGCGTGCGCTCGTATTCGGCGGTCGTCAGGCTGTCGGCCCACAGACCGGTCAACTTGGCGTAAGTCTCGACCAGCTTCACCTGCGCATCGTCGCGGCCGGTGAGCTTGAGATAGTCGATCGTCTGCTGGTCGATGAAGAACATCGCCGCCGTGGCGCCGAACTCCGGCGTCATGTTGGAGATGGTGGCGCGATCGCCGAGCGTCAGCGCCGCAGCGCCTTCGCCATAGAACTCGATATACGCACCGACAACCTTCTCTTTGCGCAGGTATTCGGTGAGCGCGAGCACCACGTCAGTGGCCGTGATGCCCGGACCCGGCTTGCCCGTCAGCTCGACGCCAACGATGTCCGGCAAACGCATCCACGAAGCGCGACCCAGCATCACGCTCTCGGCTTCCAGACCGCCGACGCCGATGGCGATGACGCCAAGCGCGTCGACGTGCGGAGTGTGACTGTCCGTGCCGACCAGCGTGTCCGGGAACGCAACGCCGTCCACCGCGTGAATCACCGGCGACATCCGCTCCAGATTGATCTGGTGCATGATGCCGTTGCCCGGCGGAATCACATCCACGTTCTGGAACGCCAGCTTGGTCCAGTTGATGAAATGGAAACGATCGTCGTTGCGACGATCTTCCACAGCCCGGTTCTTCGCAAACGCATCCTTGTCGTAGCCGCCGTACTCGACCGCCAGCGAGTGATCGACGATCAGCTGCGTCGGCACGACCGGATTGATCTGCGAAGGATCGCCACCCTTGTCTGCGATGGCATCGCGCAAGCCTGCCAGGTCGACCAGTGCCGTCTGACCCAGAATGTCGTGACACACGACGCGGGCCGGGAACCACGGGAAGTCCAAATCCCGCTTGCGCTCGATCAGCTGCCGCAGCGAGGCCTCGAGCGTCGCTGGGTCACAGCGACGCACCAGGTTCTCGGCGTGCACCCGCGAGGTGTACGGCAACTTGGCGTAAGCGTGCGGCTTGATCGCATCGACGGCTTCGCGCGCGTCGAAGTAATCCAGCTGGGTTCCGGGCAGGCGTTTGCGATGGGCTGTATTCATAAACCTTTGAGCGATGGCGATGGCTTACTGGCGCCGGTGTTACTTGCGCTGATCGATCGGCAGGAACTTCTGGTCTTCCGGACCGGTGTAGTTCGCGCTCGGACGGATGATTTTACCGTCAATGCGCTGCTCGATGATGTGCGCGCTCCAACCCGAGGTGCGGGCGATCACGAACAGCGGCGTGAACATGGCGGTCGGCACGCCCATCACGTGGTAGCTGACGGCGCTGAACCAGTCCAGGTTCGGGAACATCTTCTTGATCTCCCACATCACCGATTCCAGGCGCTCGGCGATGTCGAACATCTTGGTGCTGCCCTGTTCCTTCGACAGGTCGAGCGCCACCTGCTTGATCACCTTATTACGCGGATCGGAGATCGTGTAGACGGGATGGCCGAAGCCGATGACGACTTCCTTGCGCTCGACGCGGGCGCGGATGTCCGCTTCCGCCTCGGCCGGCGTGTCGTAGCGCTTCTGGATCTCGAACGCGACTTCGTTGGCACCGCCGTGCTTCGGACCGCGCAGCGCGCCGATGCCGCCGCAGATCGCCGAATACATGTCGGAGCCGGTGCCGGCGACGACGCGAGACGTGAACGTCGACGCGTTGAACTCGTGCTCGGCGTACAGGATCAGCGACGTGTGCATCGCCTTGACCCACGAGCGCGGCGGCTTCTGCTGATGCAACAGGTGCAGGAAGTGGCCACCGATAGAGTCTTCATCCGACTCCGTCTCGATGCGCTTGCCGTTGTAAGCGTAGTGATACCAGTACAGCAGCATCGAGCCGAGCGAGGCCATCAGCTTGTCAGCGATGTCGCGCGCGCCGGCATGGTTGTGATCGTCCTTCTCAGGATTCACGCAGCCGAGCACGGAGACACCCGTGCGCATGACGTCCATGGGATGCGCCGACGGCGGCAGCTGTTCCAACGCGGTCTTCACCGCTGCCGGCAGGCCACGCAGCGACTTCAGCTTGGTCTTGTACGCCGCCAGTTCAGCGGAAGTCGGCAACTTGCCGTGCACCAGCAGATGCGCGATCTCCTCGAACTCGGACTGAGCCGCGAGATCGAGAATGTCGTAGCCGCGATAGTGCAGATCGTTGCCGCTGCGACCGACCGTGCAAAGCGCGGTATTGCCGGCGACGGTGCCGGACAGTGCAACTGACTTCTTGGGCTTGAACCCGGTCTGGGCGGGAGCGTCGGTCATGTAAAGTCTCCTGGTCGTCGTTACTTAAAAGCGCTCGGCTATTTCGTCGCTTTACTTCTTTGATTTGAAGAGGGCATCGAGATGCTGTTCGTAAGCGTGATAGCCGATGCGCTCGTAGAGTTCTTCGCGGGTCTGCATGGTGTCGATCACATTCTTCTGGTGACCGTCACGGCGGATCGCCTCGTAAACATTCTCCGCAGCCTTGTTCATGGCGCGGAAGGCGCTCAGCGGGTACAGCACCATCTGCACGCCCACGCTCTTCAGCTCGGGCACGGAGAATAGCGGTGTCTTGCCGAACTCGGTGATGTTCGCGAGCACCGGCACCTTCACTGCATCGACGAACTTCTTGTACGTCGGCAGATCGTAAGCCGCTTCGGCGAAAATGGCGTCGGCACCCGCCTCCACGCACTTCACCGAACGCTCGATCGCGGCATCGATGCCGAACGAGGCGATCGCGTCGGTGCGAGCAATCAAATAGAAATCCGGATCGGTCTTGGCATCGGCCGCGGCCTTGACGCGATCGACCATCTCTTCGGTGGAGACCAGCTCTTTGCCGGGACGATGGCCGCAACGCTTGGCGCCCACCTGATCTTCGATGTGGCAGGCGGCCGCGCCGAACTTGATCAGGCTCTTGACGGTGCGCGCGATGTTGAATGCGCTCGGGCCGAAGCCGGTGTCGATGTCGACCAGCAGCGGCAGATCGCACACGTCGGTGATGCGACGGATGTCGGTCAGCACGTCATCGAGGTTGTTGATGCCGAGGTCGGGCATGCCGAGCGAGCCGGCCGCGACGCCGCCGCCCGAGAGGTAAATAGCACGGTAGCCGGCGCGCTTGGCGAGCAGTGCGTGGTTCGCATTGATCGCGCCCACGATCTGCAGCGGTTGCTCGGCGGCCAGGGCCGAACGGAAGTTGGATCCGGCTGATGCCATGGAAGTCTCCTTCAATAATGCGGTTGCAGATGGGTTGCGCAGGGAGAGCAAGACTTATGCCACGCACGGCGCGCCGACGGTCGCACCTAACCCATTGATCAAACTGTAAATGCCTGCCGAGGGCCTGAACTCGAAGGCACTGGCGGTTTCATTCGTGAAACATTACAATTTCAGCCTGCAACATTGATGAAACTGTTGTCATGAACGCCCAGGTCACCCGCCCCAATGACCCGCTCCGCATCGTCGCCGTCGGCCTGCACAGGCTGAAGGACCTGTTCCGGGACCTCGCCCCCACCTACGCCCAAGCGGCCCGGGTCGAGGTGCTCGATAGCGGCTTCGAGACCGCAGTCGACACTATTAATGAGCTGAGCCGCTCGCAACCCATCGATGTGCTCGTGGCCGCGGGCTCCAACGGCGCCTACCTTCGCCAGCATATCGAACTGCCGGTCGTGCTGGTTCGCGTTGGTGGCTTCGACATCCTGAGCGCGCTCGCTCGGGCTCGCGCTATCTCGTCGCGCATCGCATTGGTGACGCACGGCGCCCTGCCCGTCGAATTGGAGCGCTTCAACGAATTGTTCGCGCTCGGCATCGAGCAGCGAAGTTATCGAACCACGGACGATGCGAGAAATTGTGTGCTCGAGCTGCGTGCTCGCGGCATCGAAGTGGTCGTTGCGCCGGGCCTGGTCACGGATCTCGCCGAAGCGGCCGGCATGGCGAGCGTGTTCCTGTATTCCGAAGACGCCGTGCGCGAAGCGCTCGACGACGCGGTCGAAATGGCCCGCCTGTCGCGCATGGAAGGCGCCAAGCGCGAGCGTTTGAATACGATTCTCGGCCAGCTGCGTGACGGCGTGGTCGCGGTCGATATGGACGAGCGGATCGAGATTTTGAATCCAGCCATGGCGCGGCTCCTGGAGCGACCCGCCACTGACCTCGTCGGCCGCAAGCTCAGTGAGGTCGCACCGGAGCTTTCACTCACACGCACGCTGCGCGAGCCACGCGCCGAGATCGATGAATTGCAGAAGCTCGGCTCACGGGCCGTGCTCACCAGTCGATTGCCCATCACCGAGCAAGGCACGCAGACCGGCGCTGTGCTCACCTGCCAGGATCCGGAATCGATTCAGCGCGTCGATCGCGATCTGCGCGCGCGCCGCCACAAGCCCGCGGCGAATGTTCGCTATCGATTGAGCGATCTGGTCGGCACCACGCCGGGCATCGTTCATACCCGATCGTTGGCGGCTCAATATGCACGCAGTGATGCGACGGTGTTGATCTTCGGCGAAAGCGGCACCGGCAAGGAACTGCTCGCTCAAGGCATCCACGCGGCGAGCAAACGTGCGAATCAACCTTTCATCGCCATCAACTGCGGCGCCTTCCCCGAGTCGCTGCTGGAAAGTGAGTTGTTCGGCTATGAGGAAGGCGCGTTCACGGGCGCCCGCCGCGGCGGCAAGCTGGGTCTGTTCGAGGCCGCCCACACTGGCACGATCTTTCTGGATGAGATCGGCGAGATGCCAGTGTCTCTGCAAACGCGCTTGCTGCGCGTGTTGCAGGAGAGAGAAATTCTGCGTGTAGGCGCGATCGAACCGACGCGCGTCGACGTTCGTGTGATCGCAGCCACGCATCGCGACCTGACCGAGCGCATCGTCACCGGCGACTTCCGCCGGGACCTCTATTACAGACTCAACATCCTGCGTCTGGAGTTACCAGGCCTGCGCGATCGTCGCCAGGACCTGCCCGAGCTGGTTGCTCACCTCGCGGGCAAAATTGCGACGCGCGCGGGCATCGATATCACCAACGATCCGCGCGTGCAGAAGCTGTTGGATGCGGCCTGGAAGTATGAATGGCCCGGTAACGTGCGCGAGCTGGAGAATTTGTTGGAGCGGGTGGCGATGCTGGCCACTCCAAACGACGCCGCGCTCAGCGATATGCAGCTGCGCGAATTGATGCCCGAAATCTCAGACGCAACGCCCCGCAGACTCCCCGCCTCCATTGCCGTGCATCGCGCCGAGTCGGAGATCGAGCTGATTCGACGCGTGCTCGATGAGAGCGACGGCTCGTACGCCAAAGCGAGCGAGCGACTGGGGATCAGTCGCACGACGCTGTGGCGAAAGTTGAAGAAGGAACGTGCGGACGGAGCCGGCGACTGAAGTAGACGGGCTACTTCAGCCTGCACTTGGCGTTCGGCAGCTCATACCGCGCATTGGTGCGAACGTGCACCAGCACGCAGCGGTTCTTCGCCCGGATCAGTTGGAAGTGCTCGGGTGGTGTCAGCTCCCTGCCCTGCAGCCTACGGCCCTCGGCATCCCGAGCTGGAGCACGCTCGATCACCAACTCACTGTCGGTCGTGAGCGCATCCGCCGCGAGCGTGACGGTTGGAACATTCAAGGCCGCGCTCACGGCCTTGACCAACTCGTCGTGTGTTTGCGCCGTCGCTTCCGTCAACACGGCCGGCCCATCCTGACCGGCCACGGAAGCGCACGCCGACAACATCACCAAAGCGCTGAACGCGACGCTGCGCATGACGACGTTACTCGCTCAGGATTCGATTCGTCCGGGCCGGCGACTTGAACATCTCACCCTCGGTTTCACCCAGAGTCGTCTTCGCGCTGAAGTCGCCTTCGGGAGAGAAGCCGCTCGGCGCCGGACAGACCTGATTGTTGCTCCCGAGATAGCCCAGCGCCGCGGACAGCCGCCGTTCGAGCGGATCACCGAGCGCACGCGTGAAATCATCCGCGACCGAGCAACCTCTCACCACTGTTCCGGAGTCAACAGCTCCCGGCGAGAATCCGTCCGCATACCCTCCGAAGCCCGCGGCGTTGCGACCTTCGAACTGAATCGAGAAGTACGTGGTACCGCAGTTGCCCTGGGGATAGAAGCCATACGGCTTGCCGCAGGTGGTCGAGCCGATCTGATAAACCTGCACGCCCACGCCACGCAGGCTGTTGATGATGGACTCGCTTGCCGAGCACGTACTGCTGCTGGTGATCACGTAGACGTGATCCAGGTTCAGTGTCGGCAATTGCGTACCTGCAGTGACGCTGAAACCGCGCGCGGTAGTATGAAACGGCGTGGGCGTAAGCGCCTGGCCTGTGATGGGATTGGTGTTCGGGTTCTTGTCGTTGAACACCAGGCGCTCGAAGGTCTGCCCCCGGGCCATGTTGCCGGCGATCATATAGGCCAGCTCGCTGGCGATATCCAGATAGCCGCCACCGTTATAGCGCAGGTCCAGAATCAGCTCCCGAACGCCGGCGGTGCTGAAAGATCTGATCGCAGTGACCAGCTGCGCCTCTGCGGGCGCGATGTGATCGTTGAACAGCAGGTAACCGACCGGCACACCGGACGCATCGATGGTGCGAGAGACAAGCACAGGCTGATGAGTGACCTGGACGGCGTTCATCGTGATGTTACGCACGGTCCCGGTGAGATCACGGACCTGGAAGGTATGCGAGCCCGCCACCGTGGGATAGAACGCCGCATTCAGCGTCGCGAGCGCACTGTTCGTGTTTGCATTCACATCGACGTTATCGGCGAACAGCACTTCGACGCCGCGCCCAAGGCCGGCGTTTGCCGCCGGCGTGCCTGGCTCGACGTAGGCAATGACGGCTCGGCGAGACGATGTAGAGGTGGTGATGACCCACTCCGCACCATAGCCAATCTCGACGCCAGCTTGCGACAGCTGGTCCCACTGCGCCGTCGGGTAGGTGAAGTGGAACTGGTCCTTGGGCCGCCCCGAAGCCGTCGTCGCCGGCGTCTTCAATGCATCGAAGTAATTGGCCGTGCTGACGCCCGTCGGGTTGCGATCCGGGACCTCCGAGTACCACAGATACAGCTCATTGGTCCACGAGCGCAGAAACATGCTCTCGGTGAACGCCGAACCGGAGCGATCGCTGGTCCCTGAACGGGGCGACGCGCACTGATTGGCGAAACTGGAGGACGGCTGAAACACCCCCGGCTGGTAGTTGCCGTTGTTATTGGACGGTGGAGCTATCGGACCACTCCCGCCGCCGCCACCACCACCGCAACCTGACAACAACCCCAGGACCAGCAGCGGCAATGCGCGCTGAATTCTGCACCCCATGGCTTCTCCCTGTTTATCAATGGCACCCGCGCCCGGATTCTAGCGTTTTCGGGGCAACAAAGGTTTCGGTCCGCCCTCAATACCGGCCAACGCCAGCGTGGTCAACAATACTCCCTGCGGACCGAGCCAGGCGTTAACTGGTTCATACCATTCATCCAGCGAATGTGCCTTATCGCCGATGCCACCGCCCGACGCGGTAATGGCCGGAATGCCCAGCCCCAGCGGCACATTGGAGTCGGTGCTGCTGGCGACCGGGGTCGGGGGCTTTTGACCCAGCGCCACCATGGCTCCGATATAAGTAGAGGCCATGAGACTGTCACTGCTGCCTGCGCCGGCTGGCCGGTCGCCGAGCAGTGTGCGCTCGACTCGCACCGGCGCCGCTCCCCAGCGCTTACCCTCTTCCACGCCGGCTCGTTCAGCTGCAGCGAGGATCTGTTCTTCCAGCGCAGCCATCGCGCTTGCGGATTCTGAACGAATGTCGAGCTGTAGCTTGGCTTGCTCGGCGATGGCATTGATCGCAGTGCCGCCCGACACGATAGCAACTGTGAACGTGGTCTTCGGCTCGGTGGGCGCCTGCAAATCGGAGATGGCGCTGATGGCTCGACCCATCGCGTGCACTGCGCTGGGCGTACCGAAGTTCCCATAACTGTGGCCGCCCGGGCCGGTGAATGTTATTTGCCAGCGATGGCTGCCGACGGCGCGCGCCACGACTTTGGATTCACCGGCGGGCAGGTCCGGCGACCCGATGCCGTCGACGGAGATGAAGCCGTCGATATCCTTGCGATCGCGGAACAATGCCTTCACGCCGCGCAGATTGCCCAAGCCCTCCTCGCCCACCGTGGCGACGAATAAAACATCGCCTTGAGTGCGCAGCTTGTTTTCCTGCATCGAGCGCAACACGGTCAGCAGCACGGTCAGTCCGCGAGCGTCATCGACTATGCCGGGGCCGTGATAACGATTGCCTTCCTTGCGAACCTTGACGTCCGTGTCCGCGCTGAACACCGTGTCCAAATGCGCCGATAGCACCAGCGTCGGTCCGTTACGGCTCGTGCCAGGACGGCGCGCGATGACGTTACCTTCGGCATCGGTGGAGATTTCAGTCAGGCCCAGCTCACGCAACCGCCGTATGTAGTCATTGGCGCGAACCTCTTCCTTGTAAGAAGGGGCCGGGATCTCGGAGATCTCGATCTGCTCGCGCAAGGTCCGCTCGTCTTCACGCCGGATCTGTTCCAGCGCCGCCTTCACCGCGGACTTGCTGTTGAGGGTCTTGAAGACAGACTCATTCTTTGTCGATGCGTCAGCGGCCGGCGCCCCAAATGCGAGCACCGCGCCGAACAGACACATCACACTGGCGAACTTCACGCGACCTGATTTGACCACTGTCATCTCGATTTCCGTCTGACGCCTGGCGGGCAGATCGCAACATCATAGCGGACTGGCCGGCACCGGGGCCGGCGGTGTCACGGGTTGCGCAACGGCCGTCGAAGCCTTCACCAGCCCATCCAAGCCACTGCCGGACAGACCGACCTCCTTGATGAGCTGATCCACCACCGGCGCGTAAGCGCGATATTTCAGAGCCGCGCCGACCGCTTGCTCGGCCAGATTGCCCGAGCCATTGCCAGCCGCGTGATCGCCCGCCTGCGCCCCGGCGGCGCCGGTGTTCAGACCATCGACCTGCATGATGCGAATCGAGTCGATGTTCTGCATCGGCCGCACCGCCTCTTCGATGATCTTCGGCAGCGCCTGAATCAGCGCCAGCTTCTCCTGCAGCGAGATCTGCGCGTTCGAAAGCGTGTTGATGGCTTCGTTCAAAGCGCGCTTACCGGCGGCTTCCGCCTCGTAATTTTCGCGGTTCGCCTTGGCGAGCGTTCGGATCGCATCGGCCTTCGCCTCCGATGCCTCTTTTTCCGCAAGCGCCGACACCTTCACGCTGATGGCTTGACGCTCGGCTTCCTGCGACGCCAGCACCAGTGTCACCTGCTTGTCACGTTCGGCCCTCGCGACCTCTTCGGCCGTCTTCACGGCCTGCTCGGCTTTCACCGCTTCGGCGAGCGCCAGATTGGCGCTGGCCTGCGCCTTGGATTGTTCCTCGGACTTCTGCGCGATGGAGATCGCTTTGTTCTGATCGGCGATCTGCGTGGCGCGCTGCTGTTCGATCGAGGCGATCGAGATCTCACGCTCGGCTTCGACTTCGCGCTGACGCACGGCCTGCTCCTTGGCGACCTCCGCTTCGCGAATCTGACGTTGCGCGACGATCTTCGCTTGCTCGGCCTCTCGAGCGCGCTCAGCCTGAGCCGTCGCGACGATGGCTTGCTGCTCGGCTTCACGTGCCGCGACTTCCTGCGACTGCGCGAGCTCGGCGAAGCGTTTCTGGCGATCGATCTCGAGCTGCAACTGCTTGGCCTCGAAATTCTTGCGCGAGATCGCGACCGACGTGTCCTGCTCGATTTCGTTGCGCTCGCGGCTGCGACGCTGGGTTTGTTCGGTCAGACGCGTCAGACCCTCGGCATCGAACGCGTTGTTGGGATCGAAGAACTGCATGGCAGTCTGGTCAATGCGGGTGAGCGACACGCTCTCCAGCTCCAGACCGTTCTTCAACAGGTCCTCGCTCACGGCGTTCTGGACGCCCTGGATGAAGTCCTGACGTTTGTCGAGCAGTTCCTGCATGGTCATCGACACCGCGGCAGCACGCAGCGCGTCGACGAACTTATCCTCGACCAATTGTGACAATTGCTCGGGAGCGATCGTGCGTTGACCCAAGGTCTGCGCGGCATTCGCGATTCCTTCCTTGGTCGGCACGACGCGTACGAAGAACGCAACGACCACGTCCACGCGCATGCGGTCTTTAGTGAACAGCGAATCTTTGCCGAACCGCATGACTTCGAGCTTGAGCGTATTCATGTTCACGAGGATGGTCTCGTGGAACACGGGGAAAACAATGGCGCCGCCATCCATCACCACTTTCTGCCCACCCAGTCCGGTGCGCACGAAAGCTCGCTCCTTCGACGAGCGGCGATACAGCCGCGAGAAAATGATTCCTACCACCAGCAGCGCGAAAAATGCGATGCCCGCCAGGATCAAATTTTCCAGCATCAAGTCCGACATCAGTACCTCCCCAGGAACGTTGACGAATCAGAGCAAATCCGGCCAGGGATTCAATGCCCCGGCGAAACGATTGCCGGCAATGCGCTTGTTCAGCAGCACGCGTTCCCCGCTTTGAAACGTCATGCCCTCGGCTTCCGGCTCTACCATCACATAAAGGGTTTGTCCGTGCTCGTTCGCCACCTTGGCCTGGGCCGGATAGCCCGGCCGCGCGGTGCCGCCGACGATGGTCGCGACTCGACCGACCAGCGAGTCGAACGAAACGGCATAGGTTTGATCCTGGGGGATGAGGCGCGCCAACCCGCGACCTGCGAAACGCACCACCGGCAGAGTAATCAGGAACGCGGCACTGCCCGCGAGCAGCGGCGGCACCCAGAAACCGAACAAGTGCCGCACGATCAGATTGAGCGCGAAACCGCTCAACGCAAAGCTCGCGAGGAACAGCACCATCAGCACGAGCAGCGGCACCCGGCCAAACGACAACCAGCCGAGCGCCTTGTCGAACGGCCCCGCGTCGAGGTCGCCGTGATCCGGAAGCATCTGTTGCAACGATTGGGAGAGACTGGAGCCCAGCAGCATCGCGATGCCTTCCACGATCGCGATCAGCAGGAGCAGGAAGGTTGCCACGGTGAATGGCCAGGTCTCTGCGGCGAACAGCACGTGTTGTTTATCCCTCAACTAGAAGCTGTTGAGGGCAGTATCCGGACAGCAAGCCATCAATGCAACGCACTGCCGGTGAATAGCCACGCGTTACCGGCGAACGCGCGTCGACCTTTCGGACGTTTGCAGCCAATTTCTGAACGACGTACAATTATATACGTCGTTCAATTTTGAGATCGTCATGACCGAACCGGGCCGCCGCGAGCGCAAACGCCAGGAAAAGCTCGACCACATCGCACAGACGGGCTTTCGTCTGTTTGAGGCGCACGGCTTTGCCGCCGTCACGATGGAGCAAATCGCCGCAGAAGCGGACGTTGCCAAGGGCACGCTATACAGCCACTTCCCAGTGAAGGAAGCGGTGCTGGCGCACTGGTTTCACGTGCAGCTCGAGGAGGATCTCGAGCGCCTCCTGCCGATTTGCCTCGCCGATGCAAACTTCAAGCGCGGCATGCGCCGGCTGCTCGATGCTTCAGCATCGTGGCACGAACAGCATCGTGACTATCTGCTGCCCTATCTGCGCTATCGGTTCATGAACGTCGGTGAGCCGAACGTGGATGAGAACGACGCGCGCGCCGATCTCGTGCGGGCGTTCTTCGCCCTCATCGCCTCTGGTCAAGAGTCCGGCGAACTGCGACACAACCAGCCGGCCGCCCGACTGGCGCTGTTCTTTCACTTCATGTATCTGGCCGCGCTGATGCGCTGGCTCACCACGCCCAAGGCCGATCTGCACGACGAGTTCACTGCAGTGTTGGATCTGTTCCTAAAAGGCTCGCGCACCTCGAAATCATGAAATTTCTCGTCCTGACCTACGGCTCCGACGGCGACACTCGGCCGCTTGCGGCGTTGAGCCGCGCATTGATCGACGCCGGCCACGAAGCGCATCTACTCGCAGAAGGCGCGTCCCTCGGTACAGCAACAGCACTGGGCGTCCCGGCCACGCCCCTGGCAGGAAACATTCGAGACGTGCTGGGACATGAGGGCGCCGCGTTCCAGAAGAACGGCAACGCCCCGAGGGAGCTGACGCGGATGGCAAATGAGAATGCCGAGAATTGGCTGCGTTCCGCCGTGGAATTTGGCAGAGGCTGTGACGCCATCGTCATCTCGGGGCTCGCTGGATTCGTGGGCTTGTCGGCGGCTGAATATCTCGGCGTGCAGGCCATTGGCGCCGGATTGTTTCCTCTCACGCCGACCTCGGCGTTCGCCTCCCCGCTGTTGCCGCCGGGCAAGCTGCCGCGGATGTTCAATCGGATGAGTCAGCAGCTCATCAACAGTCTGGTATGGAGAGCGTTCCGCAAATCGACGAATGCAGCTCGTCAGCGCGTCTGCGCACTGCCGCCGCGAAAGTCCATTTGGGTCGGGCATCCCATGTTGTATGGCGTGTCGCCAAACTTGCTGCCTCGACCCGATGACTGGCCCAGCAACACGCTCGTTTGTGGCCAGTGGCTGCTACCGGCCAAGGATTGGACTCCGCCCGCCCGACTGAGCGAGTTCCTCGCGGCCGGTGAAGCGCCCATTTATATCGGCTTCGGCAGCATGGGCGGCTTCGAGCCTCGGCGTATGCTCGAAGCGATCGTCGGCGGATTGGCGGGTCGCCGCGCATTGTTCTATCCGGGCTGGAGCGGCATCGATGTCTCGCAGCTTCCTGCAAACATTCTGGCCGTCGGCGACACGCCGCATGACTGGCTGCTGCCGCGGACAGCAGTCGCTGTACATCATGGCGGCTCGGGCACTACGCATTCCGCCTCACGCGCCGGCATCCCGTCGGTCGTCGTGCCGTTCGCAGGCGATCAGGCCTTCTGGGCCGAGCGACTCTATCAGGCGGGCATTGCAGCCAAGCTGTCCAGCTGGAAAGCGTTGAATGCCACGACACTCGCGGACAGCATCCGATTCGCCGAGCAAGACGACGTGCGAGCACGCGCCCAAGCCATAGGAGAAAAGATGCGCAAGGAAGACGGCCTACAAGCGGCTGTGAAAGCGATCGAATCGCTGGTGTCGTGACGATTCCGACGCTGTGCGGGCGCATTGCGACCCCCTCCATGCGGGCATAGACTGAGCCTCGTGTCATGCCCGCACAGGAGTTCTTCCATGAGCGATATGACGAGGCGCCAGTTCCTGGCGATCACCGGCGGCGGGCTGGCGGGTTCGAGCCTGGCGCTGCTTGGATTCTCACCGGGTCTGGCGTTGGCCGAGGTGCGCCAGTTCAAGCTGGCTCGCGCCACCGAGACCCGCAATACCTGTCCCTACTGTTCAGTCGCCTGCGGCTTGCTGATGTATTCGCTGGGCGATAAGGCGAAGAACGCCACCCCGAGCATCTTTCACATCGAGGGCGATCCCGACCACCCGGTCAATCGCGGCACGTTGTGTCCCAAGGGTGCGGGGCTGATCGACTTCATCCACAGCCCGAGCCGACTCAAGTATCCGGAGTATCGCGCGCCCGGCTCGGATCGCTGGCAGCGCATCACCTGGGATGAAGCCATGGAGCGCGTCGCCCGACTGATGAAGCAGGATCGCGACGCGAATTTCATCGCGAAGAACGCCGAGGGTCAGACCGTGAACCGCTGGCTGACCACCGGCATGCTGGCAGCTTCGGCAAGCAGCAACGAAGCCGGCTACATCACCCACAAGGTGATCCGCAGTCTGGGCATGCTGGCGTTCGACAATCAGGCGCGTGTGTGACACGGCCCGACGGTGGCAGGTCTTGCCCCGACGTTTGGCCGTGGAGCGATGACGAATCACTGGGTCGACATCAAGAATGCCGACCTGGTCCTCATCATGGGTGGCAACGCCGCCGAGGCGCATCCGTGCGGCTTCAAATGGGTCACTGAGGCCAAAGCGCACAACAAGGCGCGATTGATCGTCGTCGATCCACGCTTCACACGCTCGGCTTCGGTCGCCGATGTGTATGCGCCGATCCGCCCTGGCACCGACATCGCGTTTCTTGGCGGCGTCATCAATTACCTGCTGGCCAACGACAAGGTCCAGCGCGACTACGTCATGCACTACACCGACGCGAGCTTCATCGTGAGGGAAGACTTCGCGTTTCACGACGGCCTGTACTCGGGCTACAACGCCGACAATCGCAGCTACGACAAAACCAGCTGGGAATATGAGATCGGTAGCGATGGCTTTGCCCGCATCGATCCGACACTGGCGCATCCGCGCTGCGTTTTGAATCTGATGAAACAACACTACTCGCGCTACACGGCGGAAACGGTCGAGCGCGTCTGCGGCACGCCGCAGGAAAAGTTTCAGCAGATTTGCGAGATGATCGGCTCCACGGCGACCCCAAGGCGCGCCATGACGATCATGTACGCGCTTGGCTGGACGCAGCACTCCGTCGGCTCGCAAATGATTCGCTGTGCGGCGATGGTGCAGCTGCTACTAGGAAACATCGGTGTCTCCGGCGGTGGCATGAACGCGCTGCGCGGTCACTCCAATATCCAAGGCCTCACGGATCTCGGCCTGCTCTCCAACTCGCTGCCGGGCTATATCTCGCTGCCCTTCGACAGGGAGCAGGATTACAGCAAGTACGTCGCAGTACGCGCCCAGCAGCCACTGCGCCCGAATCAAGTGAGCTACTGGCAGAACTTCCCGAGCTTCTTCGTCAGCTTGCAGAAGGCCTGGTGGGGCGATGCCGCGACGGTCGAGAATCGCTGGGCTTACGACTATCTGCCGAAGTTCGACAAGCTCTACGACATGCTGCAGGTCTTCGATCTGATGGCCCAGGGCAGGATGAACGGCTATCTGGCGCAGGGCTTCAATCCCCTCGCCGCCGCGCCCAACAAAGCCAAGATGTCGGCGGCACTGTCGAAGCTGAAGTTCCTGGTAATCATGGATCCACTGGTCACGGAGACTTCGGAGTTCTGGCGCAACTACGGCGTCCACAACGATGTCGATCCGAGCAAGATCCAAACGGAAGTCATCCGGCTGCCGGTGACCTGCTTTGCCGAGGAAGACGGCGCACTCGTCAACTCCGGACGCTGGCTGCAGTGGCATTGGAAAGGCGCGAACGGTCCTGGCGAAGCGCGCACCGATATCGAGATCATGGCCGAGCTGTTCAATCGGCTGCGCAAGCTCTATCAAACCGAAGGCGGAGCCTTCCCCGATCCCATCGTGAATCTGGCGTGGCCCTACATACAGCCGAACC
>NZ_LSRW01000097.1:0-10031 GCF_003104955.1 Steroidobacter cummioxidans | reverse complement strand
GCATGACGTAATCGACACCGCTACGAACGGCTTCCAAGAATTCGTCCTTCGTCTCCACTTCCACCTCAATATGAACTGTCTTGCCAAGAGCAAGCATTCTGTCCCTTACCCGTTGAACTGCGTTGCTGACGCCGCCCGCGAGAGCGACGTGATTCTCCTTGATGAGTGCCATGTCATACAGGCCCAGCCTATGGTTGTGTCCACCGCCCTGTGTCACCGAATACTTGTCCAGCGCGCGCAGTCCCGGCACGGTCTTTCGGGTGTCCAGAATGTGGGCCTCGTATTGTGAAACGATGTCGCAGATCTTCCGGGTGTAGGTTGCGATTCCGCTCATCCTTTGCAGGAAGTTCAGGGCGACACGTTCCCCGGTAACAATGCTGCGGGCTCGACCGCCAAGTTCGATGATCGAATCTCCCGGAGCGACTCGCGTCCCATCGGGACGTAAAATCTGGATTTCAAGCAGCGGGTCCACCAGTTTGAATACTTGTTCCGCTACCCAGCCACCGCAAACAACGCCGGCTTGCTTCGATACGATACGCGCGTGCGCGAACTGGCTGTCCTTGACGGTCGCTTCGGTTGTGAGGTCGCCAGATCCAATATCCTCGCGAAGCGCTGTCTGGAGTGTTGCAATCAGCCACTGAGAATCAATTTGAGCAGGAAGCTCCATTACTCTCTCCTGAACCCGCGTCGGATTCGTTGTTCGCCAAGCGATGACAGGGGCTCACCATTCTGTTTCCAGACGATAACAATAACGATATATGTGCTTTGAAGGAATATTGAGCCGCGCGGTGCCGTCCGTCCTGCGACGGGCTGATTGCTCGCCAGATTCAGTCAGTGGCCGCTTTTGGCCGAAGAGCTTTGTATTCAAGACGTTAGTGTCTTGCGGTGTGCAATGAAGGGGAGGGCGCCCGAGACAGCGTGGCGTTCATCACCGAATGCGCCAGGGAGATCGGCCGCGGCATCACCTGTGCGTCGGTCGCGGTAGGTTGCCTCCGGGGAAACGCTGCGCGACGACGCCCGCAGACTGGATACCTGCCGCGTGCGACATGATTTACTACACAGCCGGAAGCAGCTACGATTTTTTCTAATAACAGCATGAAATTGCTGTGTTGGAAGTTCGTTTAGAAGTCAGCGACATTGCGGGGGCAAGCCAGATGGAATTGGAGTTGTATGTAAGAGACGGGTGCTCGCGCTGTAAGCGCGTTCGGGAAATACTCGAATCAATGGGCATCGAGGCGTCAGTGGTTGACATGGACACCCCTGAAGTTACGAATCGGGCCAGAGCCCTGGGCATCCGCAGCGTCCCCGTCCTGCATAAGGTGGGTACCAAGGAGATGAAAGTGGGTGATATCAGTAGAGAGGAATTGCTCAAATTCCTGGGATGAGGGCCCGTCCCAAAGGATCTTTATGGCCGGCGGTTGGCCGCGAAACCCACACGGACAGTTGGTGAATAGCGATGAGTTATGAAGAATCGATGAGGAAGCGGTTGATCGAGAACAACCTGGAGCTGGCTGGATGTTCCATCGATATGCATGAGAGGGTCAGCTCAGAGGATGTGTTTTATGACGCGGCCCTGATCTGGAGGCACTCTATTGAGCCGGAGATTTGCGACCAGTGGTTGAGAGAGTTTCAGTCCAAGCACGAGTACACCGACGGAACGTTGTTTACCAAAGACGGACCTCAGAATAAAAACGACTTCCGGAACAATAGTAGATTGGAGATATGGGATAAGGACCTGGCCTTCGAAATGTTCTACGGGGCGAGTCGCCTCGGCACGAACACGCCAGTTTATCTCGGGAGCAATGTGCTGATAGGCCCATCGGAGTACATTCGTCTCTATAAGTATACTCCGGGCCAGTATTTCAAGCCGCATTGTGAGCACCCGTGGAGAAAGAACGACAACGAGAGAACGCGTGCGGTGATTCTTGTTTATCTCAACGACGATTTTGAAGGTGGCGAGACGGTTTTCTTGGACTACGGCAGGGTAATTCAGCCCAAGAAGGGCCTGGTGTTGGGGTTCCAGGATCAGCTGCTTCATGAAGGGAAGGAGGTTACCAAAGGTGAGAAGTATGTCCTCCGTTTCGACCTTCTCTACAGACGAACCAATCTAATTTTATAAATCGGGTTCGGTGGGAACACTGGGTCGCAATGTTCCCATGGTTCCTGGTGACCGGCGATTGAACGAGCGGGCGGGATTTTTTCTTGAAGAGATCCTGGCTCGCTCTTCAAGATTCTCGAAGGGAACATCAGGGCAAGCGCTATTTCTTCCATCGGCGAGTTTCGCGACTGAGGTCGATCGCTTGTATCGTCGTGATGAGTCACGGATACTCAAAACAGCTGTTTCAAGTATCAAGGGCTGAGGCGAAGCAGCTTGTGTCACAAGGAGAAGGACAATGAACCAGTGCCTGGCTGAGAAGGGAACAGCAACGCTCGAACCCGGTGCTTTCGCGCGCCGCTGGCAGGACCCCGCGAGGTTTCTGCAGATACTCGATGATCCGTGGTTCAAGATCGTCGTGGGGATCCAAAACCTCGTCTCCGTTGCCACGATGGATTTCTGGCGACGGCGTGACTGCATTACGCTCCACCTGCCGATCACGACCAATGCGATTTCCAGCCCGATGGGCCTCGGCAGCGATTCGCTCCCGGTCGAGATCGATCTGTTCGGCCAACGGACCTACCTGGCAGATTCAATGCAGTTCATGCTGGAGTACGGCTGCAGGTTCCATCCGGAAGGGTGTTACTACGTGATGCCGTCTTTTCGCGGGGAGTCGGCGGACGAAACTCACCTTTCGCAGTTCTATCACAGCGAGGCAGAGCTCTGCCTCGGGCTCGAGGATCAGATCGACGTAGCAGAGAGCTACTTTCGTTACGTGACGCAGGCGGTACTCGAGCGATTCCAGGGCGAGCTCGGAACCGCAGGAATAGGTACATCACATCTTGATGTAATTCTCTGTCCGGGTCGCGCGAATTTTTCCTCGACTGACGTTTCAGGAGGCGGCTCGCATCCTGAGGGACGACTCGAGATACGTCATCCGGATGGAGAATTGGAGGACGTTGAACCGCGCAGGCGAGAGAGAGTTGATGCGGTACTGTGGCGGAGCAGTCTGGGTGACGCACTGGGATCATCTCGCGGTCCCGTTCTACCAGGCATTCGCCGAGGACGGCAGCGCGTGCAACGCTGACCTGCTGATCGGGGTGGGTGAAGTGATCGGGCTGGGTCAACGGCACTCTGACGGTGCGCAGGTCAGAAGAGCATTGGATTTGCACCAGGTGGAGCAAGGTGCCTACCAGTGGTACATCGATCTCAAAGACCAGAAGCCCTTGCTCACATCGGGATTCGGCATGGGGGTGGAGCGATATCTGTTGTGGCTGCTTTCGCACTCGGATATCCGCGATCTGCAACTACTGCCTCGAATGAACGGCTACTCGATCATCCCTTAGTGAGATGGGCATCGATCACCCAGAACTGAACGCGTTGTTGCGTTCACTGCCGGAGCCGCAGAAGCGCGCGCTGCAGTGCTGTGTCGACGTTGCAAGAGAGCGTGATGACTTCAGCCTGGGAATATTCGGGAGTGTCGCGTCTGGGGAATGCGACGAGTACTCGGACCTGGATCTCGTGTGCGTGAGAGACCCGCCAGGTGAAGCTAGGCTTACTGCCGAGCAGTTCGGTGCCATCACAGGTCGGATCGGAGATGTGCTGGTGCAATTCGATGCGTCGCATCTCGGCCGATCAAATATGTACGTCGCCTATATCACGCACCAGGGGCGGATGGTCAAAGTGGATGCATCCATGATCGTCGCTGGGGACGTGCTCGCGCTACCGACGCTCCCAATCAAACTGCACGATCCGGAGAACAGGTTCGGGCGCGTGACGTTTACGGTCGATGTATCGGTGGACGCGCGGGTCCTTCTGGAGAAGATGTGCGGCTGGCTCTGGTATAGCTTTGCCAGAATCGCCCGCGGCGAGTATTTCGCGGGCGCACGGGCGATCGACTACGCTCGAGAGAATGCACTGTTACCAGTGATCTTGCATCGTCTCGGCTTTCCCCAGGGCGGGCACAGGAGGATCGAGTCGCGATTGCCCGAGGCGCTGGTCACGGCTCTGCGTGAGACACATCCCGATGCTCTGGAAAAAGACAAGCTGTTGGCGTGTCTCGAGGCGCTTTACGTGCTCACCCGGCAAGAGCTGCAGTTGCAAGAGAACGCATTCCCGCATCTGCCGCCCATTCTCGAGCGCGTGTGGGAGCACATTCAAGCGTCGATGCAGACCATATCTACGACTCCGCTTCGGCCATGACCATCCCCCTGCAACGCGCGCAAAGATTCACTCCGGGTTCGAGAATCGGAATACTGAGCCCGGCGGCCGCGACTGTTCATGCGTTTCCAGGCCGCACAGAGCGCGCGATCACCAATCTGCAAGAGGCGGTGAACGGTCGTGTTCACAATCGGCCGAATGTGAAAGACAAAGTCGGTTACCGGGCGATGGCTCCGGCACAAGTCGCGGCTCAATTGCACGAGATGTTCGCGAATCCCGACGTCAAGCTCGTCATCACATCGATCGGCGGTTTCAACTCCAACGAGGTCCTTAGATTTGTGGACTGGGATTTGCTGTCGCGCCATCCCACGCTGATTTGCGGCTACAGCGATGCGACCGCGCTGCTGGCGGCTTTGCATGCCAGGACGGGGCAGGTCGTGTTACACGGCCCTGCGTTGCTGCCCCAATGGGGAGATCCGCAAGGGCCGTTGCCGGAATGCAAAGCTCACTTCCTGCACGCAATCGGTGGCTCCACACAGCCGCGCGAGCTGCGCTCGCCAGGCTTCTGGATCCATCCACGACTAGACTGGAATGACGCGAAACTCAGCGCTCACCATGCTGCTCGGCACGACGCCACCTGGTCCGTCATCCAGCACGGGTTCGCTCGGGGCCGACTCGTTGGTGGAAATGTCGAAACGATCAATATGCTGATCGGCACTCCTTACTGCCCGTCTTTTGTCGACCGTATCGTTTTCCTGGAGGCGAACGGCGCGGAAGCTTTTATCCCACGCTTTCATCGCGCATTGGTACACCTGCGTGATGCCGATGTGTTTACGCGCGCCGCGGGAGTCATGATCGGCCGGTGTCCCGACGCGCTTCCCGTGGAGGGAGTCTCGTTGGCCGACGTGGTCATGGATGTCATTGGATACCGCAACATTCCAATCGCAATAGACATCGATCTCGGACACTCTGAGCCGATGCTCACAATGCCGATCGGGTGCCTCACCACATTTGACGCACGCGGTGCAGATGCTCGCCTCGTCATCGAGGAGGCTGCCGCGTCATGAACCGGTTCATGGATGGATCGCCGCATGCCGTATCGCTTTCCTGACGCTCCCTTTTGCCGCTTCTGCGAATGCATCGCCGGACGGCTACAGTGGTTTCCGCTCGTGGAAGAAGAGCATGCTGTCGCGTTGCTCAATCCGCGTCAGCGCATGAGCGGAGCCACCCTGATTGCACCACGGCGCCACGTGCACGCCTTTTCCGAGCTCACAGCAATTGAAGCGCGCGCGATACTCGATCTGGCGCTGGCGATGAGCGAGAGACTGCAGAGCGCTCTGACCGTGGACGGAATTCACGTCTTTTGCAACAGCGGCGTCGCTGCGGGTCAATCGGAACCCCACGCGCATGTCCAGGTAATTCCGAGGTACGCAGACCAGCCGTATACATTCGTCAGCAGCCGAACGCTCGAGATCGCGCGACCCGATGACCTTACCGCGCTGTCAAAGAAACTAATGAACCCGGTGCGGTCGCCTCCGACACGCCTCGCGGCTGCCAGAGAGATGCGGCCATCGGAATGTCGAGTCTGTCGCGAGATCCAGGATGCGAGCTGCGTCGTGCTCGATGCGGCAGATTACTTCGTTGCAATCGTGCCAGAACGCTGTCGCGCCCGGGGCAGCGCGGTGATTGCGTCACGCCGATGCATACCAGGCCCGGACAGTTTGACGGGGGACGAGCAGGTCGAGCTGGTGAAGCTCATCCAATCGACCGCGAAAGCGATCGAGCGCACCTACGACCCGGACGGTCTCAATATCTGGTGGGACTTGGGAGCCATCGCCGGACAAATAGACTTCCACTACTGCGTCGAGCTGGTGCCGCGCTTCGATAACGTGCCGTACAAGTATACGAGCTTGCTGGAGATCCCCACGATGCCCACTGCCATCCGGGAGAAAATTGCCCATGAACTCCGTGGTGGATAGTCCACTTTGTGTGAGCCGCTCCGACGGTGCTTCGTCGACCGCGAAGTCATTCGTCGGTCTCGACTGTAAAACCAGCGGTCCGGATGTCGATACGCATCGCATGATACAGATAGGCGTTTGTATCTGCGGCGATCAGGTTTTCTCGGCGCGAATAGGATGGCGGGACGCGCAGTACGATGCCGAAAGCCTGCGTGCGATTGGGATCGCACCTGACGATCTGCACATTGGAGAACCTGCAGCACTCGTGGACCGAGCCTTATGTGCCTGGCTCGAGCAGCTCGAGATCGCCCCGAAGAGCGTGATCATCGTCGGGTGGGGTGTGTCCTGGTTCGATCTGTCGTTTGTTACGCGAACGCTGCCGACCTTCGCGAGTACCTTTCTTTGCCACCGATCTGTCGAGATCGATTCCCTGTGCCACGCGCTCGATGCAGCAAAGACGTATAACGACCAACCCAAGAGCTTCGAGCAGTGGAAGACCATGGCTCAGCGGGTAGCGGAACATCATGCGCTTCTAGCCTACGGGCGCACGCCTCAATGGCATGATGCTGGCTATGGCGCCCTCATGTCGTGGCTGTCGTGGCGCTGGCTACGACAGATCATCGCGGATCCATCTCCGGCGTCAGGCAGGCCGCGCACGTAGCAGGAGGGCTGGCTCGATCTGGCGCCCTGCGGATTCACTGCAGCGCCCGGTTCGCGGTCTTTTGACCTGTCGCACAACACTTAGCTCCTGGCCAAGCAGTGGCGTAGAAGAATTATTGTATTCGAAACATCGACCAGAGCCCGATGCAGGTCTCCTTCAAAACTCAAACCAATTTCACTCAATGCTTCAGGCAAGGTGGGCCTGTATCGAAGCTTGGCCGTGTCTATGAAGCATTGCTTGATATTCAGATGTTTTTCCAAACCATCCAATGTCATGTGATGGTAGGCCAGATCACGCTCGAGCTGTTTCCTGTCATACATCCCCCAGGAACAGAAAAGAACATCCTTCCGGTCGCCCAACCAGTTCTTGAAGCGTTCGATCACATCTGAAAAAATCTGCGCCTCATCAACCTGCGATTGTCCTATTCCTGTAAGGTCGGTACAGAACCGTGTGAGCTTTGGGTGTCTCAAAGGTCGCACATAACTTTGAAACTCATCTATTTTCACGGCGCTCGGCGATTCCAGTAGAGCAGCGCCGATCTCGATGATCTCTCTTTGCTCATGAGGGATCGAATCATCGTCACTGCAAGTGGCTTCCAAATCGACAACCAGAAGATATTTGACATCCTCCAGATCTGTCACGCTCGTGTACGTTTTCATCTCGCTCATGAATATTCAACGTTGCAAACAAATGCGGCAGGGAAACCGATTTCAATTCAGCTCATACATCAGATCCGAGCGCAGCTCAACGAGCGGCGTCCAATGACTGAAGGCTTGCCAACACGCCCGCCAGCAAAGTACTGGCCGATTATGAACTGTTGGGAGCGTTCAGGATTCGCCTTGGTCCGCGCAGCCAGTGACGCTCAACGCGAGGGGCACGCATCATCGAACGCGAGGAAACCGTCACGGCAAAGAAGCATCGCATGATCAGGGGTTTGGCGGATTGCATCTTGCAAGCTTGCTGGGATCAGGAAGCACACGCCCGCATGAGCTCGATGACGTTGATCGGCGTCGGGCTCGAGCGCACGCTGACGGCCTTGGCCATGCCGTTGATCGAGCAGACGCTTTGCTGTATATAGTCGCATGGCGCATATATACGACGAGCCGAGTCGTACTTTCGGCGAATACCTCCTGGTTCCCAATCTCACTCGCAAGGGAATCGTCTCCTCCGCTGTCGACCTGACCGCTCCGCTAGTTAGATTTCCACGCGGCAGCGCCGTCCCTCTCAGCATCAAAGTTCCGATCACCTCCGCGATGATGCAGGCCGTCTCCGACGACAAGTTGGCCATCGCACTTGCGCGCTCCGGTGGGCTCGCCTTCATCTTCGGCTCGCAATCCATCGCGTCGCAAGCCGAAATGGTACGCCGCGTGAAGAGCCACAAAGCCGGCTTCGTGGTCAGCGACAGCAACGTTCGCCCGTCGGCGACGCTGGCCGACGTGCTGGCGACAACGCGCAGGACCGGACACTCCACTGTCGCGGTGACGGAAGACGGTACGCCTACGGGCCGGTTGGTCGGCGTCATTGCCGGCAGGGACTATCGGCCGGGACGAACGCCGCCGAACACGCCCGTTACCGAGCTGATGACGCCGTTCGCGAACCTGAAATGCGGCCGCGTCGGCATCGACCTCGAAGCCGCCAACGATCTGATCTGGTCGCACAAGCTCAACTGTCTGCCGGTCATTGATGATCGGCAGCACCTGCACTACATGGTCTTCCGCAAGGATTACGATGCTGCGCAGGAGTTCCCGCTCGAACTCGTGGACGACAAGAAGCGACTCCTCGTCGGTGCAGGCATCAATTCGCACGACTACATCGAGCGCGTGCCAGCGCTGGTGGAGGCCGGCGTCGACATCCTGTGCATCGATTCCTCCGACGGTTATTCGGAATGGCAGGCCGACACGATCGAATTCGTGAAGGTGAACTATCCCCAGACACCGATCGGAGCGGGCAACGTGGTAGATCGCGAGGGCTTCAATTACCTGGCCGATGCCGGCGCCGATTTCGTGAAGGTGGGGATCGGCGGCGGCTCGATCTGCATTACTCGCGAGCAGAAAGGCATCGGGCGAGGCCAGGCGACAGCCGTGATCGAGGTCGCACGCGCTCGCGAGGAGTACTGCCAGAGAAGCGGCACGTACGTGCCGATCTGCTCCGATGGCGGTATCACCCGCGATTATCACATCACCCTGGCGCTCGCGATGGGTGCCGATTTCGTGATGATGGGGCGCTATTTCGCCGGCTTCGAAGAAGCGCCCGGCCGCAAGCTGCGGCTCAACCACACCATTGTCAAAGAGTATTGGGGCGAAGGCAGCAATCGCGCGCGCAACTGGCAGCGCTACGACGACGGCAGCGGCACCAAGAACGGGCTCGCCTTCGAAGAGGGGGTGGATGCCTATGTCCCCTATGCTGGCCCGCTCAAGGACAATCTCGACGGAACGCTGGCCAAGTTGCGCTCGACCATGTGCAACTGTGGTGCCCTGAGTATCTTTGAGCTGCAGCGTACCGCACGCATCACGGCAGTGTCAGCGGTGACCATTCACGAAGGCGGCGCGCATGACGTCATGGTCAAAGAAACGCGCGCCGCCCTCGAAGACGAGTAGCAAACTCCTTACTCTCCTGCGAAAGATGCCGCCGCACACGCCGGCATCGCCGTGACAATTGACGCCATCGGCGGCAAACCGGACCGCTCGCGCCAATGGTGTAGAGCCGTCGTGTACTTGAATTATCTGCTCGAGTATCAGCCGGCTGCCAGCACACCAGAGAAAAACGAGATTCGGCGTCAGAATTGACGCTAGCTTCATTTTGATTTACCAATCAGTGTTGATCCAGTAATCAGCCTGCAGGGAAGAAATATGAAGGATATGGAGATAGCGACTGGGATCCATGCTCCCACACTGGGATGGAGCAAGTTTGCTCTGTCGCGACATAGGCCTGGGACTGGCTATTCTTTTTTTACCGAGTATACAGCTGCCGATATTGTCGATTTGGTTCGAGGGAATTGGTTCTCTGCAACGCCGGGTGATGGCGAGAAAGGTCTAGAGCGAAAAGTAGTAGTTCCTATCCCCGCGGAAAATTTCTACTGCACATCTGTTCCTTTGAACAAGGATATGGTGTTGCATTCCGAGGTTTATCAACACAATGAGAGCTTTGCCATCAGGAC